>JAGTRW010000050.1 GCA_018262095.1 Pseudomonadota bacterium
CGCTTCGTCGGCGGCCAACTGGTGCTCACCGAGACCGCGCCCGGCGTGAGCCTCGACGAGATCCGCGCCAAGACCGAAGCCGATTACACGGTCAGCCCGAAGTGTTGCACCATGAGTCTGCCTCGAATCGTCTGAGGCATAACGCCAGCGTGCGGCGGAGTGGAGACTGCCGCACACAGCATCGCCGCAACCCGGCGGTCTAGCGAATCACCATCGCTTGCGGCAGGCTAAGCACGATTTGCGGAAAAACGGTGATGAGAATGGTCGCCATGACCATCAGCAGGAAAAACGGAAGACTGGCTTTGGCCACCGTGAAGATATCCTTGCCGGTCAGGTTCTGGACGACGAACAGATTGAACCCAACCGGCGGCGTGACTTGGGCCATCTCGACTACCAGCACGATGAAAATGCCAAACCACAGAAGGTCTATACCCGCGGCCTGAACCGCCGGCATGATCACCGAGGTGGTCAGCAAGACGATCGAAATGCCGTCGAGGAAACACCCCAGAACGATGAAAAACACTGTCAGCGCGGAGAGCAGTGCCCAGGCGGGCAATTGTTTGGCGGTAATCCAGTTGGCAATCTCAGCAGGCAGGCCGGTAAAACTCATCGCCGAGGTGAGGTAAGCTGCACCGAGCAGGATGAAAAATATCATAGTCGAGGTCCGCACCGCACCCAATAGGCTGTCAAGCAGCGTTGAGCGATTAAGCATTCCCGAGCAGCCGGCGATCATCAGCGCGCCGACCACGCCGATAGCCGCGGCTTCGGTCGCCGTGGCAATGCCGGCGTAGATCGACCCGATCACGCCGATGATCAACAGAACCACCGGGATCAATCGACGGGTCGTATAGATCTTCTCAACCAGACGCATGCGAACGCCCGCGGCGGGAATGCTCTGCTTGTTGAGCACCGACCACAGCATCACATAACCCGAAAACAACGCCATCAACAAGAGACCTGGCAGCACACCGGCGATGAATAAACGCGCCACCGAAATCTGCGCCGCCACGCCATAGACGATCATCACAATCGACGGCGGAATCAACAGCCCCAGCGTACCCGAACCGGCCAGCGATCCGATCGACAGGCTCTCCGGATAGCCGCGCGACTTGAGTTCAGGCAGCGAAATTCGGCCGATGGTCGCGGCGGTTGCCGCCGACGACCCGCTGACCGCGGCGAAGATGCCGCAGCCGAGCACGTTGACATGTACCAGCCGCCCGGGGAGGCGATCGACCCACGGCGCCAGACCGGCGAACATGTCTTCGGAAAGCTTCGTGCGAAAAAGGATCTCGCCCATCCAGATGAACAAAGGAAGCGCGGTCATCGTCCAGCTCGCGCTCGAAGCCCAACTGGTCGTCGCCAGGATAGAACCTGCAGGAGAGTCAGAAAACACCTGCAGCCCGAGAATGCCAACGGCAATCAAAGCCGGTGCGACCCAAACGCCCAATCCCAACAACATGAAGAGCGTGCCGACCATGGCAATTACAGTCCATGTCATTGCGATTACTCCGAGTTTTCCTGGCCATCGCCCGTTTCGAACGGACGACCACTCAGTACGCAGCACAAGCGTTCGGAAAAACCGAGCGCCAACAAGAAAGAACCAATCACCATCGGCAACTGCGGCATCCACATCGGGACCGCGATGAGCCCCTGCGAGAGGTCGTTGAACTGGTAGCTTTCGAGTACAAAGCGAGCGCAGCAGCAGGCCAGGAAGCCGGCGAGAGCCAGGCCTGTCGCGCTGGCCAGCACCTCCATCGGATGGTGCAACTGCTCGGGGACGAAACGCGTCACCACGGACACCCGGATGTGGGCGCCGCAGTGCAGCGTGTAGGCCAGACCAAAGAAGCCTGCGGCGGCCATCGCCCAGGCCGCGAACTCATCGGCGTCGCGCACCGTTGAGCCCAAGTTGCGAGCGATGATCTGCGCGAGAACGATAGCGCAGATCATCACCAAACAGGCGGCCGATAGATAACCCGAAATCCGGTAGAGGCGGTGTAGTAGGTCAGACATCATTTTCAACGCTTGGCTTGATCGAGCAACGTTTTGGCCTCAGGGCCAGCCTTCTTGACCCACTCGTCGGCCATCGTCGCACCGATCTTGACCAGTTCGGCCTCGATGGCTGGCGGCGTCTTGCCGACGATCATTCCCTTGCTCGCCAGTGTTTGAGTCAGAGCGCTCGTCTGTGAACGTGCCAGATCCCAGCCCTTCTTTTCAGCACGCGCAGCGGCGTCGAGCACAGCTTTCTGCGACGCGGCTGGCAAGCGATCAAATGCTCGCGCGTTGACCATCGTCACGTTTTTCGGAATGAACGTCTGGACATCGTAGTAGTACTTGGAGAAATCCCAGGCCTGAGAGTCCACGCCGGTTGCCGGCGAAGTAATCATCGCTTCGATCAGTCCGGTGCCAAAGGCTTGAGGGACATCGCCGGAAGCCACCGTCGTCGGCGAAGCGCCCATCAGTTCGACCAAACGGGACGTGGCGGCGTTATAGGCACGGAACTTCATTCCCTTAAAATCGCTGATCTTGGCGACCGGCACCTTGGTGTAAATACCTTGCGGCGGCCACGGCACGCTATAGAGCAGCTTGATACCCTGCTTGGCCAGCCGGGCTTCGATCGCCGGACGGCTGGCCTGCCAGAGTTTCCAGGCGCTGTCGAAGTCGCGCGCCAGCAGAGGGACGGCATCGACCTCGTACATCGGGTCCTCGTTCCCGAGCACCGAAATCAGTACGTCACCGACCTGCACCTGCCCGGTTTGCACGGCGCGCTTGAGTTCGGGGCGTTTGAACAGGACCGAGTTCGAATGCGTTTTGATTTCCAGCTCGCCGCCAGTGGCCTTGGCCACGTCGGACGAAAAATCTTTGGCGACGACGGAAATGTAATTGCCGTCGGGTTGTTCAACAGACATGTTCCAGCGCTCGGTAGCCTGGACCGATGACAGTCCCAAAGCGGCAGAGGCAAGGACCAACAAGAGATGACGGCGATTCAATTGCATGGGAGTCTCCTAGAAAAAATCAAGATGCCAGACGCCAGAGCGTCTTGAATGAAAAAACCTCGTCGGCGCACAAGCCCAAGTGCTCGGCGAGCGATCTCGCTTGTTGAAGCGCCGCGTCTTCGTGTGAGGCTTCGATCATGACTAACGCATCAGCCGGCGCCGGCTCGGCATTGGCGGTGACCGGCGTCGACAACGCGGTATCGGTCTGCAACAGGCACGCGCTGACGACGTGATCCTGGGTGGTCAGCTCGATCAATCTCGTTTCGATCGCAGCGAACGTCGCGGACTGTTTGAGTTTTTCGGCAGGAACCACGAACAGCGCTAGTGCGCCGCCCTCGCCTGCGCCGGCCTCGATGCTGAGGCGACCCACCCGTCGTTGCGTGCCACGCATACGGGTAAAATTTTCGAGCGACCAGGGCGTTTGTTGGGAAAACGCCTGGCGGTAGGCTTCGCTGGTGAACACGCCTTGGTTGTCGGTGTAATACAGCGCCAGATACGGCCGAGGGCAGGCACTGGTCGCCACAAATCGACGTGCGTATTGAAAGCCTTCGATGGCGACGCGCTCCTGCATGTGTTCGCGGTCGTACCAGCGGTTGAAATCAAGTTCGTACTGCGGATCGATATCGGTCCAGATGCAAAGAATACCTCGTGTTTCGGCAGTGTTCATGTCAGTTGGCAAGTCTTGTTTATGGAAAGAATCACTCTACGGCAATGCCTTCCGGCCATCCATCAAGTAATTTTTATCGCTGCTGATCAGATTTGTTTGTGAGGTACTCCGGCACGAGCGCGGACGATTCCGCTGGCATTCATGCCACGGCCCTGATGCGCGGAGCCAAAGCCCATGGGTCGACCGCCAGTTCGGCTGCCGGCATACGCGCCACATCGCCGGGTAGATTCCGCGCGAAATCCTGGGCCGTTTTCTGAGCCAGGGCCGCGATCTGCTCGAACAACGGTGTCTCAGCGCCCGAGCGACAGGAGCATACGAGCGGCATATTGGGCATCTCCCGGTCGAGCTGAAGAAGTCGAACAGCGCCTTTCGCCAATTCGCTGGCAATAATGGCGGGCGGCAACACGGCAATGCCGAAGCCGTCGACGATGAGCCGGATAATGGCTGAGACTGAGGTCATGCAATTGATGCGAACCGGCTTTTCGACCTGATCGCTGAAGAGCCGCTCAAGATATCGGTGCGGCCCCGAGTTGCGCGAAAAGCTCAGCACCGGGAAAGCCGCCAGATCGGACAAAGTCAGCACATCTCCGTCCAGATCGAGTCCGGGCGAACCGACCCAGCGCATCGGAAAATCGCACAGCGAGATGTTCATGACATCGGCACCGAAAACCGGGTCGGTTTGCAGGATCAGATCGAGATTGCCCTTGTTGAACAGTTCAATCGTGCGAATCGTCGTGTCGCCAGTCAGTTCCACTTCAAGCAGAGGATAGGCGCGATGGATACGCGCCATAAGATCGGGAAACCACGAATGGATGATCGACTCGATCACACCGATCCGGATGACCCCGGTATATAGCGAACTATCCTTCATCCTTTCCAGCATGTCGTGCGAAGTTCGCACCAGCCGGTCGGCAAACACCAGAGCCTTTCTGCCTTCCTGCGTCAGCGTGACCTCTCGGTCGCCACGATCAAAGAGGCGAACGCCCAATTCCTGCTCAAGCGTAGCGATCCGGCTTGATACAGCAGCCTGAGTCGTGTGGAGCTTCTCTGCTGTCAGGCGAAAATTTCGGATCTTGGCAAGCCAGACAAAAGTTTCCAGAAAACGTATGTTCATTGTCGAATAGATGTGGTTGCCGCACCATGCTGTGGCATCGGGAATCGAAACACGAATCGTCTTGGTGCGAAGAAGCGCTGAGAAACTCAATTCGCGCTCGACACAAAGACATAAGCAAAGTTTGTTCCAAAAAAATAGCCGAACAGCGGCCCCTCTGGACGTGCCGAGGGGTAGCCACTTTGGAATACTCTACAGGCGACTGAAATCAGCCAATGGTTCTGGTCGCCAACGGGGTCGCGCGCGAACTGGCGACAAAGCAGGAAATCCCAGCCGAGGCGCACGGCTCTGCTACGGAGAAACGAAAGGAGGAGAAAATGACAAAGACGGAGGCGCAGCCCACCCACATGTTGCGCGACAAACCCGTCTCGAATAGCCGGATCGCCAGCCACCGGCAAGACCGAGGGCCGGCGCGACCACCGGCCATCGAAACATCGCGGGCAACCTAGGCGGAGCCGCTTGTGGAGAGCTCGCCGAAGTATTGGCGACTGGCGCCAGAGTCAGCGCCAAAGGCGGATTTTCGCTTAACTCAACGGAGTTGCCGTCAGCGACTGCTGATCGAATTCAAAGTTTCGTCGACGGCCGCCGCCAGGAGCTGCCACTCGCGCTCGTTGCCCGACGATGCAGAGATCGGACGCGGCGTCGACGACGATTGCGATTGTCACGGCCAATTCCTATCGGTTAGCATTCTTCCTGCCGGGGCAGTTCCGGCCATTGAATGGCCGCGTAGCGCGCAAGCCTTCGCGGCCGACAACAAGTCATGGGAAGGGAGCGTAATGACGATGAAGATCGACCAGGAAATAGCCCGCATGGAAAAGAGAAGCCGCCAAAGACGGTCAGCGATTTTGGCCTTTTGCCTGTCGCTGCCGCCCTTGCTGGCCTGCGGCAGCGAAGCGCTTCGGCCGGAGCCGAGCGATTACGCGCAAGCGACCAACTGGATGGTGCGGCCTCAGGCCGAATCGCCGGCGGCAGCGCAAGCCGTCGACGTATTCTTCGTTTATCCGACCACCTATAGCTATGACCACAAGACGGGCCCGGCCTTAACCGCAGAGTGGTCGCCGCAATGGAATCAGTCGCTGGCGCAGGCCTACGTTGATCCGATCATCAAGTATCAAGTCGAATCGAAGATCGGCGTGTTCGCCAAAGCCGGTGCCAAAGTCTACGCACCCTATTACCGCCAGGCATCAGGCTTCGACGTCTTGAACTCGGTGTTGTGGCAAAGCACGCCGCAGTTTGCCAACGCAGCGAACCAGGCCATGCAAGTGGCCTACTCGGATGTGTCAGCCGCTTTCGATTTCTACCTGGCGCACGACAACAAGGATGCCAACGGCAAATCGCGACCGTTCATCCTGGCCGGCCACAGCCAGGGCTCCAACCTCCTGCTCTATCTGCTGCAAGATAAGTTCAAGGACCCGCAATTGCGGAAGCTGCTGGTCGCTGCCTACGTCATCGGCTGGTCGGTGACATCCGACGACATGAAGAGTTTCCCGGACTCGCTGGCGCGCGTCGGAATCTGCGGCGAGCGCACGCAGACCGGCTGCATCGTGAGCTACAACACGCAACAGACGCCCGGCGACTGGTCGCAGCTGGCCGAGCCGTGGCGCGGCAAGATGGAGTTGGTGCGCAAGAACGCCTACAGCGTCAATCCATTGACCTGGTCTGCCACAGGCCCCGGCGACGTCGAGGCGGCCGCGCCGGCGACGGCAAATCTCGGCGCGGTCTTCTTCAAGGGTTCATTGCCCGGAGCGGACCCGGGGCTTTTCGCAGCCAGCCCGCGCTACGAGGTCAATCATTACACCGCAGCGCAGAGCGACAACGGCGCACTGGTGATCAACCCGACCGCACTTCCCGCGCCGGCGACCTACGAGAACCTCTTCGCGCCCTACAACACCCTGCCCGGCTGGTATCACGGCTATGACTACAGTTTTTTCTACCGCAATATCGAACAGAACGTCATTGACCGCATTCAGGCTTACCGGCTGAAACCTTGACACTTTGCTCGTTCACGGCCGCGGCCAATCGGCGCCACTCGCGCTCGTTGCCCGGCAAACCGACGCGCAGCAGGCCGTGCTCGTCGAAGCGGCGGGTCAGGATCGCGCGCCGCGCCAGGTGCTCGTAGAGCGGCGCAACCTGCTCGGTCTTGACCGTACAAAAGAGCGAGGTGCGGCTCACCTCGCCGAGCGGCGCGAGCAGCGCCGCCAGGCGCTGCGACGCGGCGATCAGACGCTGGCGTGCGCCTTGCTGCCAGGCAGTATCTTCGAGCGCGGCGCGCGCGACAAAACGCGCCGGGTTGGCGACCGGCCACGGACCCAGCATCTCGCGCAAGCGCTCGAGTTTTTCGGCAGCGCCGAAAACGAAACCGACGCGCGCGCCGGCGAGTCCGAAAAACTTGCCGAGCGAACGCAGCACGATGAGATTCGGATAGTCGTCGCTGCCCGCCAGATCGACCACCGCGTGTTCAGCTTCGGCGTCGGCGAAAGCCTCGTCGACGATCAGCCAGCCGCCGCGTTGGCGCAGCTTGTCGGCGGCGTCGAGCAACTCGACGCGAGAAATTTGCGTCGCCGTCGGGTTGTTGGGATTGCACAACAGCACGTTGGGCGTCGCCGCCGCCAGCGCGCGTGCGAGCGTCGGCAATCGGCGCAAGCGGTGCCCGGCGCGTTGCCAGCCCTGCGGATGCTCTTCGTACATCGGTGCCAGGCAGGCAACCACCACCGGCTGAAAGATCGCCGGCAGTCCCTGGATCGCCGCCTGCGAACCGGGCAGAGCGAGCAGCCGGTCGTTGCCGTAGTAAGCGGCAGCTGCCGCTTCGAGGCCGTCGTCGTCTTCGGGCAAGCGCTGCCAGCACAGCGGATCGATCGCCGGCACCGGGTAAGCTTCGGGGTTGATTCCGGTCGACAGGTCGACCCAGTCGGCGAGCGCAATCCCGGATTGCTGTGCCGCCAGACGCAGGCGGCCTCCATGTTCAAGCACAGAACGCTCCAATCACTAAATAAACGGCAAGCCACAGCGCGATGCTGCGCCGCACCAGCGTGAGCGCGCGAGCGATGTCTTCGCCGCGCGCCGCGCGACCTGCGCCGAGCGTCGGTCGCGCTTCGACCTCGCCGTGGTAAATCGCCGCGCCGCCGAGCGCGAGGCCCAGGCTGGCGGCGCCGGACGACATCACCGGACCGGCATTGGGGCTCTCCCACTGCGGCGCCTGCGCGCGCCAGCAGGCGAGCGCGCTTCGGGTGCGACCAAACAGCGCGTAAGAGAGCGCAGTGAGCCGCGCCGGCAGGTAGTTGAGTGCGTCGTCGATACGCGCCGCGGCCCAGCCGAAACAGAGGAACCTTTCGGTCTTGTAGCCCCACATCGCGTCGAGCGTATTGGCCAGCCGGAACAGTAAGGCGCCCGGGCCACCGAGCAGCATGAACCAGAACAGCGCGCCGAAGACCGCGTCGTTGCCGTTCTCCAGCACCGTTTCGACGCAGGCCTTGGCGACGCCGGTCTCGTCGAGTTCGCGGGTGTCGCGCGAAACGATCCAGCCGACGTGCTCGCGCGCCGCCGCCAGGTCACCGGCCGCAAGGTCGTCGGCGACGCGCTGCGCGTGTTCGGCGAGGCTGCGCCCGCCGAGCGCGAGATAAAGCAGCAGCACGTCGATCAACCAGCCGGTGAGGTCATGGCGCCGGCCCCAGAGAGCCAGCGCGACCCAGGGCAGAACGATCAGCGCCCAGGCGAGAACGCCGCGCGCTCGGCGAGTGTCCTGAAATGCGGAACCGCAGTTGAGGCGCTTTTCGACAAAATCGGCGAGCGCGCCGAAACCGACCAGCGGATGAAAACGCCGGGTCTCGCCGAGCAGGCGGTCGAGAAAAACTCCGGTAACCGCGGCAAGCGGTAGCCGGAGCGCATCCGGAACATAAAACATCAAGGGATCGGGGAAAAAGGAGGCGGGCATGAGAAAATCGAGCGCTTGGCAATCCAAAGACCCGAGATTTTACGATGAATAGCATCTCCCCCCCCAGTAAAACGCCGAGCCTGATGATTCAGGGCTGCACTTCGGACTCAGGCAAAACGACGCTGGCTGCCGCGCTGTGCCGTCTGCTTTACCGCCGAGGCGTTCGTGTCGCGCCGTTCAAGCCGCAGAACATGGCGCTCAATTCGGCGGTCACCATCGACGGCGGCGAGATCGGCCGCGCCCAGGCGCTGCAGGCGCTCGCCGCGGGGGTGGCGGCGCACATCGACTTCAATCCGATCCTGCTCAAGCCATCGACCGACAAGCGCGCGCAGGTGATCATCCACGGCCAGGCGATCAGCGACCTCAATGCGCGCGATTACCACGAGTACAAGCCGCGCGCCATGAAAGCCGTGCTCGAATCCTGGGAACGATTGTGCGCCGCCTACGACTGCGTCGTCGTCGAAGGCGCCGGCAGCCCCGCCGAAATCAATCTGCGCGCGCGCGACATCGCCAACATGGGCTTTGCCGAGGTCGTCGACTGCCCGGTGATCATCGTCGCCGACATCGACCGCGGCGGCGTCTTCGCGCATCTGGTCGGCACCCTGGAGCTGCTCTCGGCGTCCGAGCAGGCGCGCGTCAAGGGCTTTGTGATCAACCGTTTCCGCGGCGACATTTCCTTGCTCGAACCGGGGCTGCGCTGGCTCGAAGAGCGCACCGGCAAGCCGGTGCTCGGCGTCGTCCCCTATCTGCACGGACTTTACCTCGACGCCGAGGACGCGCTGCCGCGCAGCAAGGAAGCCAAGACCGATACCAAGCTCAGGATCATCGCGCCGGCGTACCCGCGCATTTCGAATCACAACGACCTCGACCCGCTGCGCTTCCACCCCGACGTCGATTTCACCATCGTCGGCCCGCACGACGCGGTGCCGCCGTGCGACCTGATCGTCCTGCCCGGATCGAAGGCGGTCCAGGCCGACCTCAACTGGCTGCGCGAAATGGGCTGGGACAAAGCGATCCGCCGCCACCTGCGCTACGGCGGCAAGCTGATCGGCGTCTGCGGCGGACTGCAGATGCTCGGTACGCAGTTGCACGACCCGCTCGGCCTCGAAGGCAAGCCGGGTAGCGCGCCGGGACTCGGCCTGCTCGACTTCGAAACGACGCTCGCCAAAGCCAAGACGCTGGAGAACGTCAGCGGCACGCTGACGCTGCCCGGCAACCCGGCGATCGCCGGCTACCGCATCCATATGGGCGTGACGCACGGCGCAGCGCTCGACCATCCGGCGACGATGCTCGGCGATGAACCGGAAGGTGCCATCTCCAGCGACGGCCAGATCATGGCGACCTACTGCCATGGCCTGTTCGATTCGCCCGAAGCGCTCTCGGCACTGCTCGAATGGACGGGTTACAAGCCGAGCGGCACCTTCGACCCCAACGCGCGCCGCGAACGCGACCTCGACCGTCTGGCCGACGCGCTCGAAGCAAGCATCGACCTAAAGCTGCTGGCGCAGTGGTTGCCCGGGCTGGCGCTGCCGGCAAAGGATAGATAGATACGCCGACGGCGTCGTGACAGACAACAAGGTAGCCGGCCTGACTAGGGCTTATGCGCTGGTCTGCCAGCACCTGCTGCATTTACGAAGACAGAGTACAGCGACGTGGTGGCGCAGATGAAAAGCCGATTTCGCTTGGGGCCACCGAAGCACACATTGGCGACCACTTCGGGAACGCGTATCTTGCCGATCAATACGCCATCGGGCGTATAGCAATGAACCCCATCGCCGGCGCTGGTCCAGAGATTGCCTTGCGTATCGATGCGAAAGCCGTCGAACAAATCTATGGCGCATTCGGCAAACACGTCGCCGCCGCTTAAACCTTTCCCGTCATTGTCGACGTTGAAGCGGCGGATATGGCGCCGGCCGTCGAGCGCGTGCGATGCGCCTGTATCGGCGATGTAGAGCAGGCGCTCATCGGGTGAAAAGGCCAGGCCATTGGGCTGCTGGAAGTCGGTCGCGACGGCATTGAGCGCGCCGCTGCTCGGATCAAAGCGCCAGACATGGCAGCCACCGGCTTCTCTTGGCGAAGCATGGCCTTCATAGTCGGTGTCGATGCCGTAGCTCGGATCGGTAAACCACAGCGTACCGTCCGACTTGACGACCACGTCGTTTGGCGAGTTGAAACGCCAGCCATCGCCGCCGCTAACCAGCACCGTCCGCGTAGCGTCGAGCTCGTAGCGCGAGACGCAACGTCCGCCGTGTTCGCAGGCGACGAGTCGCCCCTCGCGATCGATCGTGTGACCGTTGGCGTAAAACGAAGGCGACTGGAACACCGAGACCGAGCCGTCGGTCTCGTCCCAGCGCATGACGCAATTGTTGGGAATATCCGACCACAGCAGGTAGCGCCCGGCGGCGAAGTACGCCGGCCCCTCTGCCCAACGACAGCCAGTGTATAGCCGTTCGAGATGGACATTGCCCAATACATAATGACGAAAACGCTCGTCGATGATTTCGAAACTGTCGGTGATCACGGTTCAATCCTCTGTTCGTTAATCCAATCCTTGCTCAATCAAGGATCCGCTGATCGGGCCGCGTCCGCCTTATAGACTGATGC
Source organism: Pseudomonadota bacterium (assembly GCA_018262095.1). Classification (GTDB taxonomy): domain Bacteria; phylum Pseudomonadota; class Gammaproteobacteria; order Burkholderiales; family Rhodocyclaceae; genus Propionivibrio. The sequence goes on from JAGTRW010000050.1 coordinate 11,307, forward strand.
CGGCTAGAGGGTCGAGCGACAAGGGCGACCGACAGCGCGCCACAAATCATGTAAAAAGCTTTAGCGCTTGCCCGGCGAACTCGCCGCCACAATCACGCCGATGATGATCAGCCCGGTCAACAACATGCGCAGCCCTGGCCCGGCGCCCGCCGCGTTGAGCATCGCCACCAGCAGAAACATGAACATGGCGGCGCTCCAGATTCCCGGTACGCAGGGCGCCCCGCCGCTGACCACCGTACCGCCGATGACGACCACGGCAATCGTCAGCAGAATGTATTCCTGTCCCTGATCGAGCGAATTCCCACCGGAAAAGCCGGAAATCAGCGCCCCGGCAAGCCCGGCCAGTGCCGCGCAGATGACGTAGGCCCAGAACCGGGTCAGCTCGACCCGCATCCCCGCCAGACCTGCCGCGCGATCGTTTTGCCCGACCGCCTCGATCGAACGCCCGAGTACGGTTCTTTCGAGCATCAGGGCGATGGCGATACTCACGGCCAGAACCACCACGGCGAGCAGAGGAATACCGAACAGGCGCATGGCCATGAAATCGGAAAACAGCGGCGGTGGTTTGATCTTCAGACCCCGGCCAATGGCGATCGCCACCGACATCACGATCAGCGACCCGGCAAGGGTGGCAATAATCGGCGGGATGCTCAGCACCCGGATCAGGGAAAAATTGAAGACTCCCACCAGCGCCCCCACCAGAACCGCCGCCAGGATGCCCGGCACGATCATCGCGTTGCTGCCATCCATCACCAGCATCGCCACCGCGCCCGACAGCGCGATCGACGACGGAATCGAGAGGTCGGCATTGCCTGGGCCAACACTGATCACCAGCATCTGCCCCAGGGACACCAAGACCGTGAAGGCCGAAAAAGTCAGCGCCACGGTGAGCAGTTCGCCTGACCCCTGCCCCTGCCCGCTGAATACCGTCGCGGCCCAGGCCAGTACAGCGGCAAGACATGAACCTAGCCACGGACGGCCAGCTCGCCAACGCTGCCATTTGGCGAAATGGGACACTGTGTGGGTTTTCACGCGATGCGCTCCAGGCGGTCGATCGCGGCACGCAGACCAAGCACCACGATGAGGATCAATCCCTGCATGCCGACCTGCCAGTCGGGCGCGACCTCCAGAAAGGTCAAAAAGGACGCTGCCAAGGTCATCGTCAAGGCACCGACGACGGTGCCGACCGGAGAGACGTAGCCGCCGACGAATTTCCCACCACCGAGGATGACCGCCGCAATCGACACCAGCGTGTAGCGTGAGGCGATATTCGGATCAGCCGAGGTCGTTTGTCCGACCAGCATCAGCCCCGCCAGGACACCGAAAAGGCCGGCCAACGCGTAGACGCCGGCGCGCAGCCGCACCAGCGACCAGCCAACGCGCGCCACCGCGGTCGGATTGCCGCCCAGCCCCCGTACCAGCGTTCCGAACGCGCTACGCGTGACCAGGACGTGGCCCAGCGCGGCAGCGAAAAGCGCCATCCAGATCGGCATCGGCAGCCACGGCGTACGGTAAGCCATTGCACTGCTCAACCAGTCGGGCGCCAATCCGCCTGGTGTTGGCAGCAGCAGCACGGCGCAGCCGAGCCAGACGAATGACAGTCCCAGGGTGACCACAATCGATGGCAGGCGACGTGATTCGATCAAAGCGCCAGCCAGCGCGTAGGCCGCAACCGCTGCGACGAAGGCGAGCATCGCCAGCGCCGGCCGGGTTGGCAGCAAGGTTGCACCGATGCTCGCGGCGAGCGAGACAAAAGGGCCGATAGACAGATCCAGGTCGCTGACCGCCAAAATCATCATTTGCGCCAGGCTTGCGAACATCAAGGGAATCGCCAAATTGAGCAGCAGATTGACGCCGAAGTAGGACATCGCTCGCGGCTGACGCCAGAACACCGCCGCCAGCAACAGGGACAACGCCAATGCCGGCAGAATGTTATGCAGGACAAGTACGCCGCGCTTTGCTTGAAGGGAACTCATGCGGCAATCTTATCGAAGGACATATCCAACACCCGCTCCTCGCTCAGCTCGGCGCGGGAAAGCTCGCCGGCCACTTCGCCGTTGTTGAAGACATATACCCGATCACAGTGGAACAGCTCATCGAACTCGGTGGTGTACCAGACGAAGGTGCGTCCACGACGGGCCTCCTCGGCGATCAAGGCATAGACATCGCGCTTGGTCCCGACATCGACGCCGCGCATCGGATCGTCCATCAGAATGATCGACGCACTGGAGCCGAGGGCCCTGGCGAACAACACTTTTTGCTGGTTGCCGCCGGACAGGGAAAAGATCGGCAGATCGAGGTCAGGAGTCACCAGCCCCAGACGCTGCCGCCAATGTTCGGCATATTCGCGCTCGCCCTTGAGGTCGATGAGGCGCCGATGACACAGTTGCGAGAACCAGCCGACGCTCATATTGCGCGCGATCGACCAGAGGCCGAACACCCCGTCGGTCTGACGGTCGCCAGCGACAAACGAGGTGGCGCCGCCTACCCATACCGATGACTCGGCGCGGGTCGCCGACCCGGCCTGCAAGCGCAACAACAACGTCGTTTGCCCGTGTCCGGCGAGCCCGGCCAGACCGATCACCTCGCCGGCCATGGCCTTTACTCCCAAGCGCGCTGCGCTGGTCGACGAGACGTTGACGACCAGCGGCGCTTCCGCCGACCCCGTTTGAGCAACCACATGTCGAGGGTTCTCCTGAACCTGTTCGTCCTGCCCCATCGCGGCGACCACCCGGTCGCGACTGGTCTGCTCGGTCAGCACCGATTCGACGACCTGGCCATCTCGCATCACCACGATGCGGTCGGTTACGGTGAAGATCTCGCGCAGTTTATGCGAGATCAGAATGCAGCTTTTTCCAAGTGCGACGAATTCACGGATATAGGCGAGCAGTTGAGCCGCCGCCTGATTGTCAAGTGACGAAGTCGGCTCGTCGAGAATCATGACTTCCAGCGCCAATGCCCCGGGGGTAAAGGCACGGGCGATTTCGACCATCTGGCGCCGGCCGATCGACAGCTCGCCGACGACCTGGTCGGCGTGCAAGCCATGGCCGGGAAAGATTCGATCGAGCGTCGCCATCAGCTGCGCACCGGCGGCCAAGCGCCAGTTCCATCCTTTGAACTGCGGCTGAGCAATACGCATATTCTCGGCCAGCGAGAGATTGGCACACAGCGATAATTCCTGATAAACCGAGCGCACCCCCAGCCGCTGCGCTTCGCGAACATCCCATCCGGAACCCACCGCCAGGCCAGCGAAATGGAGCTCGCCACGATCAGCAGCGAGCGTTCCGGACAGAACATTCATCAGGGTCGATTTACCCGCCCCGTTGTGTCCCACCAGGCCAACACATTCTCCACGCCGGACCTGAAAATCAACCCCGCGCAGCGCTTGCACTGCGGCAAAGGCCTTGGCCGTATCTCGCGCTTCGAACAGCATCTCAGGAATCGAATTGATCACCGTGTTCCTTTATTCAGCCGAATCGACCAAGAGGGATCGTTAGCGCTACTTCAGCTTGGCCAGAAAATCGACCACGTCCTTTTGTGAGTACTCCATGTTAACGACGCCACCGGGCTCGGTATTTTTGAGCGCTTCATCGAGCGTATTCTGAGTCACCACCGTCAATGGCAACTTCATATCCTTGGGAACCTTGGCGCCGCCAAGGATTTGCTGGGCAACCCAGAAAGCAAATGTCGAAGAACCTGGCGCGATGCTGCCCGACATGGTTTCGTACTTGCTCGCGTCGCGCTGCTCCTTCCACCAGGTCAGCTCATCATGGCGATTGCCAAGAAAGATGACCGGCAGCGGACGCCCGGCGGCCTTGAATGCCTGGGCGACGCCATAACCGTCGCCGCCCTGGGTGGCCACTGCGGTTACCGTCGGCAAGGTCGAGAGAATGGCCGCAACTTCTTTTTGCGCGACCGTCTGCGTCCAGTTGCCATGAACCGAGCCGACTATCTTGTATTCGGGGTGTTTCTTTACGCCATCGCCGATGCCCTGATGAATTTCATCGTCGACAAACACGCCGGCCAGCCCGCGTACTTCGAGCAAGTTACCCTTGAGTCCGCGACTTGCGAAGTAGTCAATCTGCATCTCGCCAAGCTGTTTGAAGTCCACCGCGATGCGGTAGGCACAAGGTTCGGTGACGACACCATCAAAGGATACGACGACAATGCCCGCATCGCATGCCTTCTTGATTGCGCCATTGAGCGCCGTTGGCGAAGCCGCGTCGACGACGATCGCGTCGTAGCCTTGCAATATCATGTTCTGAATCTGAGCGGCCTGTTCCGTGGCCTGATTCTCAGCCGTGGTAAAGCTCGGCGCCTGGGCGACGACCTTCTGTGCGACAGCCTCCTTGGTGACTTTTTCCCAACTCTTGAGCATGGCTTGACGCCATGAATTCCCGGCAAAATTATTCGATAGCGCGATTTTTTTACTCGCGGTATCCGCCGCGCTCGCCGGCACCTGGACAGCAAGCAAACTGCCAACAGCAACCGCCCCCAGCACTTTTTGGACTATCGTCTTCATCTTTATCCCCGGTTGATTAATCGATGACTCGCAACGGATCAATGCCTCCCCCTCGACTGCCCATCGCTTCTTCTCGCTGCAGCTATTATGCAGACCGTATTTTCTTCGCGACCAGGGAACTATCGATGCTTAACGGACAAACCAAAAGCGCCAATCACGAACATTTTTTGCGGGATCCCGCAAGCTTATTCCGGATATCCCACTATTAAGTGGCAAACTATCGGCAGATAGTCTGGCCTGGATCCATCAAGGAATCGATCATGCGAAATTCAACCGGCGCCATCGATCTGGCGCAAATACTGTCGATCCTGCGGGCCATTGCCGGGCAACTCGATTTCCGCGCCGTGATCAGTGCCGTATCGACCGATATCCTGGACGTCCTGCCGCACGATCATTTGGATGTCGCGCTGATCAATGGCGACAGAACGATCATCGCGGCCTACGAAACCGGGCTGCACACCGAATGGGACGCGAGCACCAGCGCCTTCATGCCGATTATCGAAAGTCCGATCCGCGACTTGCTCACCGCCAAGGTCGACCACATTCTGACCGATGACGCCCAAACAGACCCCCGCTTTCACTTCGACAGCGCTTTTTCCCAACCTATTTTCGCGGCCGGACTGCACAGCCGGCTGCACGTCCCGCTCAAAGTCGAAGGCCGGGTGATCGGCTCGCTGTCTTTTTCGACTCAGGAAATCGGGACCTACACCGCCGTCGATGTCGCTTCCGCGCGGATCATTGCCGACATCCTGTCGCCCTATTTTTTTGCCTTGCAACAAAGCGAACAGGCCAAACATAGCGAGTTTCAACAGATGGAAGCGGAAGTCAGGTCAGAAGGACTGCGCATCGGCGCACTGCATTTGACCGATGAGTTGGAAAATGCTCGCCAGGCCATCGGGATGGACCTGCATGACCAGACGCTGGCCGATCTGACCCGGATATCACGCAATCTCAAACACCGGATCAACAAGGAGACCTTGCGCGGCAGCGAGCTTCAGGCGCTGCATGAAGATGTCGAGCACTGCCTGCGCGAGTTGCGGATCATTATCGACAATGCCAAGCCGTCGGTGCTGCAATTCTTCGGTTTCGGGCAGGCCGTCGAAGCGCTGCTCGAACGCAGCGTCCGCTCGGATACGGCGCTGCTCAATTACCATCTCCACGATGACGGCAGCTCAGGCATCGAAGAATTGCCCAGCAACACGCTGGTGGCCCTTTACCGCATCGTCCAGGAAGCCATCAACAACACCGTCCGCCATGCCAATGCCTCGACCATCGACGTTCGCCTGATGCGCGCGGATGGGCTGATACGGATTATCGTTTCGGATGACGGTAGCGGACTTCCAAAAACATCAGGCCGCCGCAACGGAGGCCTGAGCAATATGCGCACGCGCGCGTCGCTGATCCAGGCCGAATTGACGGTCAGCGCCAGGCCCGACGGCCTGGGGACATGGCTCGAAATTACCCTGCCCGCCCACGACTCGACGGCCCAGACCCAAGGAGGTATGCACGTATGAGTACTTTCCTGATCGTCGAGGACGATTCGCTTCACCGCAATTTCCTGCGCGAGGTGATCATCGCCTCGGATCTCGAATGCACGCAACTGATCGAGGCCGCCGACGGCGAAGAGGCCATCCGACTGGTGCAGGAGTACGCACCAAAAGGCGTGATCATGGATCTGCAGATGCCGAAAAAGACCGGGGTTCAGGCCGCCAAAGCGATCTGGGCCGAAAGCCCGTCGATGCCGATCGTTTTTTGGTCAAACTATGACGATGAAGCGTACGTGCGCGGTATAACCAAAATCGTCCCTCCCTGCGCCACTTATGGCTACATTCTGAAAACGTCCTCCAAGGAGCGTCTGCGCCGCTCGATCCAGTGTGTTTTTCTCGAAGGCCAGAATGTGATCGATCGCGAAATTCGAGGCGTCCAGCAACGCAGCCTTGGCCGCTCTGAAGGGCTGACCGAAGCCGAATACGAAGCCTTGCTCGATATCACCCTGGGCCTCACCGACCAGGCCATCGCCGACCGACGAAAGCTATCCCTGCGCAGCGTCCAGGGCCGGCTACAGCAACTTTACGGAAAACTTGGGCTGATCGAAATGCCGCTCCTCTCAAGCGGCGCGGCGGAATTCAACAGCCGGACACGGGCCATTGCCGTGGCACTGATGTCTCGACTGATCAACGATAAATCCATTGAAGGCGCAGAGCTTGAGTATCGTCGCTCGGCAGGAAAAGAAGCTTGAAAGCTCGCCTGGCAATGCCGAGACACCGCCCACGGACCAACTCGGCAAGTATTTCGCGGCATGGCGACAAGCACGAAACTCCGTTCGCGGCGTTCACGGCAATAGCGCACGCAGCGCTTGCCCGGGCTGGCGCTGCCACCAGGTCTGAGCAGAGCTTGAACCTAGGCGGGCATGGCGATCAGCGAGCGTTCCGACACGATCAGTCGCCTTTTTATTCCGGCACCGATCTTGCGCTCGACTTCCCACATCGCGGCGCCCTTGACCACGGCGACCTGCTGGATGGCGACGACGACATCACCGAGCTTGGTGCACAAATATTCCGCACCGCCTTTGATCGAAGACTTCACTTTCATCAGGCTATATCTCCCGTGTTTGTTGCGCAGACATTCCTGCCTGGTCGTTTCAAGGAGGCTGCTGGATACCCCGTAGCGGCTTGGCCGAGCGTCGATATCAGTCGTCGGCCGAAAGTCCGAGCAACTGCAGGATCGACAGAAACAGGTTGAGAACGTTCAGATACATGCTGCAGGCGGCCATCACGTAGTTGTCTTCCTCGCCGCGGATCAGGCGGCTGGTGTCGAAAAGGATGAAGCCGGAGAAGAGCAGCGCGGCGACGGCCGAGACGCCAGCCTGCATCGCCGGGACGAACAGCGCGGCAACGCCCGCCAGCAGAACGACGATCAGGCCGGCGAAAAGGAAGCCGCCGATCTGGGTGAAATCCTTACCGGTCTTATGGACGTACGCGGTGAGCGCCAGCGTGACCGCCGTGGTGAGTACCGCGGCAGTGAGCACGGTACTGCTGCCGCCGGGCAGACTGAGATAGTGGCTCAGCGTCGGGCCCAAGCCCAATCCGCTCAACGCGGTGAAGGTCAACATCGCCGGCACGGCCGCTGCGCTGTTGCGGTTCCTGCTCAGATAAAAGAGCGGGAGCAGGCCGAGCAGCGTGAACACGATTCCGGCCAGCGCGCCGAAGCCAGCCCACAGGCTGACGCCGGCACCAGCGGCGGCAACGCCGGTGGACAGCGCGAGCAGCTGATAGGTATTGCGGATCACGCGGTTGGTATCCGGCACGGCGTAAGTGCCGTATTCGGTTTTGGTGAGGTCGATGACGCGGGTTTCAGTTCGCATGGTGGTACAGGTCCTCTTTAGGAATGTGCTGCAACTGTACATGGGGACATCTTCATCGAGAAGCAAGCTTCCTTGGAGTAAAACTTCGCAAAACCCGAAGTATTGCGCGAGCCAGAATCCAATTATCGAATTTAAATCGAGCACTCAATCTGCTGCGGTGAGCATCAGCAGCGCCGTGATCGCCGCGCCAATTCCAGCAGGCAAGCCATAGCGCATCAGAGACGGAATTTTGTCGCCGGAAACGATCTGGACGGGGACGCTGGTCAGTTGCAGGATACGGTTGGTCGTCGAACCCTCAAGCGCGCGGATCAGCGAATTCTTGCGCGCGGTGCCAATCAGGATCAGGTTGCAGCGCAAACGCCTGGCGGTGGCCACAATCACCTCGGCTCTGTCACCGGTCCCGATATGTTCCGAATACGGAACGCCGTACCTGGTGAACACCTCAACACAGGGTTTGAGCGCCTTTCCCGCTTCTTCCCGATGAAAACTCTCGACATTCCTGCGGCTCACGAAGCGCCCGACATTCGACGAGAGTGGCCGGCGAACATTGAGCAGATGGATTTCAACGTTCGGATTATTGAAGAACTCGCGAACGGCTTGGCGTACAGCGTAAAGCGAGTCGGGCGATCCATCGACGGGCAGCAGTATCTTTTGCATGGCTGTTTACCCTCTACAAGAATCCGTTGATCGGCAAGCAAAGTTAGCCTTGTTTTCTACGCTTCACAAGCCCCCCCACTGGACGCGAATTCCAATTTGGCCGGCGGGCATAACCCACTTATCCCGGTGCCGTGATTTGCCGATCGTTTGGCGCCATGGTTGCGACGCGCTCTGATGTTGATCGCCTCGACCAGTAGCGCGAACGCCATCGCCGCATAGATATAGCCTTTGGGCACATGCATGTCGAAGGCTTCGCCGACCAGCGCCATGCCGACCATGACCAGGAAGGCCAGGGCGAGCACTTTGACCGAAGGATGGCGCTCAACGAACTCGCCGATCGGCTTCGCAGCAAAAAACATCACGCCGACGGCCGCGACCACGGCGGCCATCATTACGCCGAGATTGTCCACCATACCGACCGCCGTGATCACCGAATCGAGCGAGAAGACGATGTCGATCACCGCGATCTGACCGATGATGAAGCAGAACAGTTTCTGTCCGGAAGCCTTGAGCGCTGCACCATCGGTCGAGAAAGGCGAATCCTCGCCGGGCGCCTCGACCTCGATGAAGATTTCGTGCGACGCCTTGTAGAGCAGGAACAGGCCACCGCCCAGCAGCACCAGATCGCGTCCGCTGATGCCTTGCCCGAAAAACGAGACGAGCTCGGTCGTCAGGCCCATGACCCAACTCAATGACGCCAGCAGCATCAGCCGGGTCAGCATGGCAAAGGCCAAGCCAAGACGGCGAGCCTTGTCGCGCACGTGCATTGGCAGACGGGCGACGAGGATCGAGATGAAGATGATGTTGTCGACGCCGAGAACGATTTCCAGCGCGGTGAGCATCGAAAAGGCGATCCAGATGTTGGGGTCGAGAAGAAGGTCCATGGCTAACTCAATAATTAAGGGCGGCGCCGCCTGATGCGGTCATGAGCTTTCGCTTTGGCAACAAGATGACGCCGATCATCGGCTTTTCGCGAGATAGAATAAACCTGCATTTATCTTAGCCAAGCTTCGCAAAATACGAAGGAAGACCGAATGTTGAACTACCGACACCTCTACTATTTCTGGATGGTCAGCAAGGAAGGCGGCTTCGCGCGAGCTGCCGAAAGACTCGACATGGCGATCCAGACGATCAGCGTTCAAGTGCGCGAGCTCGAAAAGTCGCTCGGCCATCAGTTGCTCAAACCCGAGGGTCGTGGCGTCGCCTTGACCGAAGCCGGGCGGGTTGCTTTCGCGCGCGCCGAGGGCATTTTTCAGATTGGCGAGGCGCTCCCGGAAGCCGTCAGGGACGCCGCCTCGCGCCGCGTTGTGAGACTCGCCGTCGGCCTGTCGGACGGCATTTCAAAGCTTGCCGCGCACGCCTTGCTCGGCCCGGTGCTCGACACGCCCGACCTGCGCTTGATTTGCCACGAAGGCGAGTTTGAACAGTTGCAGACCGAGCTGGCGCTGCACCGCCTGGACTTGGTGCTGACCGGCCAAGCCGCACCGAGCAACCCGAACCTGCGCTTGAGCTGCGATCGCCTGCTGTCGTCGCCGGTGGTCTGGTACGGCCCGGCCTATCTGGTCGGCCAGGACATGATGGATAGCTTTCCGCAATCGATCGAGCGTTTGCCCGTACTGCTTCCCACCGGCCACTCGGCACTGCGCTCGGGACTCGATCACTGGTTCAACGACCTCGGATTGAAGCCGCAAGTGGTTGGCGAATTCGAGGACAGCGCCTTGATGTCGCTGTTCGCGGCACGCGGTTTGGGCGTTTTTCCGGTAAGTCGGCGTGGCGCTGACGATCTCGCGCGGTCGTCGGGATTGGCTTTATTGGGCGAATGCGAAAACGTGGTCGAGGAGATCTACGCCATCCGCAACCGCCGCGGCGAGCAGCACCCGCTGGTTCAACAGATTCTCGCCCGCGCCGCGGCGTAAATGGTGCTTTACTGCGCAGCAGAGATCAGCACACCGCGGTGTGCCCCATCCTGTCACTGCACAGCGGCACAGATCGCGGCTAGCCGGGAGATTCCGCTTCGAATCGATTCCGGATCCGCATTGGAGAAATTGAGTCGCATATTGTTGCGCCCGCCACCGCCCGGGAAAAAATCCGCACCTGGGACAAACGCCACGCCGTTTTCGATCGCCTGGCCAAGAATCGAAGACGCATCGAGCGTCTGCGGCCCGCTGACCCAGAGAAACATGCCGCCCTCAGGATGCGTCCAGGAATAGCCGTCGGACATATGCTGCCGCAGCGCTTCGTCCATCACCGCATAGCGTTCGCCGTAAGCCGCGCACACCTTGTCGACGTGTTGTCGGTTGTCGAAATCGCGCAGGTAGCGCTCAAGCACCAACTGATCGAAACTCGACGTGTGAAGGTCCGCTGCCTGTTTGGCGATCACCAGCTTGTCGCGGATCGCCGCCGAGGCCACCACCCAGCCGGTACGAAAACCCGGCGCCACAGTTTTGGACAGCGTGCTCAGATAGACGACGCAGCCGCTGTCATCGAACGATTTTATCGGCGGCAGATGCTCGCCGCGATAGCGCAACCGGCTATAGGGATCGTCCTCGATGATCACGAAATTCCGGCGCTGGGCGATGTCGACCAGCTTCTTGCGGCGCTCCAGCGAAAGCGTCCGTCCGGTCGGATTCTGGAAGTTCGGGATCACGTAAAGAAAGCGCAACTTGTCGCTCGCCGCCAGTTCATCGACGGCGTCCGGGATAATTCCCTGGTCGTCGGTCGCCACCGGCAGGAAGCGCGCCTGGAAACACTGAAACGCCTGGATGGCCGCCAGATAGGTCGGCGTTTCGGTCAGGATGACATCGCCAGGGTCGAGAAAGATTTTTCCGAGCAGATCGAGACCCTGCTGCGATCCGGTCGTGATCAGCACGTCGTGCGCCGAACACGCCACCTGGCGGCTCGCCATTTCGGCGACGATCAATTCTCTCAGCGTCGATACACCTTCGGTCACGCCATACTGAAACGCCCGGGCGCCGCTCTCGGCAAACACGCGCTCGGCGGCAACCCGAATGTCGTCGATCGGAAAAAGCCCGGGTGCCGGCAGCCCGCCGGCAAAGGAGATCACCTCCGGACGCTCGGTCATCTTAAGCAGTTCGCGGATCGACGATGGCTTCATCGCGTCCATTCGTGCGGCAAATGGTGCATTCATGGCAGCCCCTGACTGTATTACAAAAAAAACCTATTATATCGATGTGTTATAGTACAAACAGGCAAACAAACGAGAGAACAAATGATTTCTGTATCACTACAGATTGATCGAGGTTCGGAAATTTCGGTTCGTACGCAGATCTCGACGGCCTACGCAATAGCCATCCGCGCCGGGCATCTCGCACCCGGCGCCGCCCTTCCTTCCGTCCGCGCGCTGTCAGCGCGGCTGGGCGTCAGCCCTGCGACGGTGGTCGCGGCCTATCGGGAGCTGTGCGATTTCGGCTTAGCCAAGTCTGCTCAACGCTCGGCGTTTCGTGTTTCCGGCGAAACGCAGGAGTCCGCACAGAAGGTGTTCCAGCTCAACCGTATCGAACCCGATCTGCGCATCCACCCGGTCGCGGAATTTGCCAGGCTGCTGGCCGAAGTCGCCGCATCCGACTGCAGCATTGGCGGCTACGAAGAGTATCGTGGCCACCCCGGTCTACGCGAAGCGATTGCCGGCCTCGACCACGAAATCGGCATCGAATCCGATCCGTCAAGCGGGATGCTGATCACCTCGGGCGCGCAACAGGCGATCAGCCTCGTCGCCCGTTCGCTTGAACGAGGTGCCGCCGTCGCCTGTGAAGACCCTTGCTATCCGGGTGCCCGCATGGCCTTTGCGGGCATGGATGCAGCGCTGCATCCTATCGGCCTCGGCGATGACGGACCCGATCCGCAAGCGCTGGCCGCTATCTCGCCCCCCGGCGCGGTGGCCGCCTTCTATTGTTGCCCAACCTACGGCAACCCCAGCGGCAGAAGCTGGACGGAAGCGGCGCGCATCCGCGTTCTGGAAGCTGCCAGCCAAGGTGGATTCCTGATCATCGAGGACGATTACCTCGGCGACCTCGACTATCTCGACGAAGCGCCGACGCGGCTTGCCGCACTCGCCACCCACTTCCCGAAGGTGCGCCTGGTGCGCATCCGCACCTTCTCCAAGAGCCTGCTTCCGGCACTCCGTTTGGCGGGCGTTACTGGCCAGCCGGAACTCGTCGCGCACCTGGTGTCGCTGAAGATGGCCGACGACCTCGGATGCTCTGCCTTCCTGCAACGGACGCTGGCACGCTTCATCAACAACGGGCTTTATCAGACTCACCTTGAGCGGATTCGTCCGCGTTACCGTCTCACGCGCGAACGACTGCGCAACGCCCTCGCTGGTGTAAAGCACGGTGTAGCGTTCGACGACCCGCCCGCCGGCCTCTGCCTGCTGGGCCAGCTGGCCGACACCGTCGACCAGCGCCGCTTCGTCGCCGAATGCGCCAAGCGCAACGTCCTGATCTCGCCAGGCAATGATTATTGGCTGCGCGCTTCGGATGGCGCCAGCCGCTTCCGCATCGGTTTCGGCGCGCTCTCCCCCGAGGAAATTCCTCTTGTCGTCTCGGCGATCGAAAGCGCCGCAGCATCGTCGGCGAGTTTTTCCGGCGATTTTTCTATCCTCTGAGCGCGGCCGGGCGCTAACCGCCCATCCCACCACGCCCTCCAGGGCCCCGGCGCTGATTAGCGTCGTGGAATCTTGATTCCCTCATCGCGCTCAAGCGCGGCGAAAAAATCGCCGAGGCGGCGCCCCTTCTGCTCGGGGTAGCGCTCGTCGCGAACGGTCAGTCGATCGATTCGATCGACGCGAAAATGACGGAAGCCATCGCGCAGCAGGCACCAGCCGACCAAGGTCCAGTTCTGACCCCAGAAAAAAAGCCCGAGCGGCCATAGCGCGCGCTCGGACGCTTCGCCGTCTGCGCGCCGATAGGCAAGGCCAACGATGCGTCGCTGGCGCACCGCGCGGCGAAGTTCGGTGAGGTGCTGCGGACGCTGGTATTGCGGCGACGGGACGAAGAGCTGGGCTTGCTGCGCCTCGCGTCGCAACAGTTCGGGCAAGACGTTGTGGATCTTGGCCAGCGCAGCCGTCGCGGCCTGCGCCAGGTCGGTGTCGCCCCAGGCCTGTACCATGCGCGAACCGACCAGCAGCGCCTCCAGCTCGGCCGCATCGAAGAGCAGCGGCGGAACGTCGAGCCGGTAACGCAGGCGGTAACCGACCCCCGCCTCACCCTCGACCGGAACGCCGGACAGCGTCAAATCGTGGATGTCGCGGTACAGCGTGCGCAGCGAGACGTGCAGCTGTTCGGCCAGCCAGCCCCCGGTGGCCAGCCGCTTGCTGCGCAGCAGTTCGACGAGGCGGAAAAGACGATCGGCGCGGCGCATGATGGGATTTTCAGTCGGCGGGTTGGATGGCGCTCATTGTGCCATCACCGGCCGAAGTGCGCCGGCGACGCAGCACGCTCAGCTCATCGAATGCAGGCCGACGATGTTGCCCTCGCTGTCGCTGAACATGCCGATATAGCCGATGTCCTGGCGCAAGAATGTCTTGGCCATAACCAGCTGGCCGCCGGCACCGACGACGCGGTCGAGCACCGGCCCCAGATCATCGCCGCCGTTGAGGTAGATGCGGACCCCATCGGCATGCGGCCTGGCCTGCTCGAATTCAAACAGGCAACCGCCGACGCCGGGTTGCTGATAAGGAAGGATGGCCATGCGCATTCCCGGAAAGCTGCTGTCGAGCGCCAGGCGGGTCGCCAGAATTTTCTCGTAAAAAGCGACCGCGCGCTCGAAGTTGGCGACAGGGATTTCGAACCAGTTGACGGCGTTCATTGATGACTCCTTGGTGGTTGGTGAAAGGAGCGACCATTGTGCGCAGGGGCTGCTGACAACATGGTGTCAGCAGAGATCGGCAAATTCGGAATTTTGGTCAGAAGCTGGCACGAAGTTCAGCTGATCGTGTTGCTCAACGATTGCCGCGTGAACCGGGGGACGGGGCAATTGTCAGGAGCTGGCGGCATGAGGGGTATTGATCGTCGGCGATCGTTAAGGGTTGTCGGATGCCTGCCCTCGTGCGCGGACACGTCAAGCAGGCCCGGACTTGGCGGGCAGGCGTCGGACAAGCCTCGAGGGAGGAAACCGC
>JAGTRW010000009.1 GCA_018262095.1 Pseudomonadota bacterium
CGGCCGGGTCGTGGTCGACGATCGCGGGAATGCGGTTGTTCGGCGAGATCCTGAGGAATTCGGGAGCGAACTGCTCGCCCTTCGAGATATTGACCGGAACGATCCGGTACGGGATCTGCGCTTCTTCGAGAAATATCGTGATCTTGTGACCGTTCGGGGTCGTCCAGTAATAAAGATCAAGCACGTCAACACTCCTTTTTTACGTTTGTCCTAGATGGCCGGGGTCGTCGCCGCCACCGCGGCATTCGGCACCCAGTGTTCGGGAACCTCGCTGGCGCGCAGGCCGGGAGCCCAGGCGATGATTTCGTGGGCGGCGATTCCAGCTTGCTTGAACGGGTCCTCGTCGACCCAGCGTGCCACGTCTGCCAGCGATTCGGCACGCGCCAGGATCACGCCGCCGGTGCGCGGCTCACGGCGCCCGGAGAGCAGGAAATGCCCGGCCGCGTAATGTCGGGAAAGATACTCGCGATGCGCCGCCAGATGCACTTCCACCTCGGCAAGTGGGCGCAGGTAGTCAAGCAGGATCAAGTACAACATGGTCTGTCTCCGTAAAAAAACGACCAATCCTCCCGGTCGGCTTCCCGCTGAGAAACGGCAGTGGGAAAAATACAGTTATTGGCTGCTCAGTATGATCGCCTTGGCGCCACCGTGCACGATTGCAGCGGACAAATGCGAACTTGCAACTTTCAGCTCTGCTGCCCGTAGTGGGCAAATTTTTCGAGCACGGTCGCCATTTCTCGCGCATCGAGCAGTACCGGTTCGCCGAGCTGGCAGGCGCGCCAGTATTGCTCGCAGAGCGCCTCGAGTTCAACGGCCAGGTCGAGCGCCTGATCGAGGTTGCGGCCAAAGACCAGCATACCGTGGTTGGCCAGCAGACAGGCGTTGCGCTGAGCCATCGCCGCCAGCGCGGCGTCGGACAGCGCTTGCGTGCCGAAGGTAGCGTAGCTCGCGCAGCGCAGCGTATCGCCGCCGAAGCGGGCGATCATGTAGTGGAAAGCCGGGATGTCGCGGCGCAGGCAGGCGAGGCTGGTAGCGAACGGCGAGTGCGCATGAACGATGGCGCCGGCCTCGCGGCGCGCGACGTAGACGTCGCGGTGAATCATTGTGTATTGTGCCTGATCGACATGGCCAGTTCCTGGTGCTCGCGCGCGTAGTCCGCCAGCGATACGCCGGTTTTGATCGCGTCCCAGCCCTGATGCAGGCTGATCGCGCCAGCGCGCGGTCCCCCCGGGTGACCGAAAACGGCGCGGCCGGGAACGATGGCGAAATCGGTCGATCCGATATCCTGATGCAGTGGTGCCAGCGAGCCCGCCCATTGCGAGCCGCCCGGAACCGGCAATGCCGCCTTGACCGGGCATCCGGCGTCCGCCGGGCAAAGCGTGTCGCGGCAGGCCTTGACGTCGTCGAGAACGGCGCTGCGATAGGTCTTCATGCGTGCGCCCATGCCGGCGAAGATGATCGCGTCGAAACCGGCGAGCCGCTGCAGCTTGGTGATCACGCGCGAATGGACGCCGTAGTACGGCGATTTCGAGAAAGGTGCGACGAAATCGAAGTGGGCGACCAGCGGCACTTCGGTGTGCTTGCGCACCATCCGCGCCGCGGAGAGGCCGGTCGCCATGGCGTTGATCATCAGCATATTGGCGCCGTTGCGAACACCGATATCGTGCAGCTCGATCAGTCGATCGACTTCGTCGGTGATGTTGGCGAGGTAGCAGCACTTCTTGCCGGTCTTCTGCTCGGCGTCGCGCCGCGCTTCGCCGAGCAGCCGCGTGCGTTTTTCGAACGGCGACCAGGCACTGTCGAAGATCAGTTCGTCGTCCTTGGCGACGTCGAGTCCGCCCAGCCAGCTCTCGTAGGCGATATCGCGGAAGGGCTCGGGAGCCAGGCCGATATTGGGTTTGATGACGCCGAAGAAAAGCGGACGGTGGTGGACGCCGGTCCATTCGCGCAGTCCGGCGACGCCGAATTTGGGTCCTTCGAACTGTTCGAGGTAGCCGGCCGGGAAAATGATGTCGTGCAGCTTGATGGCGTGAATTCCCGGGCTGAAAAACGCGCCTTCGCCACACGCGGCGGTGATCAGGTTGGGGATCGACGCGCCGATGTTACGGATCGGGTAGGCGATCTTGACGCGGCAGGCCCAGAGCTTGGTCCACGCCTCGATCTGGAACGGGATGCACGGCTGCGCCGGGTTGCGCTCGACGATCAGATCGATGACCTTGGCCGCATGCCGCGGTCGCATGTCTTCGTCGACGCCGACGCGCTTCCACTGCGCCGTTGATTGCTCTTGGCAGAGGTGGGCCGCGGCCTCGGCGGGCTCGACGGTTGATTCGAAGAAATAGTCGAGGACGACGTAGTCGCTCATGTCGAGCGTTCCGGGTTCGGCAAAGAAGGCTTTTTGGTCGCTATTCACTGTGTTTTCCTTTCGCGATGGTCGAGTCGGTGCTTCCCGGGCGATGTCGGTCGCCAGGATGGAAGCGTCGAAGGGGGGGCGGCTTCGTGCCGCCGGCTTACTGGCTGGCGGTCTGCCCGGGCGCGCGGTCTGGTCGGCGAAGTCTCTTGATGAAGCCCGGAAGGCTGACGCCCTGGTTCATGATCAGCGCGACCAGGATGACGATGCCGGTGGCGATCGGGTGGTACGACGAGGGCATGTCGAGCAGGTTGAGTCCGTTGTTGATGAAGCCGACCATCACGGCGCCGATCAGCGCGCCGGCAACCGACCCGTTGCCACCCATCAGGCTGGTTCCGCCGATGACGATGGCGGTGATTACGTCGAACTCGTAGCCGGTGGCGTTCATCGCGTAGGCCTGTTGGGTGAGCGAGGCCATGACGATTCCGGCGATCGACGCGGTCACCGCCGAGATGATGTAGGCGATGATCCGAGTGCGGTCGGGATTGACGCCCGACAGCTTGGCCGCAACCTCGTTGGCGCCGACCGCGATGCACTGGCGGCCGAACACCGTGTGCTTGAGCAGGAGGTGACTAAAAACAACCAGCAGCGCCATGAGGTAAATGGGGATCGGGATGCCCAGATACTTGTCGATGCCGATCGCCAGGAACGCTTTTGGCTGCATGATGGTGATCTGGTCGCCGTTGGAGACCAGCATGGCGATGCCGAAGAGGTAGGTCTTGGCGGCCATGGTGACGATGAACGCCGGTACGTTGAACTTGGTCGTGACGATGCCGTTGACCCAGCCGATCAGCACGCCGATGCCCAGCGTGATGGCGATGGCGAGCAGCCAGTTGAGGTCACAGACGTTCATCAGCAGATTGGCGATGATTCCGGCCAGCGCGGCGATAGTCGCCACCGACAGATCGATGCCACCGGTGATCGGCGCGTAGATGGCGCCGGTGCACATGATGCCGATCAGGCAGACCGACCACAGCACGTTGGTCAGATTGTCGATCGTCAGGAAGCGGTCCGACGCGACCGACAGCAAGGCCATCAGCAGCAGCAGGATCCAGAACAGGCGAAGATCGAGAAGCAGTTGCCGCCAATTGAACGCTTTCATTGCGCACTCCCTTCAATGATTCCGGACGCCGCGCGCAGGACTTCTTCCTCGGTGACGGTGCCGTCTATAAACTCCTTGATGATCCGACCCTTTCTGAGCACGATGATGCGGTCGGCAAGACGCGTCAGTTCGGGCAGGTCGGACGACACGACGATCACTGCGACGCCTTGTTTGGAGAGGTGTTCGATGGTTTGGTACATCTCCTCCTTGGCGCCGATGTCGACGCCGACGGTCGGTTCGTCGACGATTAGCAGCTTGAGGTCGCGGATCAGCCACTTGCCGACGACGACCTTCTGCTGGTTGCCGCCCGACAGGTTGCCGACCAGCACGTCGGGGTTGGGGGGTCTGACGTTGAGCAAGGCGATCGCCTGTTGCGCGCGTTCGCGTTCCTTGGTGCCGCTGACGAATCCGGCTCGGCTCGAAATCGAGTCGAGGTTGGCGATGCCGATATTGCCGGTGATCGAAATGGCGCCCATGATCCCCTGCAGCCGGCGTTCCTCGGGAACGAAACCGTAGCCGCCGGCGATCGATTTTTCGACGCTCGGCACATAGGGCTTGCCCAGATAGGTGATGCTGCCGCTGTCGAAGGCGTCGATCCCGTAGATGGCGCGCATCAGCTCGGTACGACCCGATCCGACCAGGCCGCCGAAGCCGAGCACCTCGCCTTTATGAACCTTGAACGAGACGTCCTTGAGCTTGCCTTGCGAGCACAGATTGTTGACCTCGATGACGACTTCGCCTTCCTTTCTGACCATCCGGTGGTGCGATTCGTCCTCGGTCAGCGCGCGGCCGATCATCAGCCGGATGATCTCGGCCGGCGAGATCTCATCCTTTTCGAGAACGCTGACCAGCTTGCCGTCGCGCAGTACGGTGACCCGGTCCGACAGGTCGAAGACTTCCTCCATGCGGTGCGAGATATAGACGACGGTGATTCCCTCGCTCTTGAGCAGGCGGATGATCTTGAACAGCTGGACGCTCTCGGTCGCCGTCAGCGAGCTGGTCGGTTCGTCCATGATCATCAAGGAGGCCTTGTTCGACAGCGCCTTGAGGATCTCGACGGTTTGCCGCTGCGCGATCGGCAACTGGTCGATGATGTCGGTCGCCTTGAGGTTGAATCCGTAGCGGTCGATCATCTGCTGCGCCATTGCGTTCATCTTCTTGATGTCGATGACCGGCAGTCCGGCAAACAGCGGTTCCTTGGTCAGGAAGATGTTCTGCGCCACGCTCATGCCGTGGATCAGGCTCAGTTCCTGGTAAATCACCGCGATGCCGAGGCGCTCGGCAGCGTTCTTGTTGTGTTCGAGGGGGATGCTGTGACCCTCGAAAACCATGGTTCCCGCGTTGCGGTTGGTGATCCCGGTGACGATCTTGATTAGCGTCGATTTGCCGGCGCCGTTCTCGCCGACCAGTGCGTGGATTTCGCCGCGTTTGAGCGAGAAGTCGACGTTGGAGAGAACCATCGGGCCGTTGTAGCTCTTGTCGATGCCGCGGCATTCGAGCAGCAGCGTGCTGTCTGTACTCTTGATTTTGTCGCTCATACGCCCTCCCTGGTCGGCATCTGTTTTTGGCGCGCCAGTTTGGCGACGCGCTGCTCGGCAAATCCCTTGTACCAGACGTCCAAAACGACGGTGACGACGATGATCCCGCCGATGACGATCGGCTGGATGTACGGCGATAACCCGAGTTTAAGGATGCCGTTCTTGATCAGTGCCAGGAACAGCGTGCCGATCACCGTTCCCCAGATGTCGCCGATGCCGCCGGTAAACGGCGTGCCGCCGATGACGACCGAGGCGATGACGTCCATCTCCGAGCCGATGCCGAATTCGGGCATCGCGGTCATCATCCGTGCGCACAGGAAAATCGACGCCAGCGCTGCGCAAAACCCCGAGAACATATAAACGCCGATCAGCGTGCGATCGGTGTCAATTCCGGTCAACCGCGCCGCGGTCGGGTTGGCGCCGGTGGCGTAGACGTTGCTGCCCGCCCGGGTGCGCTTGATGAAGAACTGCGTGGCCAGCGCCAGTACGAAAAAGACGATGACGACGATATAGACGGGGCCGACCGTTTCACCGAACGAGAGAAACAGCTCGTCCTGGATAAAGACGTTCTTGACGAAGCCCTGGCTGTCCTTGACTGCCGCGATCAGCGCGAGTCCGGTCAGGATGCCACGAGTCGCCAGGGTGACGATGAATTCGGGCAGCTTGAAGTAGGTGATGAAGAAGCCGTTGAACCAGCCGATCAGGCAGCCCATCGCCAGCGCGATGGGGATGAAGATGTAGGCCGGCAGGCTGGTGTAGGAAATGAAATTGACGCAGATCATCGAGGTGATCGCGATCACCGCACCGATCGACATGTCAATTCCGGCGGTGATCAGGACCAGGGTGAAGCCGATGGCCACGATCCCGGTCAGGGACGCTTCCTGAAGCATGGTCATCAGGTTGTCCAGCGTCAGAAAGCTTGGGTTGGCAACTGAAAGGGCGGCGCCGATGGATATCAGCAGCCCGATCAGGATGAGTCGTCGAATAGCGCTGACCGACACGATGACACCTCCAAATTATTGTTTATGGGTAAAGCGGGTTCGCTGTCCCGGCAAGTCAAGGGCTGATTACGGGCGGCAACTTCCCCCAATGCGGCGTATCAGGAACGCTGCAATGTGGGTCAGCAATTGAATTGACGGGACCGGGTGACGGCGCCGGTCGGCGCCGTCACCCGTCGCGGAACGCCTTACCAGCGATCTTCGGCCTTGATTTGGGCGACCGTGTCCTTGGTCGCAGCGAACGGCGGAACGACGATGATCTCGGTCTTGGCGCCCTTTTTCTTGACTCCGGTCAGCAGCTCCATGGCGTACTTGGCCGCTGTTCCCCCCTGGTTGAAGGCATTGGTGTAGGCGGTGCCGGTGATCTTGCCCTGCTCGATCAGCGTCAGCGTGCTCTTCTGTCCGTTGAAACCCCAGATCTTGATCTGCCCGAGACGGCCGGCCGATTCGGCGGCGATCGTGGCGCCTTCGGCCATGTTGTCGTTGACCGCGAAGACGGCGTCGAGGTCCTTGTTGACTTGAAGGAAGCTGTTCATCACTTCGATCGCCTTGTCCTTGACCCACAGGGCGTTTTGAGCGCCAACGATCTTGATATTGGGATAGCTTTTGGCCAGAGCGGCGCGGAATCCCTTCTCACGATCGATGCCGGCCTGGGCACCGGGAGGCGACTGGATAATCGCGACGTTGCCCTTGCCGCCCAGCGATTCGCCGATTTTCTCGCCGATCAGATAACCCGAGCCGGAATCGTCCATCGTGACATTGGCCGCATGGGGCAGCAGCGTGTCGGTATTGAGCGTAATCACCGGAATGCCTTTGGCTTCGGCCTTTTTGACGCTGGCGGTGAGCGCCGCGGCGTCGGCCGGCTGCAGAATGATCGCGTTGTATCCCTGGTTGATGAGGTCGTCCATCAAGGTCACCTGGGTTTCGGCCTTCATGTTCGCGTCGTAGGCCTGGAACGTCACATTGCTTTCCTTGAATACCTTTTCGGCACCGGAGCGCCAGGCCTGGGTCAGCGCCTGTCCGATGGACGTCGGTATGTAGCCGATCTTGTAGGCGGTCTGGGCCTGCGCTGCGCCGGTCGCCATGACCGACAGCGCGACGGAAAACAACATCGATTTTGCTCTATTCATGATTGACTCCGAAAAATACAGGATTCACGTCAATTCGTTCCGGTCCTGTTGGTCCCTGAAAATAATTGTGCTTGAAAAAAGCACCACTGCACCCCTGTTTTACCAATTGCGAGTATAAAATTCCTGAAAACCTTATTTTTCCTGAGTCTTGATGGCCTTCTCTTTCTATGAAAAATTAATAGAATGACGATGAAATTCCTATGCCAGATACCTCAATAACTCCGTCGCCGCCAGTTTGCCTAATTCGGGTTGGCTGATATTAAGATCGGCCTCGATCCATTTTATTTTCGGATCGATCCTGCTTTTTAAGCTGGTGATGAATGCCTGATCGACTTCCGGATCATGCAATGCTTTTCCCGGCGCCGATGCTTCGCAAAATCCGCGCAGCGGGATCAACACCGTGGCCGGACCGGTGCATTGGTTGAGCCGTTCGGCGATGACCTCGGCTATTTTTATGATTTCCGCGCGGAGCACTTTGAGATGAATGAGGCTTGAATTGTGCAGAACCTGCTTCCGGGTCTGCCAGTCGCTAGGAAAGCTATCAGTCCCAAAATCGGTACAGCAACTGATCATGTCGACCGCCCCCGGGACGATCACCTGCGGAATCCCAGCCTTTGCGGCAGCGAGCAAACGCCCGCTGGCCCCCGAACAGTAGCCACCGAGCACTTCCGAAGTGATTTCATGCAGCGTCATGTCGAGCGTCGCGCGGATCACCCCCTGGGCGATGAAATCTTCCATTGCCGATCCGCCGACGCCTGTGGCGTGAAATGAAACCGTTTCAAATCCCGAATTCTGCATGGCTTGCGCGGCGGCGGTGACACTGCCGCTGGTCACCCCGAGCATCGTCGCGCCGACCACGGTATTTTCCGGCTTGATAATCGGGCCCAAGCCGTGCGCGGTCATTCCGGCGATGGCCGCTATTGCTGTGGAGATCACGCTTTTCGTAATCATGTTGATGCCCGAGATATCGGCAACCGAATGCATGATCGCGATGTCCTTGGTTCCGATAAAGGGGCCAAACAAACGCTGACCACTGGCCATCGTCGAGAGAATCAGTTTTGGAATGCCGACCGGGAGCATTTTCATAGCGCTGGCGGCCATCAGGGTGTTTTGAATTCCCCCCATCGAGAAGACGGCGTCAAATTCCTTGTTTTCGTACAGATCGACGATTTTTTGAGCGATGGCTTTGCTCATCAACTCGATTCTTTTCCTCTTTTCAATGTGGGCGATCTGATCCCAAGTCAGTCCGCACGAGGCAAGCACGTCCTGGCTCGTCACGTCTGGATCAATTTCCGGGTTTCGCCTGACGCCGACATCGATGAGCAGTGTATTGAGACCCCATTGCGCTATCAGCTCCTTCGCAAACGCAACTTCAACGCCTTTTGTATCCAGGGAAGCGATAATCGCAATGGTTTTCCTCATTATGTCGACCGTCCTAGATCTTTTTGCCTAATACGGTTCTTTTCTTGAACAGTTCGGCCATTTGCGGTTCGTGGGTCAGCAGGATAAACGAATTGTCCTTGGCGCGCCGCTTGATGTTTTCGATGCTGCGCCACGATTCGGTAATGTTTTCGAATCTGGCTGGAGGGGTGACGGTATAGAATATTTCCGGGATCTCTTTTAGATTGTCGTAGACGAAGAGCGCGTCGCCACAGCAGTGGTATTCACCGACTTCGGTATTGACGACGACGACTTGGTGGCCGATCGAGTGACCTGGAGTCGGGTAGACGCTGATGCCATCAATAATCGTCTGCTCGCCGTCCAGAAATTCGAAATCAACCCCTTTGAATTGAGGTTCCAAACCAAGCAAGGGGAATTCGTATGATTTGTAATAGAGTGGGATGGGGTTCATCGCAAAATCGTATTCCTTTTTCTGGACGTAGAATTTCGCGTTGGTGAATTTTCCCATGTTATAGACATGGTCCCAGTGCAGATGTGTGAACACCACGATATCGATTTCTTCGGGCTTTATTCCAAGCTTTTCAAGTTGCTCGTGGATGGCATAGCCTTCAGGCTGATACGAGCCCGGATGATGGTATTTATGGGCGATTTCGGTGCACGACATTCCGGTGTCTATCATTATTTTTTTGCCGTTCCCTTCGACCAGAAAAACGGTGACCGGAAGCTCGGCGTAACCTTCGGCGTCATAATATTTGTGCGTGCTGTGGTGATAGACATAAGTGCCCTTGTGGGTGTGCGTATAGCCAGTGACAATGGGGCGGATGGTGTAAACGTTCATCGATGTTCCTTTTTTCGACAGTTAAAAACGTAATCGTTATTTGATGATGCCAATATTCCGTCCGATGGCATCGAGCCAGCAGATTTTTGCAGTCTCCTCGACCAGTTCGGCAAGCTGCTCGGCAAGAACAGCCGAGTTTCCGGTCGCGACTATTCCATGACCCTTGAGAACAAAAGCCTGTATCCCCGGATTGTTTCGCAGCAAATCGAGGATCATCGGCAGGTGATCTTTGGTCACTTCCGGCGTTTCCACATCGATGACCGGAACGGGGCAGGTCATTTTCAATTGAGCGTGTTTGGTGATCAGCGGGATATCTCTGCCGGTGAATGACCAGGCGATCGAGTACGGCGAGTGGGTATGTACAACAGCCCCAAGATGGGCAAACTCGCGATACAGGGCACTGTGCAGAACGATCTCGCGTGTTGGCTTGAGGTTACCTTCGATGATCTTTCCGTCGAGGTCGGTTACCGCAATGGTGTCGGTGGCCGATTCGCCAAAACTGACGCCGCTTGCTTTCACCGCCATGAGTTCCTGATTGCCGACGCGGACGCTGATATTCCCACCGTTTCCTGTTTGCATTCCGGACGTATGGGCACGCTTTGCGGCGGCGATAAAGTCATTTTTGGCGTTTTCAATCTCACCTTTCACTATCTGAACTCCTTGAAAATTTCATACAAACACCTCTTGATATGAGGAGGTCTAACAACATGAAAAAAAGCGATTTTTCCCCGATTACTTGAATATCTAGATCATGAAGTTTGGAGGTCTAACAACTTGCCCGAATCTATTTTTATTATCGAAAATTAATCCGGCGTCAATTCCCTATCCTGCTTGTTGGTGTTTTTTTTCCAGCGCAATGTCTATCATGTCCTCGACTCGATTCATGTGCGTCTCCATCATCCGCGCCGCTTTATCCGGATTTCGCTCGGCGATGGCTTCGCAAATATTCCTGTGATAACTGATCACCTCGTCGCGCTGAGGAGATTCTTGCAGACTCAAGAACTGGTGAATATGCAAGGTTTCATGGATCGAATTGATGAACTGAACATAAATGCCGTTGTGCGATGCTTCGGCGATTGCCACATGGAGCTTCAAATCGGCCGCGTAGAATGAATTGTCTTTTCCAAGTCGGTGTTTGGTGACCTCTTCTTTGGTGACTTTTTCATAGTGCAAAATCTTTTCTATATCGAGATCTGTGGCGTTGATCGCAGCCATTCTGGCTGACTCGACTTCAAGGAGCTTTCGTAATTGGAGCATTTCCTTGATCGACTTTTCCTGCAGAAACATGAATGCGTTAAATTCACTCCCCAGAATATCGGGGCTCGCAATGTTTACAAATGTGCCAATTCCGTGTTTGGTTACGAGATACCCCGCCTGACGTAGCGAACGAAGCGCTTCGCGAATCGGGACACGACTGACCCCAAACATTTCGGTCAGCTGCAATTCGGTCGGCAGTCGCTCGCCAATTTTGAATTCGCCACTTATGATCGATCGCTTGATCTTTTCCATGACTTGATCACAAGCGTTTGTTTTTTGAATCAACATAAGGTCACTTTCTCAATGCGGCTCGTTGTGATGTTGTCTAACAACAGAGTCTGTCACGGATTCTATTTCACATCTCAGTACGACGCAAGTGTTTCTGGAAGTTTGTGAAAGAGAAGTAGCCACGAAGCGGCACGGAAGGAAAGCTGGCAGGCCGAAATGGGTCGTGAGCACGAATTTGCAATTCGAGGAAGTTGCCATCCAGGTTGATCGCGGGCAGAGCGGCAGCTGTCCGGCGCATTGCCGCCCGAGTCTTGCCAGTGTGTCAAGGTCGGCTCGCGCAGGCTGTCTGGCAGGTTTTAAAGCGAAGCAGTCGTCCGTATGGCCGGTTCATGGAACCGGCGACGGTCCACTGATGGCCGAGTCCGGGCAACGCGGGCATCAATTTGCTCGCCGGGTAGCGGACATTCAGCGGGGTCAGGGGGCTCCCAAGCTATTCAAATTGGGAGACCACCTGGACCGGCCGCTTGTGGCCGATTGTACGCATAGAGGATTGCGCCGGAAAGCAGCCTTTCAAGCAGAGGGTGAATTTGCGCCCGATAACTACTCTACGACTTGAAGTCGTGAACGGCAGCAATCCGACATCCCGCGGTCGTTAAACCGTCGCCCGGCACATTGCCTTAGCGGGCGAGCTCCTCGTTGGTTCGTTGCCAGGCGTCGTCGATGGCCTTGGTGAATAACATGCTGTCGACGGCGATGGCGACAAAGTTCGCTCCGGATGAAATATGCTGTTTGGCGGTGGCCGGTTCGGTGCCCATGATTCCCGCCGCCTTGCCGAGCGCGCGAATGCGCCGGATCGCCGTGTCGATCGCCGCACTGACTTGCGGGTGTCCGGGATTGCCCAGATGGCCCATCGACGCGGATAGATCGGCCGGCCCGATAAACACCCCATCGACGCCTTCGACCTGGGTGATTTCGTCGAGGTTGGCGAGGCCCCGTTCGGATTCGATTTGCACCAGCAGGCAAAGCTCGCGTTCGACGACGTCGGTGTAATCGGCAATCCGTCCCCAGCGTGACGCCCGCGCGGCAATCGGTGCGACGCCGCGAATGCCGCGCGTCGGGTAGCGCATGGCCAAGACCAGATCGCGCGCTTCCTGGGCGGTGTCGACCATCGGCACGAGCAGTGTCTGCGCGCCGCAATCGAGAACCTGCTTGATCAGCGCCGGGTCCTTGTTGACCGTGCGCACGATAGCGTGGCTGCTGTAGGCCGCCACCGCCTGCAATTGCGCAAGGATCGTCGGCACGTCGTTGGGTCCGTGTTCGCCGTCGATCAGCAGCCAGTCATAGCCTGAGGTCGCCGCGATTTCCGCGGTGTAAGGATTGGCGCAGGTCAGCCACAGACCGAGTTGAGTACGGCCGGCCTTGATCGCTGCCTTGAATGCGTTGTGCGGAATGCTGTTCATGATTGGATTCTTGTTCCCCGTCAATTGTTGTTGAGAAAACTGCCCCTTGTTTGATCCAAACAGAATACGTAATTTGGGCTGCGGCTGACAGCTTTTTTGATTCTCACGCGCCATGTTCGGCCCGACGCAGCATTCCGGTGTTGTAGAAAAGACGACTCGGGGCATCGCCCGCAGTCGGCTCGATGCGCCCATCGATGCTGGGCTTGTCGGGCTTAATTCCCTGGCGGTTGATTGCCGCGGCGAGATCGCTGAGCGCCTGGCAATCAGCGGATTTTTTCAGCTGTTGCGAAGCTTTTCAAAAGCAATTTCCAGTTGGTCGAGGTATCCGCCCGGCGCGTGATAAGCCTGAACCATCGCCGAATCGGGCTGGACGATACGCTTGCCGGTAAAAAGAGACCGGCGCAGTCTCTCGGCCAGAGCCTCGCGTTCGGCTTCCGGGACCAGCGCCACGGCGGCGGCCAGCGCTGCGCCCAGGGCGGCGCCGGCTTGCCCGGCCTGGATCGCCGGGCGGTTCCAGATCGCCGCAATGCGGCTCATGATGCCCGGGCTGGCGGACGGTCCGCCGCAAACGCTCATGGGGTGCTGGTGCGAATTGACGCGAGCGCCAACGATCTTGCGTCCATAGCGGTAGAGCAGGCCTAGCGAGCTGTCGACGACGGCGGAATAATCGCTGGCGAAGTCGACCGCTGACTGATCGAGCCGCACCGGTTCAGGACTGGCGGCGATCATCGGAAAGGATTCTGCGTCGGGATGCCAGAAGCGGATCAGGCTGCCCGCTGCAGTATTGGCGAGAGCGGCATCACACGCCGCGTAGTCCTTGGCGCCCAGACCATGGCGCAAGCGCAGCTGATCCCAGGCCAGCGCACCGTTGGTCCGACAAGCGAAGTTGAACGGGCGGCCGAGACCGTCGTACATGGCGTTGGCCGTGCCGCTGGCGTCGACGCCGCCATCCGGGCTAACGATCATGTACACGAAGCTGGTGCCCAGACTGAGCAGGTCGCCGCTGGCCAGAACCTTGGATTGGGGATTGTCGCCCGAGCCCGCGATGATCTGGCAAGTGGCGGCCAAGCCGTATTTGATCTGAAAGTACGCGGCTACGGTGCCGCAGACGGCCAAGGGGTGGGCGATCGGCGGCAGCTTGGCGGCCAGGGCGGCGGCGCCACCCGGGAGGTCGCCTGCGACGGCCTGCATGACGACGTCGTCCCAGGCGCGCGCCTGGTAATTCATCAGCCCGGTGCCGCAGGCATTGCCGAAATCGATGGGGATGGCGCAGTCTCCCACCAGGATCGCCGGAATGAAGCTGGAGATTTGCTGGATGTGGCGCGTCGCCGCATAGGCCTCCGGGTAACGGACGGCCAGTTTGCGATGCACGGTGGCGGAAAAGCGCAGCGGGATGTCGCTGCCGGTGCGTTCGATGGTCGCCGCCTTGCCGCCGATGGCGGAACGGATATGGGCGGCTTCGGCGGCGGTGTTGGCGGTCTTCCAGATCGGCGCGCCACCGTAGGCGAAAGCGTTGGCGAGGTGAGTCAACAGGGAATCGCCGGCGCTCGCCGCTTGGCGCAGGCGAGCAAAGGCGGCCTGCGCCTGAGCGTTCAGGTAGACGTGGCCATGTTGCTGGCCGGAGGTGTTGATTGCGGCAATCGCCGCGGTGTCGATGCCGGCGGCCTGAAGATCGCTGAACAAGGCATCGAGGGCGGCGATGAACAGGCGTGGCGGTTGTTCGGCTTCGCCCGCCTCGCGCGGCGGGATGATCAGTGTGTCGTGCTCGAAACCGAGTCCGCACAAGCGGGGATCGTCGCGGTAGGGCAGCGAGCCGCTCCAGAGGATTTCACCCGAGGGGCTGTGCAGCACCACAGCACTCAGGCTTTGCGTGCTGACGTCGATTCCGAGGACGGTTTGGCTTGTCGCTGGCATGGTTTTTCGGTTCTGTCGCGTTGATCGAGTTGGGCTGAATCATTGGCGATTTTTCGATGCGACGGAGGGCCCGGACGCACGCCTTCTCGTTGGATGATCGAGAGCGGCGGGTTCGCTCAGAGGCTTATTCCTTGTTCATCGAAACGGTGCAGGCAGGACTCGCGCAGGTTCACTCCGACGCTGCGGCCTGCTGCATAAGCGGCATCGCCGGGCGAGCGGGCGATGATGCGACCGATGTCGGGAACGTCGATGTGCAGGTAGGTATCGCTGCCGAGCCGCTCGGCAATGAGCACGTCACCGCGCCAGGCGCCCCCTTCATTCGTGATGTCGAGGTGTTCGGGACGGATGCCCACGGTGTTTGCATTGAAGGCCCGCGCGGCGGCGCCCGAGACGAGATTCATGCGCGGCGAGCCAATGAATCCGGCGACGAAGAGGGTGCGCGGGTGCTGGTAGAGTTCCATGGGCGATCCAACCTGTTCGATCTTTCCCTTGTTGAGAACGACGATCTGGTCGGCGAGCGTCATCGCTTCCACCTGATCGTGCGTGACGTAGACCATGGTCGCACCGAGGCGCCTGTGCAGTTGCGCGAGTTCGACCCGCATTTGCGTGCGCAGTGCCGCGTCGAGGTTTGACAGCGGTTCGTCAAAAAGAAAGACCTTGGGTTCTCGAACAATGGCACGGCCGATGGCGACGCGCTGCCGCTGCCCGCCCGAGAGTTCGCCGGGTTTTCGGTCGAGCAGTTCGTCGAGCTGGAGAATGCTGGCCGCAGACTTGACGCGTTCCTTGATCGTTGCCGGCGGGACCTTGGCCATCTTCAGGGCAAAACCGATGTTCTGCGCGACGCTCATGTGCGGATACAGGGCGTACGATTGAAACACCATCGCGATGCCGCGTTCGGTCGGGCGGGCGAAGGTGACATCCTTGCCGTCGATGTCAACACGCCCTCGCGTGACGTCTTCAAGACCGGCAACGATGCGCAATAGCGTTGATTTTCCGCAGCCCGACGGGCCAACGAAGACGGTGAAGGAACCGTGCGGTATTTCGAGAGAAATATCCGGAATGACCTCGGTCGTACCGAAGCACTTATTAACGTTCTTGAGCTGTACGGTTGCCATTTGATCCTCGAACTGATTCAACGCCGGTTATCGATTCTTGCTGGATTCAGAGCAGATCCTGGTATTCAAAGTAATCAAAATCAGCCGTCATCGCCTGGCCACTGACATCGTGCGCTGCCATTCCGACAAAGGCGCCGGTGAAGTTGCCGTGATCTCCTTGCCCGACCTCGTCGGACAACAAGGAGGCGTCATTGACCGGGCCGATCCGTGTCCACGGACCTGAGCCGAGGGCGTAGAAGAAGCGCAGTGCGCAGTCATGAACGTCGACCCGCAAGCGAACCGGTTGATCGGCAGGGACCGCTACCGGATGTTCGAGCGGGACGGTCAGGTTGCCGACGGGCCAGTCTCCGGCACACGAAAATACCTGCAGACAGGTTCCGGCAACGTCGTCGAAAGTGAGCGCCAGGTAATGGAAGGCGCAACGGTTGTAATAGGCGATCAGCCCGGCCATCTGCTGGTAGTTTTGCGGATGGGCGTCAACGACGGTTTCTGCCCGGTAGGCGAGTGAGGTCTGGCGTCGCGCAACCAGCGACTGTTCGAACGAACTGCCGATCGATTCGCGACCGATCAGGCGCAGATGGCCGGCGCGGGCATCGAGCGTGAAAATCCGTTCCGGGAACGGTGTGCGCAGCCACTGGAAGACGGGCGGCAGCGTTTCTGAATCGAAATCGTGCCGGATCGGATCCTCCGGGAAACGGTGGCACGGAAGGTCTGGCGCGGGAACCTGCATTTGCGGCTCCTGAGGGATGCCGCACAGGCGCAGCCAGCCATCATCGTCCCATTGCACTTTCTGGATCGCCGTCTCGCGTCCGCGAGGGCAGCGCTGTAAGCCGGCGATGGGGCGCCCGGCGAGATGCACAAGATAGGTTTCGCCAGCCGGCGTTTCAACGAGGTCGCCGTGACCGGCACGCTGCAATTCGGCGTCAGGAAAGATACGCGACGTCACGACATGCCACTGCGGGTGCAGTTCATACGGGCCGGTGATGGTTCTTGAGCGAGCCATAGAGACGGCATGGCCGTAGCCGGTGCCGCCCTCGGCCGTTATGAGATAGTAGAAATCGCCCCGCTTGTAGAGATGCGGGCCTTCGGTTTTTCCCAGCGGACTGCCTGGGAAGATATTGTGTGTCTGGCCAACGAGACGTTTGGCAAGCGCATCATATTCCTGGAGCAGGATGCCGCCGAATTTTGTCGGACGTGCGCGGTGATCCCAGACGAGATTGACGAGCCACTTTCGTCCATCGTCGTCGTGGAAAAGCGACGCGTCAAAACCGCTCGAATTGAGGTAAACCGGATCGGACCACGGACCTTCGATGCGGGGAGCGGTGACCAGGTAATTGTGCACATCCTTGAAGTTTCCTTCCCTGCGTTTGACATCGCTGTAGACGAGCCAGAACAGGCCGTCCGAGAAAGTCAGGCAGGGCGCCCAGACGCCACAGGAATCGCCGTTTCCGCGCAGGTCAAGCTGCGACGCGCGATTGAGCGGGCGGGTGGCCAACTGCCAATGAATCAGATCCCTTGAGTGGTGAATCTGTACGCCGGGGTACCATTCAAAAGTCGAGGTGGCGATGTAGTAGTCGTCGGCAACCCGGACAATCGATGGGTCGGGGTTGAAGCCCTTGAGAATGGGGTTTTGAATGAACGATCCGGTAGCGGAGGTGTTGCTCATGACCATCAGCCTTTCACTGAGCCGCGGGTGAGCCCCGCGACGATATATTTTTGGGCGGCGACGAAAAAAACGATCGCCGGGAAAATCGTGAGCGAAACGAAAGCCAGAATCTTGTTCCATTCAACGATGTACTCGCCGCGGAATTGCATCATTCCCAGCGGCCAGGTAAACAACTCCCGGTTGTTGATCACCACCAGCGGCAGAAGATAGTTGTTCCAGCTCTGAACGAAAACGAAGGTACCGACCGTCGCCAGAATGGGGGTTGAGAGCGGCAGGGTGAACTGAAAGAAGAACCGGATATAACCGCAGCCATCGACGTAGGCGGCTTCGAACAGTTCATGCGGCAACTGCTCGAAGAAGCTCTTGAAAAGCACGATGGCAAAGGCCATTGAGAAAGCGGCTTGCGGCAGAATGACGCCGAGATAGTTGTCGAGCAACCCCAGGTCGCGGATCATGATGAACAGCGGCAGGATCGCTGTGGCAAAAGGAAACATCATCCCGAGCAACAGGTAGGAAAGCAGCATTTTCGACCCGAAAAAACGGATATGGGCAAAGACATACGCCGCCATTGATGAACACAGAAGCGTGATTACCACGGCGCTGAGCGAGACGAACAAAGAGCTTTTCAGATAGGACCAGAAGACGGGATTGCGCAGAATGTCCATATAGAACTCGGTGTGCCACTGGCTGGGCAGACCGAAGGGCGAAGCGCGCAGTTCGCCGATCGTCTTGAATCCACCGAGGACGGTCGCCAGTAAAGGAATAATGACAAACGCGGCGGCCATTGAAAGCGCTGCAGCGCGCGAGAGACTGCCGATTCCGGATTGGCGGCTCATGTGGTTTTCCCCTCGCGGATGACGATCCGTTTGTAAGTCAGCGCGGTGAATATGCAGAAGACGAACAACACGACGCCGACGGCGCTGCCATAACCCACGTTGAGCCGGGTGAGACCGAAGGTATAGAGGTAGCTCACGATCGAATGCGTCGAGTTGGACGGTCCGCCGTTGGTCAATGGAATAATGACGTCAAATACCTGGAGCGACCCGATGATGGCGAAAAACACGCTGAGCTTGAGCGCATGGGCGATCAGCGGCAGTTTCACGTAGGTCACCACCTGCCGTGGGCTGGCACCATCGAGTTCGGCTGCCTCGATCAGTTCGGTGGGTACCGACTGCAAGGCGGCGATGAAAATCATCATGTGAAAGCCGAAGTATTTCCAGACGATCACGGTGATGATGGCGAGGAAGGCGAAACGCTTGTCGGCCAGGATATAGAACGGGTCGATCGACAGGGCGGAAGCAATCTGGGCGGAGACACCGTAGTCGCCATCGAAAATGAAGCTCCAGATCAGCCCGGATGCAATTTCGGCGAGGATGTACGGGGCCAGGAAAACCAGCCGGAACAGCGTGTTGGTCGGCGTCTTGCGGTAGATCAGCAGGGCCAGTCCCAAGGCCAGCGGTATTTGCAGCAGGATCGAGGCGAGGATGATCTTGACCGAGTTCCACATCGACTGGTGAAACACCGAATGCGAGAGCAGGTTGGCGTAATTTTTCAGGCCGACAAAATCGGTGACCTCACCAAATCCGCTCCATTTGTAGAGACTCAGTTCGGCCGCGTTGAAAATCGGCATGACGACAAACAGCGAGAACAAGAGCAGCGAGGGGGGAAGAAACAACAGAATCGCGCCGAGTTTCCCGTCGTGGTACATGCGGGCAATTCGCCTTGCTGTACTCAAAGTCGGTCGGGGCGGAAGGGTCGTGTTGGACATCGTTCTGGGCCAATAAGGAAGCGGCGAAACTCCAGAGCGCCAGGCGTGCATGGCGCCACTCTTGAGTACGGGTGAAGTCAGTGGGCAGGCGATGGGCCTGCCCGGGGACGGCTAGCGCATTTTCCGCGCTTCTTCGACGCGTTTTGCGGCTTGCTGCGGCGTGATTTCGCCCGTCGCAATTTCGGCGGTCACATCGTTGAGCGTCGCGCCGACGCTGGCGCCGAGCGCCTGGTCCAGATACAACTGGTGGTATCCGGCTTTGTCGAACTGTCCAACTACCTGACGCAAGATAGGATTGGAGATTCCCGAACCCGAATTCTTGACGATCGGCAACCACAGGGCTTGCCGGCCGCCCTCAATCTGGTTTTCCTTGCTGAGCAGGAATTGAAGCCATTTCACCGTTGACGGCGCGGCATTCTTTGTCACCAGCCAGCCGTTGATTCCGCCAAAGGTGTCGTTGGCGCCGCCTTTCCCTCCTGCCACTGTCGGGAAGCTGATGAACCCCAGATCTTCGTCAGCAATCCCTTTGCCTGAGGTCGAGTTTTGTTTCTGGGTGCCATAAAGCCAGTTGCCCATCAGATGGAACGCACCCTTGCCGTCGCCAAAGAGACCTGAAGCCTTGTTGTTGTTGGTATCCATGAAGCCAGGCTGGAAGGGTTGCAGATCGACGAGGCGCTTGAATTCACTGCCGACGCGGACAAAATCCGGATTGTCGAAGCCGCCGGCAATTCCGGCATCCGCATTGGCAATTCCTTCCTTTCCGGCAATCCGGGTAGTGAGGAAACCATAATAGAAAGCCAGAGGCCATTTGTCCTTGCCGCCGGCGACAATCGGGGTAATGCCGGCAGCCTTCAGTTTGCTGACCGCGGCAAGGAAATCATCCCAGCTCTGGATCGCCGCCGGATCAACCTTGGCCTGGGCAAGCAGTTTCTTGTTGTACCAGAGCACGACACTGGCCGCATACATTGGCGCACCGTAGTACTTGCCCTTGTAGTTTAGGGCGCCGACGCCGCCTTCGGGGAACGTGTCTTTCCACCCGGCGTTCATGTCGGCCGAGATATCCTTGAGGATGCCGGCCTTGGCCTGTTCGAAGAAGACGCCACCCGTCCAGGTGAAAAATACGTCGGGGCGGGAATTCGATTGCAGCAAGGTAGGCAGTTTTGCCTTGTACGAGGTGTCGTCCATGTAGTCGATCTGAACGGTTACGCCCGGATTCTTGGCTTCAAAGGCATTCTTGATGGCTGAGTAATAATCCTTGCTGGCGACGGTGTTGGGTTCGACCAGCAGCATCTTGACCGTGTCGGCCTGTACGCCCTGAACAAATAGTGTTGACGCAGCAAACGCGATGTGAACGAAGAACTTGGCAAGTTTCATATCATTTCCCCTCTTGTTTTCTGTCTGTCGGGAACTGCCGTGTGGCCGATCCCGCTATCGATCATCGCGGCCCTGACCGCTGATGTCACGGAAATTACCCGATACTTCGCAATTTACCAGCCATCGTTACGTTATTTTTCTGTATTCAGCCGAACAAGGTCTGGTTGACTCGGGCTTCAAGCCATTCCTGCCTGCCGCTCACCGGTTGCGGCGCCAGCTTGGCTTCGCTGGCCAGGTCGGCCAGCGTCGCCAAGGTGTGCTCGCCGCCGAGAATCGAGCGACCCAGCGTCAAGTCCCATTGCGCATAGCGCTGACGGCGGAAGTCCCCCAGCACGTCGTCTTCGACCAGCCTGGAGGCTTTCTCCAGCGCCAGGGCGAGCGTGTCCATCGCGCCGATGTGGGCGTGGAACATGTCTTCCAGGCTCAAGCTCTGGCGTCGCACCTTGGCGTCGAAATTGAAGCCGCCTTGTCCAATGCCGCCGCCCTTCAGAATTTCGTAGAGGACCAATGAAAGTTCCTCGACACTGTTCGGGAACTGGTCGGTATCCCAGCCGTTCTGCGGGTCGCCGCGGTTGGCGTCGATGCTGCCGAGAATCCCGAGCGCCAGCGCCTGCGCCACTTCATGCTGGAAGCTGTGGCCGGCGAGCGTCGCGTGGTTGGCCTCGACGTTGACCTTCATCTCGCCTTCAAGGCCGAATTCCTTGAGGAAACCGTGCACCGTGGCGACGTCGCGGTCGTATTGGTGCTTGGTCGGTTCGTGCGGTTTGGGCTCGATCAGCAGCTGCCCCTTGAAGCCGATGTGGTACTTGTGTTCGACGACCATTTGCATGAAGCGGCCGAGCTGCTTGCGCTCGCGTACCAGGTCGGTATTGAGCAAGGTGTCGTAGCCTTCGCGACCGCCCCACAGCACGTAGTTGTCGCCGCCAAGTTTTTGCGTCGCGTTCATCGCGCAGAACACCTGCGTTGCTGCGCAAGCAAACACCTCGGGGTCGGGATTGGTTGCCGCGCCAGCCGCGTAACGGGGGTGGCTAAACAGGTTCGCCGTTCCCCACAGCAGCTTGATGCGGGAACTCTCCTGGTGCCGGCCGAGGACATCGACGATCTCCTCGAGGTTGCTGCGATACTCGTTGAGCGTGACGCCATCAGGCGCGGCATCGACATCGTGAAAGGTGTAGTACGACACCCCCAGCTTCTGGAAGAATTCGAACGCCGCCTCGGCCTTGCGCTTGGCCTGCACCATCGGCTCTGCGCTGGCGAACCACGGGCGATTGAACAGCTCGTTGCCAAACATGTCCGCGCCTGGCGAGCAGAAGGTGTGCCAGTAGCACACCGCGATGCGCAGGTGCTCCTCCATGCTCTTGCCGAGCAGCACGCGCTTGGCGTCATAGTGGCGGAAGCTCAAGGGCGAGCGGCTTTCAAGGCCTTCATAGCGAACGCGGTCAACGAAATCAAAGGTGCTCATCTTTACTACCTCCGTCAAGCGCAGAGCGCGAGGCCTGGTGAGAGAAACCGAGGAAGGTTCGCATGCCTCGGCGATTAAATCGAGGTCAATAATAGGTTCCGGATGACCTGCTGACTATTATGAAATCCGCCGATCGTGATATCATTTTTGACGCGATCTTCCTCGGAAAGCGTTTTGCCACCTTCCTCTGAATTCCGGCATGACCCCTCGGGCAAGCAGCGGCGGCCACCGCTCCACGTTGCGCTGCTCTTTAACGCCAACAAGATCTACGACCGAGAGATCATCGCGGGAATCGGCGATTACATTCGTTCAACCCGAGTCGAGTGGGATTTGCTGATTGAGGATGATTTTCGTGCCCGCATTGCCAACATCGCCCAATGGCAAGGTGACGGGATCATCGCCGACTACGACGACCCGAATATCAGCGAGGCGCTCGCCGGAATCCCTCTGCCGGTGGTGGCGGTCGGCGGATCGTATGCTGAGCTCTCCGACTACCCCAAGGGCGTGCCCTACGTGGCGACTGACAACTTCCTGATCGTCAAGCTTGCCCACGACCATCTCGTCGAGGCCGGCGTGCAACAGCTTGCCATGTACAGCCAGCCCGAAGCCGCGGCTAGCCGTTGGGCACAGGAGCGCGAGAAAGCCTTCGCCCGCCTGGCGCCCACGGGTCATATCTACCGTGGCGTGCAGACCAACGCGGTGGCGTGGAACACCGCCATCGAACACTTGGCTCAATGGATCTCTTCTCTGAGCAAGCCGGTGGGGATCATTGGGATCACCGACGCTCGCGCACGTCACCTGATGCATGCGTGTATGGTTGCCGGTATAGCCGTTCCCGAGCAGGTCGCGATCGTCGGCATCGACAATGACCCGCTGACCCAGTCGCTGACTCGCATCGGCCTAAGCTCGGTGCGCCAGGGAACGCACGAGATGGGGCGCGTGGCGGCGCAGTTGCTTCACCAGATGCTGCATGGTTCTCGCTTCACCGACAAGCGCGTGGTGGTGCCACCGGCGGGGCTCAATGTTCAAGCTTCGAGCAAGCACACCCGGCCATTCAGCGCCCTGGTGACGAAAGCACGCTACTACATCCGCCAGTATGGCTGCCAAGGCATAAAGAACGAACAAGTGGCGGAGTATGTCGGCGTTTCGCGCTCGACACTGGAGCACTGCTTCCGCGTCGAACTCGGTTCTACGGTCCATCGGGCGTTGCTGCTGCATCGGCTCGAAATCGCTCAGCAATTGTTGCGAGACACCAATCTTCCTGCCGCTGAGGTGGCCAAGCGGGCCGGCTTCACGACCCCTCAGTACATGCACTCGGTTTTCAAACGAGAGCTTGGCATGACGCCAACGGCGATTCGGCGTGGCGAATTCACCTCGGACAACGCCTTGTGAGTGCTCAACCCTGTAGTCGCCGATATCTGGCACCCGAATATCAATCGTTTGGCTCATCGCGGTCGCGTGACTATTCGATCGGGTTCGGTTTGTCGGCCGCAATTGCCAATCGTTCGATCGCCGAGGTGAGATCGCTGCGCGCAATCGCGCCTTGCTCGGCGAGACTCGTGAGCGCCGCCAGCGCGATATAGCGCGCGTCGATCTCGAAGAAGTCGCGCAAGGCGACGCGTGTGTCGGAGCGACCGAAACCGTCGGTGCCGAGCACGCGGTAAGGACCGGGGACCCAGTTGCGGATGAGGTCCGGGTAAGCGCGAATGAAGTCGCTGGCGGCGATGAAAGGGCCGCCATCCCTGGGCAGTTGTTCGGCGACGTAGGGGACGCGCGGCGGCTCGTCCGGATGCAGCAGATTCCAGCGATCGCAGGCAATGCCGTCCTTGCGCAATTGGCCAAAGCTGGTCGCGCTCCAGACGTCGGCGGCGACGCCGAAGTCGTCCTCGAGTCGCGCCGCGGCAGCGACGACCTCGCGCAGGATGCTGCCGCTACCGATCAACTGAACGCGTGGCTTGTCGTTGGCCAGCGTCGACCGACGCAGCCGGTAGATGCCGCGCCGGATGCCTTCTTCGGCGCCCTCTGGCATCGCCGGGTGCGGGTAGTTTTCGTTGTACAAGGTGACGTAGTAAAAGCCGTTTTCGCCTTCGCTCATCATTCGCCGGACGCCGTCCTCGGCGATCACCGCGACTTCGTAGGCGAAGGCCGGGTCGTAGGCGCGGCAGGTCGGAATCGTTGCGGCGTAGACCTGGCTCTGGCCGTCCTCGTGCTGCAGGCCCTCGCCCGACAGCGTCGTTCGTCCGGCGGTGGCGCCGAGCAGGAAGCCGCGCGCCTGGCAGTCGGCGGCATTCCAGATCAGATCGGCGACGCGCTGGAAACCGAACATCGAATAAAAGATGTAGCACGGCAGCATCGGCCGGTTGCTGTGCGACCAGGCGGTGCCGGCAGCGATCCACGAACTCAATGAACCCGCTTCGGTGATTCCTTCCTCGAGGATCTGGCCTTTGACGTCTTCGCGGTAGAACGCCAGCTGATCCGAATCCTGCGGCGTATAGCGCTGTCCCCACGGCGAATAGATGCCGAACTGGCGGAACATGTCCTGCATGCCGAAGGTGCGCGCTTCGTCGGAGACGATAGTCACGACGCGTGAGCCGAGCGCGCTGTCGCGCATCAGCTTGGAGAGGATGCGAACGAAGCTCATGGTCGTCGAGATTTCCCGCGTTCCCGAATCGCCATGCGCCGCGCCGAAAAGCTCGGGGTTGGCGACCTTGAGCCGGGTCGCCTGCTGGCGACGCTGCGGAACGAAGCCGCCGAGCGCCGCGCGACGCGCCTTGAGATAGCGCACCTCGGCGCTGTCTTCACCGGGGTGGTAGAAGCGCGCGTGGTCGAGATCGTCGTCGGAAAGCGGCAAACCGAAGCGGTCGCGAAAATGCCGCAGGTCGTCGGCGGCCAGCTTCTTGGTCTGGTGCGAGGTATTAGCGCCTTGACCCGAAGCGCCCATGCCGTAGCCCTTGGTCGTCTGCA
Organism: Pseudomonadota bacterium; assembly: GCA_018262095.1. Classification (GTDB taxonomy): domain Bacteria; phylum Pseudomonadota; class Gammaproteobacteria; order Burkholderiales; family Rhodocyclaceae; genus Propionivibrio. Next base: position 24,623 of record JAGTRW010000009.1, read on the forward strand.
CCAGAATCACCGTCGGTTGCCCGCGAGAGCTCATCGCCGCCGCATAAGCCGCGTAAATCTTGACCGGGTCATGACCGCCGCGCATCAGTGCGTCGATGTCCCTGTCCGACATATTGGCGACCAGCGCGGCCAGTTCCGGGTAGCGCGAGAAGAAGTGCTGGCGGTTGTAATGGCCGTCGGTGGCCGACAGCTTCTGGAATTCGCCATCGACCGCTTCGGCCATTCGCTTGAGGATCCAGCCGTCGCGGTCGCGCGCGAAGAGCACGTCCCAGTTGCTTCCCCACAGGCACTTGATGACGTTCCAGCCGGCGCCGGCGAACAGCGTTTCGAGCTCCTGGACGATATTGCCGTTGCCGCGAACCGGACCGTCGAGCCGCTGCAGGTTGCAGTTGACGACCAGGATCAGATTGTCGAGTTGCTCGCGCGCGGCAAGCGAAATTCCGGCCAGCGATTCGGGTTCGTCCATTTCGCCGTCGCCGACGTAGGCCCAGACCTTGCGGTCGCTGGTCGGCATGATTTCGCGATGCAGCAGGTAGCGCTGGAAGCGCGCCTGATAGATCGCCGTGAGCAGGCCGAGCCCCATCGATCCGGTCGGGAACTGCCAGAAATTGGGCATCAGCGTCGGGTGCGGATACGAAGACAGGCCGCGGCCGACGCCGCCCGAGACTTCGCGCCGGAAGTGCTTGAGATTGTCTTCGCCGAGGCGCCCCTCGAGGAACGCGCGCGCATAGACGCCAGGCGCGGCGTGCGGCTGGAAATAGACCAGGTCGCCGGGATGCTCGTCGCTGGCGGCGCGGAAGAAGTGGTTGAAGCCCACTTCGAAGACATCGGCGATCGACGCGTAGGTCGCGATGTGGCCGCCGAGTTCGGGATGCGCCTGATTGGCGCGCGTCACCATCACCAGCGCGTTCCAGCGATGGATCGCGGTAATCCGGGCTTCCAGGTCGAGATCGCCGGGGTAGGGCGGCTGCGCTTCGACCGGGATGGTGTTGCGGTAGGGCGTCGTGTGGCGGGTGTGGAAGCGGCCACCGGCCCGGCGTCCTGAGTCGATCAGCCGGTCGACCAGGAACTCGGCGCGCGGCAGCCCGTCACGCTCGATCACCTCGGCCAGACTCGCTGTCCAATCCTGCGTTTCATCGCAATCGACATCAGCGCTATCGCCGCCGATGGCCATGTCGTTGGTGACCCTGTCCATGTGCTGCCTCCTCGATCCAATCGTTTCAAGCCGGTGTTGGCATGAGGACATTGTAATGACCCCGGGCTACGCATGTGTTGCCAAATGCGTTATGAGTAGCGGCCAGTCAGATGACTGGCGACTGGCCTGTGCGGTGCCAGGCGGCAAAACACGGCCGTTCACACGCGATCCAGGAGGCATTTCCATGACCGCTTTCGACTGCTATGCTGTCTCCGGATGAATACGTCAGCGTCTTGACGCGTTCATGAAGGAATCATCAATCGGTATCGGTAACCGGCGTCTGGCAAGCAACACGAAGAACGGCAAGCGCAGATGTATGAGTCGGATAGGCGCCACATTCCTGAGAGGCCTAGGCAGCGCATGGACGCACAAGAGATGGAAAAAACCGGCCCCGCCGAGATTCGTTCGGCCGATGCCTCGACTCCCGATCAAGCGTGTTTCTCATCCAGCAGCGGACCCGACGAAGCGGCGACAGTCCGCTTTGAGACGCTGTTCCAGCTCGACGAAATCCAGCGTATACAAAATGAGTTTTCCCTGGCGACTGGCGTCGCCTCGATCATTACGCACCCTGACGGTACGCCGCTGACGGAGCCGAGTAATTTCACCAAACTATGCAGTGAAATCATTCGCAAGACCGAGCAGGGCTGCGCCAACTGCTACAAATCCGATGCCACGATCGGGCGCCACAAAGCCTCCGGTCCTGTCGTTCAGACATGCCAGAGTGGCGGCCTCTGGGATGCGGGTGCGAGTATCAGCATTGGCGGCAATCACATTGCCAACTGGCTGATCGGGCAAGTTCGCGACGAAACCCAAACCGACGAGAAGATGAGGGCGTACGCGCAGGCCATCGGCGCTGAAGAGTCGGCTTTCATGGACGCATTTGATGCGGTGCCGGCGATGTCGCGCAAGCGCTTTGAACACATTGCAAACGCGTTGTTTACTCTGGCCAATCAGCTTTCCGCAAAGGCTTTTCTGAATGTTCAGCAGCAACAAGTCATTGCCGAGCTGCAGGTTCTTCAAAAAAACCTGCGGGATAGCGAGCATTACAACAAGACCTTGTTTGCCGATTCGGGAATTGCGCTGGTTGTCATGGACCCCGAAACATGGACGATGATCGATTGCAACGAGGCGGCGCTGGAGATTTATCGACTGCCCAGCCGTGACGCGGTGATCGGCCTGTCGCCGCTTGATGTTTCCGCCCCGCGCCAGCATGACGGCAGCGAGTCCGAGCTTGCGGCACGCTATCAGGTGGAGCAAGCGCTGGCGAAGGGAAGTCGGGTTTTTGAATGGCGCCACCGGCGCATGGATGGGCAGGAGTGGGATGCTGAAGTCCATTTGATGTCCTTCGAGCATGGCGGGCGAACGCTTCTGCAATTTAGCCTGCAGGACATTACCGAGCGCAAGCTGGCCGATGAGAAAATCAATCACTTGGCCTTCTTTGATCAGCTGACTGGGCTGCCCAACCGCACGCTGCTGCTCGATCGTCTCAAGCAGGCGATGGCCAGCAGTCTGCGCAGCGGCAATCATGGTGCGCTGCTGCTCATCGATCTCGACTACTTCAAAACGCTCAACGACACGCTCGGTCACGACATGGGCGACCTGCTGCTCAAGCAGGTCGCCCGGCGTCTGACCGAATGTGTGCGTGAAGAAGATACGGTGGCGCGGCTGGGCGGCGATGAATTTGTCGTGATGCTGGTGAATTTGAGCGAAAGTCAGCGCGAGGCGGCGTCACGAGTCGAACTGATCGTTCGGAAAATCTACGCGACGCTCAACCAAAGCTATGAACTCAAGGCGGTTTCCTACCGCATCAGCCTGAGCATCGGTGCCAGCGTCTTCCTGGGGCAACAGACCGCGATCGAGGCGGTTCTGAAACAAGCTGATCTGGCCATGTACAAGGCCAAGGATGCAGGGCGTAATAGCCTGCGCTTCTTTGATCCGGAGATGGCGCTTGACGTCTTGAAACGCGCTTCTCTCGACAAGGACTTGCGCGAGGCGATCGAGAGGAAACAATTCGTCGTCCACTATCAAGCGCAGGTGACCGGCTGTCAGGTGACCGGCGCAGAGGCTTTGTTGCGCTGGCAACACCCCGAACGCGGGCTGGTATGCCCCGGCGAATTCATTTCGGTGATCGAAGAAAACGGACTCATCCTTGCGGTCGGTCAATGGGTGCTCGATGTCGTCTGCGAACAACTGGCTGACTGGGCCACGCAAGCCGCGATGTCGCAGCTCACGGTGGCGGTGAATATCAGCGCCCGCCAGTTAAACCAGGACGGCTTTGTCGATCAGGTTCTGGCGGCGCTCGATCGCAGCGGCGCAGACCCCCAGCGTCTCAAATTGGAATTGACCGAAAGCCTGCTGGTCGAAAACGTCGAAGACACCATCGGTAAAATGACGGCATTGAAAGCGAAAGGGGTGGGTTTTTCACTCGATGACTTTGGTACCGGCTATTCGTCGCTCTCGTATCTGAAGCGTTTGCCTCTCGATCAATTGAAAATCGACCAGAGTTTTGTCAGGGACATCCTTAGCGATCCGAATGATGCCGCGATTGCCAAGATGATCGTTGTCCTTGCCGAGAGTCTGGGGCTGGCGGTGATCGCCGAGGGTGTCGAGACCGAGGCGCAGAGAGTTTTTCTCGCGCAATATGGTTGCCATGCCTATCAGGGGTATTTGTTGAGCCGGCCCTTGCCGCTCGCTGAGTTCGAGTCGTTTGTGAAGCGCTTTTAGCGAAAGGATGGCGCTTTCGCCTCATAGCCAGCAGACGCCGAAGGCGATGGTCAGCGCCGTGAGCGGCGCGCCGACCTTGAAGTAGGACCAGAAGCCCAGCGTGATTCCGGCGCCCTGGGCGCGCTGCGCGACGATCAGGTTGGCGACCGAGCCGACCAGCGTGAAGTTGCCGGCCAGCGTCGACGCCATGGCGACCACCAGCCAGGCGCGTTGCGGGTCGGCCATGTCGGCGACGAAGGGCTTGAGCATGAGCACAGCCGGAACGTTGCTGACCACGTTCGACAAGGCGGCGGTGACCAGCGAGAGGATTCCCGTGTGGTCGAGGTGCTGGCGCGCCACCGCGGCGATCACGTCGGGCGTCAGCGCGATTCGCTCGAAGCCGGCGACGACGACGAACAGTCCGGCGAACATCACCAGCGTCGGCCAGTCGATTTCGCGATAGACCTTGTGCGCCTTGATGCGGCGCGTCAGCAGCATGACGGCGCCGCCGACGATGGCGACCTGGGCGACCGGTTGGCCGCAGAAGAACAGAATCACCATCAGCAGCGTGACGGACAGCGATTTGATGACGATCGGTCGATTGAATCTGATCGGCGCCGCCGCGACGACGCGAAACGGCTCGCGGGTCAGGAACTCGTCTCGATAAGCGAGCGCGATCAGCGCGACGGTGAGCAGCAGGCCGGCGGCGGCGACCGGCGACAGCGCCGCGGCGAAGCTGCCGTAATGGATCTGCGACAGGCTGCCGATAATCATGTTCTGCGGATTGCCGGTAATCGTCGCGACGCTGCCGACGTTCGACGCCATGGCGATGCCCAGCAGATAGGGGATCGGGTTGCGTTTGAGGCGCGTCACCAGGTCGAGCACCAGCGGCGTCAGCGCCAGGCAGATCGTGTCGTTGACCAGAAACGCCGAGAGCGCGCCGGCGATCAGCACGATGGCGGTCAGCAAGGCGAGCGGGTAGCGCGCGCGTTTGACGACCCACTCGTTGACCAGCAGGAAGAAGCCCGAGAGCCGCAGGTTGGCGACGACGATCATCATTCCCAGCAGCAGCGCGATGGTGTCGAAGTCGATGGCACGATACGCCTCGTCGAGCGACAGTACGCCGAGCCAGACCATCAGGCTGGCGCCGAGCAGCGCGGCGCCGGCGCGGTCGAGGTGGTAGCCGGGCAACTTGCCGATGGCGATGAAAAGATACGTCGCGGCAAAGACCGCCAGCGCGGCGATCGTCGCGGCGTCGTGCCATAGCGTTTGAGCGCTCGCTGGAAACGGCATGGTCATTGCCTTGGCTGGCCGAGGTTCTGATCGACGATCGTCGCCATCAGTGCATCAGCCCCGCGGTGGTCAGCGCCAAGCCGAGCGTCAGACCGAGCACGAAGCCGCGCAGCAGTTTTTTGGACAGGCGGTGCCAGCGCCGGCAGGTTTCTGGTGAATTGCGCATGGCGTCAGTGCGCTCCGCCGGCGTCGACCGGGCCGCTGCGGTGGCTCGGCTGGGCCAGCCAGATCACCGCGATCAACACCAGAAACAGCACCGACGACGCGGCGAAGATGTCGTTGGCGCTGAGCATGAAAGCCTGCTGGTCGACCTGCCGGTTGATGTAGGCAAGGCCCTGTTCCGGGCTCAGGCCGAGCGACGCGAGGCCCGATAGCGCCTGCTGGGTGGCCAGGCTGGCACCGTTGATCGCTTCGCCAAGCTCGGCGTGATGCAGCGCGGCGCGGTTTTCCCAGAGCGTGGTGGTGATCGACGTGCCGAAGGCGCCGGCGGTGATTCGCGCGAAGTTCGACAGGCCCGACGCCGAAGGGATCCGCTCGGGCGGCAGCCCGGACATGATCAGGGTGACCAGCGGGACGAAAAAGAAAGCCATCGCGATTCCCTGGATCAGCGTCGGGATCAAGAGCGTCACGACGTCGGCCTGGGTATTGAACTGTGAGCGCAGCCAGAGCACCAGCGCGAAGGTGATGAAGGCGACGGTCGCCAGGCGGCGCGGATCGATGCGGTGCGTGTTGCGGCCGACGAAGGGCGTGAGCACGATCGCCAGCACGCCGACCGGCGCCATGATGAAGCCGGCCCAGGTCGCCGTATAGCCCATGTACTGCTGCAGCCAGAGCGGCAGCAGCACGACGTTGCCGAAAAAGACGCCGTAGCCCAAGGACAGCGCCAGCGTGCCGACCCAGAAGTTGCGCCGCGCAAAGAGCGAGAGGTCGACCACCGGGTGGTCCTCGGTGAGTTCCCAGATCAGGAAGAAGACGAAGCCGATGAGTGCCACGAGGCCGAGAACGACGATCTGCGTCGAAGCGAACCAGTCGAGTTCCTTGCCCTTGTCGAGCATGATCTGCAGCGCGCCGACCCAGATCACCAGCGAAGCGAGCCCGACGCTGTCGATCGGCCGCTGGTGGGTCGGCGTTTCGCGCGGCCGGTAAATGTTCCAGGTGACTGCAGCGGCGATCAGCCCGACCGGAACGTTGATGTAGAAGATCCACGGCCAGGTCATATTGTCGGTGATCCAGCCGCCGAGCAGCGGCCCCATGACCGGCGCGACCAGCGTCGTCATCGACCACATGCCGAGCGCGGTCCCCGCTTTCTCCTTGGGATAGCTTTGCAGCAACAGCGACTGCGAGAGCGGAATCATCGGCCCGGCGACCAGCCCCTGGACGACGCGGAAGAAGATCAGCAGACCGAGGTTGGGCGCCAGGCCACAGAGCAGCGAGGCGAGCGTGAACAGCAGGATCGAGAGCGTGAACAGCCGCACCATGCCGAAGCGCTGGGTCAGCCAGCCGGTCAGCGGCACCGCGATGGCGTTCGACACGGCGAAGCTGGTGATCACCCAGGTGCCCTGGTTGGGGCTGACGCCAAAATCGCCGGCGATCGCCGGAATCGAGACGTTGGCGATCGACGAGTCGAGAACGTTCATGAAGGTGGCGAGCGACAGCACCAGCGTGCCGATCACCAGTTCGGCGCCCTTGAGCGGCGGCAGCGCGTAGCCGTTCGGTTTTTCAGCCATGAGTGGCGCCTATCTGCGTCGCAGTACTCAGGATGCGCGGTAGCACGATCAGCCCGCCCGCTTGAGCGAAACGTGGCGGCCGAGGTTGGCCGAGACGATGGCGTTGACGCGCTCGTCGGCGCCCTTGTCGAGTTCGCTGAAGATGCTGGTGCTGGCGACCGGCTCGTTGGGACGAGCTTCTGCCACCGACGCGCCTGACTGGTCGTGGACATCGACGCGAACTTCCATCGACAGGCCAACGCGCAGCGGATGCTTGGCTACTTCTGCGGCGTCGAGCACGATGCGCACCGGGACCCGCTGCACGATCTTGATCCAGTTGCCGGTCGCATTCTGCGCCGGCAGCAGCGAGAACGCCGAGCCGGTGCCGGCACCGAGGCCGGCGATGTGTCCGCGATATTCGGTGCGCTGCCCATAAACGTCGGCGGTGAGCTGCGCGCTCTGCCCGACGCGCAGGCTGGAGAGCTGCGATTCCTTGAAGTTGGCGTCGACCCACAGCTCGTCGAGCGGGACGATGGCCATCATCGGCACGCCGCTGGCGATGCGCTGTCCGACCTGCACGCTGCGCCGCGCGACGGCGCCGGCGACCGGCGATGCGATGTCGGAGCGCTTGAAGGCGAGCCAAGCCTCGCGGTACTTGGCGGCGGCCGCCAGCACGCGCGGATGCGTTTCGACACTGGTGCCTTCGGTCATCGTTTCGTTCTTGAGCAACTGTTCGCGCGCTTCAGCAAGACCGGCGCTGGCGGCAAGTTGAGCCGAGCGCGCGTTGGCGATCGACGTCTGCAGGTGCTGCAGTTCCTCGACCGAGACGGCGCCGCCGTCGACCAGTCCCTGGCGTCGGCCAAGGTCGGCGCGCCAGCGCGCGCTGTCGGTTTCGCTGCGCGTCACGTCGGCTTGCCGGGCATCGACCGTCGCCGCCAGCGTCTTGTTGGTGGCAAAGGTGGCGCGTACCTCGCGTACCGTCTGCGCCAGCTGCGCTTCGGCCTGGTCGAGCGCGACGCGCGCGTCGACCGGGTCGAGCCTGACCAGCAACTGGCCGGCCTTGACGTTGTCGGTGTCGTTGGCCTCGATGGCGACGACGGTGCCGCCGACCTGCGAGGTGATCTGTACGATATTGCCCTGGACGTAGGCGTTGTCGGTATCGACATGAAAGCGCGCCACAAAGAACCAGTACAGGCCATAGGCGATCGCGCCGAGCAGACAGGCGGTGGTCAGCAGGATCAGGTTGCGTCGGCGCTTTTGATCAGGCGAGGTGGGGGTTGCAGGATGCGTGTTGGCGGTGGTCATCGGTAGGTTCCGTGGGGATTTTGGAGTGCAATTCAGTTGGTAGCCAGCGCGGCGGTGCCGTCAGCGAAGCCGCCGCCGAGCGCGCGGGTCAGCTGCAGGCGGCTGTCGATCCAGCGTGCCGCAAGGTCGACGGCGATCCGCCGCTGGGCGATCAGGTTGGTTTCGACGGTCAGTACGCTCAGGCGGTCGCTGATGTCGGCCTGGTAACGCTGCAGCGCCAGCTCGTAACTGCGCGCGGCGCTGGCCAGCGCCGCCTGTTGTCGAGAAAGCTGGGCGTCGAGCGATTTGAGCGTCGACAGTTGGTCGGCGACGTCGCGCAGCGCATCGAGCAGCGTGCTGTTGTAGCTCGCCACCGAGCTATCCACCGCGGCCGCCGAAGTCCGATACTGGTTGCGCAGCCGGTCGGCGTCGAACAACGGCAGGCTGATCGCCAGACCGAGTCCGGGGTGGCGGCTGCCGGCGGCTAGCCATTGATCGACGCCGATCGCCGAAAAACCGGTGAAGGCGCGCAGGTTGATGTTCGGGTAAAAGAGCGCGCGCGTCGATTCGAGGCTGCGCAGCGAAGACTCGACGCGCCAGCGCGCGGCGACGACATCGGCGCGGTGGCCGAGCAGCTCGGCCGGCAGCGTCGCCGGCAGCGCCAGCGGCGCGACTGCCGGCAGCGTCGGTGCGATCGCATTGACCGCCTCCGGACCCTGGCCGATCAACGCCGCCAGCGCATGGCGCGCAAGCTCGATCTGTTCGTCGACGCCGGCGATGTCGCGCGCGTTTTCGGAGAGCACGCCGCGCGCGGTCTCCAGTTCGACGCGGGTGTCGAGTCCGGCCTTGACGCGCCGTTCGGTCAGCGATGCGAGTTCGCCGCGCTGCCGGCCGCGCTGCGCCGACAGTTCGCGTTGCGCCAGCAGGCGCGCGAGGTTGTAGTAGCTGCGCGCGACCGAATTGCTGAGCAGCAGGCGCGCCGCCTGATGTTCGGCTTCGCTGGCGCGCAATTCGCCGAGCGCTGCCTTGAGCGCTGCGCTGTTCTTGCCGAAGAAGTCGAGTTCCCTGTGGCCGCTGATCTGCAGTTCGTTGACGCTCTGCGTCGTTCCGGCGTACGGCGGCGGGATCAGGCCGCGTTCGCTGAAGCGCTCGCGGCTGTTCGACGAACTCGCGTCGACCGCTGGCCACTGTGCGCTCTCGGCCTGGCCGGCGATGGCCTGGGCGCGCCTGAGCTTGGCGCTGGCCGCCTGCAGCGTCGGGCTGTCGTCGAGCGCCTGCGCGATCAGCTTGTCGAGTACCGGGTCGGCCAGCTCTCGCCACCAGTCCTGGGTCGGCCAGCCGGCAAAGCTGGTGGTCGGTGCGCTATCCTCGAGCGAAGTCAGATCGAGTGATTTACCCTGCGGCGCGATTCCCGAATAGCTGGCGCAGCCGCCCAGGACCAGGCCGCTTGCGGCGAGCAGGGCAATGAGTCGGCGCTTCAGCATGATGCGTCGGCCTCGCTGAGGGCCCTGGCGTTGAGCAGCGCGCGGCCGAGCAGATCCTTGAACTGGGCGAACTCATCGGGCGAAAAGCCGACCAGTACCTGATTGGCCAGGCCGATGATGATCTTGGGAACTTCGGCGGCGATTTTCTCGCCGGCCTCGGTCAGTTCAAGATTGACAACTCGTCTATCCTCGGCCGAGCGCAGACGACGGATCAGCCCCTTGGCTTCGAGCCGGTCGAGCAGCCGCGTCACTGCTCCCGTGTCGTGACAAGCCATTCGCGATAGATCGGCAGCCGTCGAACACTCGCCTTGATGCAGCATGAGCAGCGGCTTCCACTGCGCGTCGGTGAGCCCGAGATCGGCCATTCGCCGGTCGAGTTCGCGAGCAACGGTCTGCGCCAGCCGATTGATGAGGTAACCGACGCTCTCTTCGACGCGATAGGTTTCGGCCTGGTAAAAAGGGTGAATGTCTGTCATAAGTGATTGCCTGGTAGGTTACTGCCAAGGCAGCAATATACCTGTCTGAACAATGACTGTCAAGGCAGCTATTGTTTTTGCAGGGAATCGCGCGCGTGCGGTCTTGCTTGCGCTTCGGTGACTGCGCGATGGCGGCTTGGCGCGCCCGCTTCAGCGCGAGGCAAAGTGCCTGGCGAACCACTGCGCCGCATCGCCGGCGGCGACGTGGAAGCCCGGCGATGCCGCAAAGCCGATTTCAGGGATCAACTTAAGATCGTGCGGGCAATGCACTTCCTGCAAGGCGCGTCGGCTGCTGGCGAGGTGCTGCTCGTCGGATTCTTCGACGAGCAGCAGCAACGGCGACTCGAGCGAGCGCAGGTAGAGCATTCCGGCAAGGTCGATCAATCCGTCGCGGCAAACCACTGCGGCGATGTCGTGATCGCGCAGCGCTGCGACGCGAACGACGGCCGGCGATGTGGCGTTGGCACCATGGAGGCCGAGTGGCTGCGTCGCGATTTCGCCGAGCAGCATCCGGTTCTTGAGCAGCGCCAGGAAATCGAGCAGCCGTCTGGCGAGCAGCGGGACGTTGTGGCAGGCGTCGGCGAAACGTTCTTCCTGCCGCGACAGCAGGTCGATATTGAGCGTCGACAGCCCGGCGTTGTGGAAGACCGCAGCGACGATCTCTTCGCGCGCATCGAGCGTTGGTGCCGCATGCGCCAGAACGACGAGGCCGCAGGATTCAGGCAGCAAGTCGAGCTGGCCATGCAGCGGGCCGTGTTCGGACGCGATCGTCAGCGTTGCTGCGCGCCCCTCGGCACTCACGGTGCTCACCGCCGTGCCAGTCTGACCGGGATGCGCTGGGCGCCGAAAGGCTTGTCGAACTTGCCGAAATGCCCGGCGATCAGCGTCTGGCAATGCGGGCAGCAGGCGTCGTCGGGCAGGTCGTAATGGCGGATGGTGTAGCCGTCGCGCTCGATCAGCGCGGCCTGGCACGTCGGGCAGAAGGTGGTGCCGCCTTCGCTGTCGTGCACATTGCCCGTATAAACGTAGTGCAGGCCTTCGTCGATCGCCAATTGACGAGCGTGGCTCAGCGTCGAAGTCGGCGTGCGCGGCAGATCGCCCATTTTCCAATCCGGATGGAAGGCCGTGAAGTGCAGCGGAACTTCAGCGCCGAGTTCGCGCGCGATCCACTTGGCGAGCGCCCTGATCTCGCCGGCCGAGTCGTTGTGCCCGGGGATCAGCAGCGTGGTGATCTCGAGCCAACAGTCGGTTTCGTGGTGGATGTACGCCAGTTGATCGAGCACGGGTTGCAGATGGCCGCCGCACAGCTTGACGTAGAACTCGTCGGAAAACGACTTGAGGTCGACATTGGCAGCGTCGATCACCGCGTAGAATTCGCGCGCCGGTCGCCGGTGCATATAGCCGGCGGTGACGGCGACGCTCTTGATGCCGCGCGCCTTGCAGGCGAGCGCGGTGTCGATCGCGTATTCGGCGAAGATCACCGGGTCATTGTAGGTAAAGGCCACCGAACGCGCGCCGTAGGCGGCCGCCGCGCCGGCGATGCCGTCCGGGCTGGCGGCGTCCATCAGGCGGTCCATGTCCTTCGACTTAGAAATGTCCCAGTTCTGGCAGAACTTGCACGCGAGGTTGCAACCGGCGGTGCCGAACGACAACACCGACGAGCCGGGATGGAAATGGTTGAGCGGCTTTTTTTCGATCGGATCGATGCAGAATCCAGACGATCGGCCGTAGGTGGTCAGCACCATCTGGCCGCCGACGTTCTGCCGTACGAAGCAGGCGCCGCGCTGGCCGTCGTGCAGCTTGCAGTCGCGCGGGCAGAGGTCGCACTGGAGCCGCGCTGGCCTGTCTTGCTCGGCGGGCAGCGCGTGCCACCAGCGCGCCGGATACGCTGATTCGGGAGTTTTCACGCTTCTTTCCATTTTTTCACCTCATAACGTGCGAGGCTGATGTCCTGATCCCAGAAATCGCCGGGCAAGCCGGCCTTGAGCTTGAGCTGGGCGATGAAGCGATGCGCGTCGGGCAGCGTCTCCCAGACCTGCGGCAGGAAGGTCGCGCGCCGCGAGCCATGGCTCAGGATCAGGCCGTCGATTCCCGGACGCAGTTGCGCGATGGCGTCGTCTTCGTCGATAAAGTCGATCGCCTGAGCGGCGGCGAGCAGCGAGACTTCGATTCGCGTTCGCGCCAGTTCGTCGCTTGCCAGCGGCGCGAAGCGCGGGTCGCGAAAGGCCGCGGCGAGCGCGTTTTCGGCGACGTCGACGGCCAGCGTGCGGTACGGCTCAAGACTGCCGATGCAGCCGCGCAATTGCCCATTCTGCGTCAGCGTGACAAAGGTCGCGCCGGGTTGGCCAAGCTCGGGCTGCGGCGTAAAGGCGCTCGCTTCGCGCCCGAAACGCGCACCGATCGCGTTGCGCGCGATGACGAGCAGCGCCAGGCCGAGCGGATCAGTGGACATGGTGCTCTTCTTCACTAAAAGCGAAGGCGCCGTAGCCGACGACGCGCGCCTTGTCGCCCGCCGTGTCGCCTGAGTTGCGCAGGTCGAGCAGCTGTCCCTGCAGGCCATGAGCGCGTGCGGCGAGCAGCAGACCATTGACCGGCGTTGCGCCGCAGGCCTGCTGGTGATCGATCTGCGGGTCGAGATCGACGATGCTTTGCGCCGTTTGCGCATCGATTCGCCGCGCCTGCCCATAGGGCAAATAGTGCGACAGGTCGGAACTGACGACGATCAGCGTTTCGTCGCCGCCCCAGAGCCGTTCGAGCACTTGCGCGACCGCCTGCGGCGAGGCGTCGCCGACGGCCAGCGGCAGCAGCGAAAAATCGCCGAGTACGGCCTGCAGAAAAGGTAGCTGCACCTCGAGCGAGTGCTCCTGCGCGTGCGCGGCTTCGCTGACGATGACCTGCGGCAGGTCATCAATGGCTGCGACCGCGCGCTGATCGACCGGGATCATGCCGAGCGGCGTGGCGAACGCCCGGCTGGCCGGCAACGCCAGCCCGTCGACGGCGACGCGGTGCGTCGGGCCGAGCAGCACGACGCGCGAAATGGTGCCGCGCAGTGCGATCAGCGGCGCGTAGATGCTGGCGGCGACCGGACCCGAATAGACGTAGCCGGCGTGCGGCACGATGATCGCCTTGGGGCGCGGTGTTTTTGCCTGCGGCGACGCGGCGGCGAGCATCCGCTCGACCTCGCGCGCCAGAACGGTGGCCGATTCCGGATAGAACATTCCGGCGACTGCGGCTGGGCGGATACTCTGGATCATGGCAGGAGACCTCCTTCGAAACCATTATGGGGTGGGTGCGGGCAAATGCAAGCTCGCTGCGCGGCTCTTATGCCGATAAGATAGTCGGCAGGCTGGCCCGGCGGCCAGGGTTTCCGCTAGAATGGCGCGATGCCACGTCATTACGCCATTGTCCCCGCCGCGGGTAGCGGTGCGCGCTTCGGGTCAGAAGTGCCCAAGCAGTATCTTGAGCTTGGCGGCAAGCCGCTGATTTATCACGCGATCAAGGCACTCTGCGATTGCTCGCGCATCGACGCCGTGTGGGTCGTCCTGTCGCCCGAAGATGGCTGGTGGCAAGCGTACGACTGGACCAGCCTGGGGGCCAAGCTTGGCGCGCTGTTCTGTGGCGGCGCCTGCCGCAGCGACACCGTGGTCAACGGTCTGGCCGCGATCGCCGATGTGGTCGCCGACGATGATTGGGTGCTGGTGCACGACGCGGCGCGCCCCTGCCTGTCGCAACAGATGCTTGCTGCGCTGTTCGATCAACTCGCCGACGATCCGGTCGGCGGCATTCTGGCGGTCCCCGTCGCCGATACGCTCAAGCGCGCCGATGGGCAGCAGCGGGTGGTCGCCACCGAGTCGCGCGACGGCCTGTGGCAGGCGCAAACGCCGCAGATGTTCCGTTATCGCTTGTTGCGCGAAGCGCTGGCCGGAAAACAGGCGCTCACCGACGAGGCGGGAGCGATCGAAGCGTCCGGCTTCCAGCCGCGTCTGGTGCGCGCCGACGCGAGCAATCTCAAGGTGACTTTTCCCGCCGACCTGCGTCTGGCGGAGTTCATTCTGCAAGGGAGGGAACAATGATTCGCATCGGGCAGGGCAGCGACATCCATGCGCTGGTCGCCGGGCGCAAGCTGATCATCGGCGGCGTCGAGATTGCTCATGAGCGCGGCCTGCTCGGTCATTCGGATGCCGACGTGCTGGTGCACGCGATCATCGACGCGCTGCTCGGCGCGGCAGGGCTGGGCGACATCGGACGGCATTTTCCGGACAGCGACGAGCGTTATCGCGGCGCCGACAGCCGGGTATTGCTGCGCGCCACCCGCGATTTGCTCGGCGCAGCCGGTTGGACCATCATCAACGTCGATTCGACGATCAATGCGCAGCGTCCAAAAATGGCGCCGCACATCCCGCAGATGGTCGAACGCCTGGCCGCCGATCTGCAACTGCCGGCTGAGCGCGTCAACGTCAAGGCGAAGACCGCCGAAAGCCTCGGTTTTGTCGGCCGCCAGGAGGGGATTTCGGCCGATGCAGTGGCGCTGATCGAAGTGTTGCGCTGATCGGCTTTGCGCCGATCGCAGTGGGCGGTTTTCGGTGCGTCACAAATCGTCGCGCCGAAGTGCAGTTTGGCTTAAATGAGCGGTATTCAGTTGTGTTCCTTGCTATAGTTGTGCGCGCAAAGTTTCCTGCAAGTCGGAGTATGCAGGGTGAAAGTCGCGGTATTCATCGTTTCGTAAATTGCAAACCAAGAAATGCTATAAGCATTCCGTGCTGTCCCATTTTTCTGTTCAAGTGAGGTCAATATGTCAAATAAGTTTATTTACGTTTTTGGTCCATCGAAGACCGAAGGCGCCGCTGATATGAGGAATCTGCTTGGTGGCAAGGGGGCCAATCTCGCCGAGATGTGCCGCCTGGGGATTTCAGTGCCGCCGGGCCTCACTATCAGCACTGAAGCGTGCACCGTCTACACGGAGCAGGGGGCATCGAGCGTGCAGCGGCTGATCGAAGCCGAGGTCAAGCAGGGCATGGCTTTCGTCGAACAGGAAATGGGCAAGACCTTCGGCGACGCCGCCGACCCGTTGCTGGTTTCGGTGCGCTCGGGTTCGCGCGCATCGATGCCGGGAATGATGGACACGATCCTCAATCTGGGCCTCAACGACGAGGCGGTCGTCGGACTCGCCAAGAAATCCGGCAATGAGCGTTTTGCCTGGGACTCGTACCGTCGCTTCATCCAGATGTACGGCGACGTGGTGATGGGCTTGAAGCCCGTCGCGAAGGAAGATCACGACCCGTTCGAAGTGATCATCGACGAGATCAAGCAGAAGAAAGGCGTCGAACTCGATACCGAACTCTCGGCCGACGACCTCAAGCAGATGGTCGGCGAGTTCAAATCGCTGATCCGCACCCGCCTCGGCCGCGAGTTCCCGAACGACCCGTGGGAGCAATTGTGGGGCGCCGTGATGGCGGTGTTCGAGAGCTGGAACAACGACCGCGCCAAGCTCTACCGCCAGATGAATGACATCCCCGATTCCTGGGGAACCGCCGTCAATGTGCAGTCGATGGTTTTCGGCAACCTCGGCGAGCACAGCGGAACCGGCGTCGCCTTCACGCGCGACGCGGCTTCCGGCGAGGACATTTTCAACGGCGAATTCCTGGTCAATGCGCAGGGCGAGGACGTCGTCGCCGGTATCCGTACGCCGCAGCAGATCACGCTCGAAGGCTCGCACCGCTGGGCAGAACTCGCGCAGGTCAGCGAAGGCGAGCGGGCGTCGAAGTATCCGTCGCTCGAAGAGCTGATGCCCGAGATCTACGCGCAGCTCTTGAAAACCGAGACGGCGCTCGAGACGCACTACAAGGACATGCAGGACATCGAATTCACCATCCAGGAAGGCAAGCTCTGGCTGCTGCAGACGCGGTCGGGCAAGCGCGCCGGGCCGGCGATGGTGCGCATCGCGGTGGAAATGTTGAAGCAGGGGCTGATCGACGAAAAGACGGCGCTGCTGCGCGTCACGCCGGATCGCCTCAACGAACTGCTGCATCCGGTGTTCGATCCGATCGCCATCAAGCGGGCAACGTCGATCGCGCACGGCCTGCCGGCGTCGCCCGGCGCGGCGACCGGCCAGATCGTCTTTTTCGCCGACGAAGCCGAGGACTGGGTCAAGGCCGGCAAGGACGTGATTCTGGTGCGTCAGGAAACGTCGCCCGAGGATCTGCGCGGCATGGCGGTGGCCAAGGGCATCCTGACCGCACGCGGTGGCATGACTTCGCACGCCGCGGTGGTCGCTCGCGGCATGGGCAAGTGTTGCGTTTCGGGCGCCGGCGCCGTTCGCGTCGACCCGCGCGCACGAACGATGACGGTCGGCAGCAAAGTTTACAAGGAAGGCGACTGGATTTCGCTCGACGGGACTTCCGGCCAGGTTTATGAAGGCAAGGTACCGACGCGCGACGCCGAACTGTCGGGCGACTTTGGGACGCTGATGCAACTGGCAGACCGCTACAAGCGGCTGGCCATTCGCGCCAACGCCGACACGCCGGAAGACGCCAAGGTGGCGCGCAACTTCGGTGCGGTCGGCATCGGCCTGTGCCGTACCGAGCACATGTTCTTCGAAGGCGATCGCATCAAATCGGTTCGCGAAATGATCCTGGCCGACGATGAAGCCGGCCGCCGCAAGGCGCTGGCCAAGTTGCTGCCGATGCAGCGCGGCGACTTCGAGGGGCTGTTCCGCGAAATGAACGGCCTGCCGGTGACCATTCGCCTGCTCGATCCGCCGCTGCACGAATTCCTGCCGCACGACGAAGCCGGCCAGAGCGCGATGGCCAAGGAAATGGGCGTTTCGTTCGAAGAGATCAAGCACCGCGTCGACGATTTGCACGAATCGAATCCGATGATGGGGCACCGCGGTTGCCGGCTCGGCATCAGCTATCCCGAGATCACCGAAATGCAGGCGCGCGCGATCATCGAGGCGGCGCTCAACGCGCGTGCCGCGGGCAGCGACGTCAAGGTCGAGATCATGGTGCCGCTGGTCGGTACGGTGCGCGAGTTCAACGCCCAGGCCAAGGTCATTCGCGAGACGATAGACGCCGTCTTCAAGGAGCGCGGCAGCCAGATCGCCTACCTGCTCGGGACCATGATCGAAACGCCGCGCGGCGCGCTGGTCGCCGACAGCATCGGCAAGCAGGCCGAGTTCTTCTCGTTCGGTACCAACGATCTGACGCAGATGACGCTGGGCTTTTCGCGCGACGACATCGGCAAGTTCCTGCCGTTCTACCTGCGCGATGGCATGTACGAATGCGATCCGTTCGAGTCGATCGACCAGAGAGGCGTCGGCCTGCTGGTCAAGATGGCGGTCGAAAAGGGCCGTGCGGCGCGTCCGGGAATCAAGCTCGGCGTCTGCGGTGAGCACGGCGGCGATCCGGCGTCGATCGAGTTCTTCCATCGCGCCGGACTCGATTACGTGAGCTGCTCGCCTTTCCGCGTGCCGATCGCACGGCTCGCCGCGGCGCAGGCGGCGATCAGTAATTGACGGTGTTGCGAGCGAGTAGGTAAAGATAGCGCCAGTTCCCCGGAACTGGCGTTTTTCTGGCGCTGTTCATCGATGCCCGGAGTCTGGTCACTTAGCCCGCAATAACGATGGCGCGGAAATCATTCACATTGGTTAGCGTCGGACCGGTCAGCAGCGAATCACCCAGTGCTGCAAAGAAACCATGGCCATCGTTGCGTTCCAGACTGTCGGTCGGACTGATGCCTTGAGCCCAAGCGCGCGCGAGCGTCTCAGGCGTAAGGAATGCTCCGGCGATTTCGTCCTGTCCATCAACACCGTCGGTGTCACCGGCAATGGCATGGACGCCAGATGCGCCTTGCAGCGCGATGGCCAGCGACAGCAAGAACTCAACATTGCGCCCCCCGCGTCCATTGCCGCGTACGGTGACCGTCGTCTCGCCACCGGAAAGAAGAACGCATGGCGGCGCGAAGGGCTGCTGGCGTTTGGCGACCTGCAAGGCGATGCCGGCCAAGACCTTGCCGACGTCGCGCGCTTCGCCTTCGATCGAGTCGCCCAGAATGTGACTTGCGAAGCCGTTTTGACGCGCAATTTCGGCGGCCGCCTCAAGCGCCATTTGTGGCGTCGCGATCAGCTTCGTTTCTATCGTAGGCAGTCGGGGATCGCCAGGTTTGATCGACTCAGCTTGGCCGCTTTCGAGCACCTCCAGAACGTGGCGCGGCGCGCTGATTTCATAGCGCCGTAAGATAGCGAGCGCCTCCGCGCAGGTACTGGCATCGGGGACGCTTGGTCCCGAAGCGATATCGACCGGGTCGTCGCCGGGAACGTCAGAGATGATCAGATTCACCAGGCGTGCCGGATAACACGCAGCGGCCAAACGGCCGCCCTTGATCGCCGACAGATGGCGCCGAACGCAATTCATCTCGGAGATCGTGGCCCCGCTTTTGAGCAGCGCACGGTTGATCTCTTGCTTGTCTTTCAGAGAAAGGCCGGCCGCAGGCAAGGGCAGAAGGGCCGAACCGCCACCCGAGATCAGGCACAGCACCAGATCGTCGGCAGTCAATCCGCTGACCAGTTTGAGGATCCGCGCGGCGGCCTCGTATCCCGCTGCGTCCGGCACGGGATGCGCCGCTTCGACGATTTCGATGGCCTTGCAGGCAACGGCGTAACCATAACGAGTGACCACCAGTCCTTCAAGGGGGGCGCCCTGCCAGCAATTCTCGACGGCACGCGCCATGGCCGCTGACGCTTTGCCGGCGCCGATGACGATCAGTCGGCCGCGCGGCGGATCCGGCAAATTGGGCGGAATGCAGAGCTCTGGCTGGGCGGCCGCGACAGCGGCATTGAACATCTTTTTCAGGAGTTCGCGCGCGTCGCGACTTTCCGTTCTCTTGGCTTCGATCCTCATGTTTTCAACGCTCCGTATTCGATGACAGCGGCCTTGCCGACGTCGCAGGTGGCCCACGTGCCGTCACCAGCAATGAGCGCTCTATTGTGGGTTTTCACCGCATCTGCGCGGTAAGAAATAGCGCGATCGCCCCATGGCCAGAGGCGATCGCGCTCATTTGACGCCTTCGTTGATAAAGGAAATGCTACTCGACTCTCTTCTTGCCCCACTTGGCCAGAGCCAGTGTCATGATTGCCGAGAGGACCAATAGCGCAGAAACGAAGTAGAGGCCGCCGGCGTAACTCCCGGTGGTCTGCTTGATCCAGCCGATCATCGCTGGCCCGGCAAAGCCGCCCAGGTTGCCGATCGAGTTGATCGTCGCAATGCCGGCAGCCGCCGCGGGCCCGGTCAGGAACAGCGTGGGCATCGACCAGAGCGGCGGCTTGGCCGAGCTGATGCCGATGTTTACCAGGGTCAGCGTCAGGATGACGCCGATCAGACCGGTCGACCAGCCGGCCAGCGCCAAGCCTGACGAGGCAATCAGGCAGGCGAACACGACATGCCAGGAGCGCTCGTTGGTCCGGTCGGAATGGCGCGACCAGAGCACCATGGCGACCACGGAAGCGATCGGCGGGATCATGTTGAGGTAGCCGACGGTCATGGTCGACACGCCAAGCTGCTTGATGATCTGTGGCGCCCAGATGCCGAGCGTGTAGAGACCGGCGGAAGTCCCGAAGTAGATCAGCGCGAGCGCCAAGACGCGCGGATCGACCAGCGAGCGCCATACTGACGAGTGGGCTGCTCCGGCACGGGCAGCGACTTCGGCGTCCATGGTCTCGACCAGCCAGGCTTTTTCGTCTTCCGGCAACCATTTGGCCTTGGCCGGGCGATCGGTCATGTAGAAGAACGTGACGAAAGCCATGATCAGCGCCGGGACGGCTTCGAGGATGAACATCCACTGCCATCCTTTGATCCCCATCACCCCGTCCATTTGCAGCAGGGCAGCGGAAAGCGGCGAACCGAGCGCCACCGAGATCGGTGCAGCGGCCATGAAAATTGCCGTGACGCTGGCTCGGGATCGCTGCGGGAACCAGTAGCTCAAGTAAAGGATGATGCCGGGAAAGAACCCGGCTTCGGCGGCGCCGAGCAGGAAGCGCAGCACGTAGAAGCTGGTTTCGCCGGCGACGAACGCCATCGTACCCGAGATGATCCCCCAGGTGAGCATGACGCGGGCAATCCACAAGCGAGCGCCTACCCTTTCGAGGATCAGATTGGACGGCACCTCGAAGATGAAGTAGCCGAGGAAGAAAATCCCGGCACCAAAGCCGTAGGCCGCCGGCGACAAGCCGATGTCCTTGTTCATGCTCAGCGCGGCAAAGCCGATATTGACGCGATCGATGAAGGCGATGAAGTAGAGGAACATGATGAAGGGGACGATTCGCCAGAACAGCCGACGCAATGTTCGTTTTTCGACCGTGTCCGTCATGACAAGGCCTCCGCAGCGATGGATGACGCATTGTCAGAACCTGCGCTTCTTGTTCGGAAAACAACTGAAAAGACCGTTCCCTTTTTCATCACGAACCCCTCATATAAGTTTTGTATTCAAAGCGATGTCGAACAGGAAAAAACGGGAGGCTTAGCGGGGTGCGCTGCCCCCGAGGTCATCGCAGACGGCTTGGGTGACCTCGACGGTACCGGCCTTTCCGCCAAGATCGCGCGTATGCAACGCCGGATTGGCGGTCACCTTCTCGATGGCTTGCATGACGCGCCTGGCCGCCTCGTTTTCACCCAGGTGCTCAAGCAACATCACGCACGACCAGAAAGTTCCGACCGGATTGGCCAGGCCTTTGCCCATGATGTCAAATGCCGAACCATGGATCGGCTCGAACATCGACGGGAAGCGGCGTTCGGGGTCGATATTGCCGGTTGGCGCGATTCCCATGCTGCCCGCCAGCGCGGCCGCGAGATCGCTCAGGATGTCGGCGTGCAGATTGGTCGCGACGATCGTATCGAGCGACGCCGGGCGATGAACCATGCGCACCGTCGCCGCATCGACCAGTTCCTTGTCCCAGGTGACGTCAGGAAATTCCTTGGCCACCGCCTTGGCCACCTCGTCCCACATCACCATCGCATAACGCTGGGCGTTGCTCTTGGTGACCACCGTGAGCAATTTGCGCGGACGCGACTGCGCCAGCCTGAAGGCAAAGCGCATGATGCGTTCGACGCCGGCTCGGGTCATCACCGACAGGTCGGTCGCGACCTCGATCGGAAAACCCTGATGGACGCGACCGCCGACCCCGGCGTATTCGCCTTCGGAGTTTTCGCGCACGATCACCCAGTTGAGGTCCTCGGTCCGGCAGCGCTTGAGCGGCCCGTCGATGCCGGGAAGAATTCGCGTCGGGCGCACATTGGCATACATGTCGAAGCCCTGACAGATCTTGAGGCGCAGCCCCCACAAGGTAATGTGATCGGGGATGTCCGGATCGCCGGCCGACCCGAACAGTATCCCGTCCTTCTGGCGCAAGGCGTCCAGGCCATCGGTCGGCATCATTTCGCCATGCGCGCGGTACCAGTCGCCGCCCCAGCCGAAATTTTCGAACTCGAAGCGGAAAGTCGAACTGGTCGAGGCCAACGCTTCAAGCGCCTGTTGTCCTGCCGGAATGACTTCCTTGCCAATGCCGTCGCCGGGAATGGTGGCGATCCGATACGTCTTCATCATTTTCTCCTGTTGGTCTGCGGTCGAGGTGATGAGGCACTTTATGGATTTGACGGCTTCTTGGTACGCCTTTAGACTTAATGCATTGTTAACCTGAGATTAATAATGAGCCTCGGCATCCAAGCTGCAGAACTCGGGTTTTTTTCCGCGCTGGCCACCTGCGGGAGCCTGAGCGCGGCCGCCCGCGAGCTTGGCATCACGACGCCGGCGGTCAGCAAGCGGCTGGCGCTGATGGAAGCGCGTATCGGCGTGTCCTTGATCAACCGTACGACGCGGCGGATGAGCCTGACGCCGGAAGGCGAGGTCTTGCTCGAACATGCGCGGCGCATCCTGGCCGATCTTGACGACCTGGACCAGATTCTGTCGATGTCAAAGGGGTCGCCCAAGGGCTTGCTGCGCGTCAACGCCACGCTCGGTTTCGGGCGCTTACAGGTGGCGCCGGTGATCTCGCGTTACGTCCGCCAGTACCCGGAAGTCGATGTGCAGTTGCAATTGTCGGCGACGCAACCGGCGCTGACCGATGACCAGTTCGACGTCTGCATCCGCTTTGGCGAGCCGTCCGATACGCGCGTCATTGCCAAGCCATTGGCACCCAACCGGCGTCTGCTTTGCGCTTCACCAAAATACATCGAAAGTCACGGCGAGCCCAAGCTGCCACACGATCTGGTGCGCCATAACTGCATTTGCATTCGGCAGGGTGATGAGGCCTATGGCGTCTGGCGGTTGTTCTCTGGTCGCGCCTCCGACCGGCTGGCGGAAGCCGTCAAGGTCCATGGCAACCTGGCGACCAACGACGGCGAAATTGCCGTCAATTGGGCGCTCGATGGCCATGGCATCCTGATGCGCGCGGAGTGGGACATCGACCGCTATCTGAAGAGCGGCCGTCTGGTTCAAGTGTTGCCTCAATTCCAGACTCCCGACGCCGATATCTATGCGATCTACCCGCAGCGCCATCAGCTGTCTACGCGTATCCGGACCTTTGTCGACTTTCTGGCGCAGTCCCTGGCACGCTTCAGGGCAAGTGCCGCTTGACGCCCTGACAGGCGGCCCGGTCGACGACTCGCGATACTTCGGGCGACCGAAACAGGGCACTTGCTGCGCTCCGGCTCAGGGACGTCTCTTGAGCGGCAGGCGCAGGCGCGCGGTCAGGCCGCCGCCGTCTCGTGGCAACAGTTCAAGCGTGCCTTCGTGCAAGCGCGCAATGCGTTCGACGATGGCCAGTCCCAGTCCAGTGCCGGTCGCGTCGCTGCGCGCAGTTTCAAGGCGGGTGAACGGTCGCTTGAGCCGCTCGATCTGGCTTGCCGCGATGCCGGGGCCGCGGTCGAGCACGTCGATCACGATGTCGTCATTTTCGCGACGGGTGTCGACAGTGATCTCGCCGCCACCGTACTTGCGTGCATTTTCGAGCAGATTGGAAAGCGCCCTGGCGAGTGCCTGATGGTAAATCAATGCCCGCGGCACCTCGCCGAGCCTGAGGACCACGTCGCGAGCGGTGCGCCCTTGGGCACCGGCAAGTTGCGTCACCAGCGCATTGACGTCGGTCGGCTCGGCGCGTTCCTCGCTCTCGTCGCGCGCGTAGTCGAGGAACTGGGCAATGATGGCGTCCATTTGCTCGATGTCGTCGCTGACCGCGCTGCGCGCCAGCGCGTCGCTGATCGACATTTCGGCCTCGAGGCGCAGGCGAGCGAGCGGTGTTCGCAAATCGTGCGAGATTCCGGCGAGCACCTCGGCGCGCTCGGCGTCGAGGCGTTTGAGATCGTTCGACATGCGGTTGAACGCTTCGGCGAGCTGCTTAAGTTCGATGGCGCCACGTTCGGCGACCGGGTCCGGGTGTTGGCCGCGGCCGAGTTCGTGCGCGGCGGCGGCCAGCGCGCGCAGCGGCTGGGTGACGCGCGAGACGATCAGCCAGGCGACGAGCAGCGCCAGCGCCAGCGAAGCGCCGCCCCAGCCCAGCCAGGACCAGGGAAAATCGCTTTCGGCGTGTTCGCCAGGCAGCATCAACCAGTACTCGTCATCGCTGCTGTCGCCGATCGAGAAGCTGACCCAGATCCCCGTCTGGCCATTGACCGACCTGGCGAAGCGGGTGCCCGAACCGAGTTGCGACTGGGCGGTGTTGAGCATGACTCGGAAAAAGAACGTATCGGGCAGCGCGCTGACGTTGTCGGTCGGTTCGGCCGGGTAGAGATGGACGCCTTCGCTTTCCGCAAGGTCGCGTAACAAGGCCAGCCGCTTGTCCGGGTCGGCGGCGACCAGCGCCGCCTGGGTGAGGTTGACGATGCTGACGGTGAGTTGCGCCAGTTCGCGCGCGCGCGGTTCTCGTTCGGCCAGCGCGAACAGCGTGAGCCAGGTCGCGACGCAAACAAAAATCAGCACGCTGACGAGCAGAAACGTTCGCACCAGCAGCGTGCGCGGAATGAATCGGCGCGCGAGCGTCAGCGCGGGGTCAGGCGTCATTTGGCTGCAGGCAGGCCATCGGGGACGAAGACGTAACCGAAGCCCCAGACCGTTTGCAGGTAGCGCGGCGTCGCCGGGTCGGCTTCGACCAGCTTGCGCAGGCGCGAGACCTGGACGTCGATGGCGCGGTCATACGGGCCTTGCTCGCGGCCGCGCGCCAGCGTCATCAGCCGGTCGCGCGAGAGCGGCTGGCGCGGATGCTCGAGCAGCACCTTGAGGACGGCGAATTCGCCGGTGGTCAGCGGCAGCACTTCGTTGTCTCGTTTGAGCGTGCGGGTGGCCAGATCGACCTCGACGTCGCCGAAAGCAATCAGCTTGTCTTCACCGGTCGGTGCGCCGGGGACGACGCTGACCTGGCGGCGCAAGACGGCCTGGATGCGCGCGACCAGCTCGCGTGGATTGAAGGGTTTGGGCAGATAGTCGTCGGCGCCCATCTCAAGACCGACGATGCGGTCGATCTCGTCGCCCTTGGCGGTCAGCATGATGATCGCCGGCGGCGCTTGGTCGGCGCGCAGGCGGCGGCAGATCGACAGCCCGTCCTCGCCGGGCAGCATCAGGTCGAGGATGATCAAATCGAAGCTTTCGCGTGCCAGCGATTTGTCCATCGCCTGCGCGTTCTCGGCGGTCCTGACGGCAAAGCCTTGCTCGCCAAGATAACGTTGCAGCAGATCGCGCAGCCTTTTGTCGTCGTCGACGACGAGGATTTTTCGTTCGCTCATGCGCCAATCGTAACCGGAAAACGGGCGCGAGGTGGCAAACGCTTGGGCGGATGAACCTAGAAACCTCAGTTCGAACCACAACGACACAACGGGCACAACGAAGAACTCTGGTTCTTTGGGGGGCTTTCGAATCAGCTTATGGGTGATACATCACGACGTGGCAAATCATTGCTTTTTCGTCATGATCGTTGTGTTCGTTGTGGTTAACTGCTTTTTCCAGAATGAATTCGCCCCTGGACAGCCTGCAGCAGTCGCCACACGGGGAGCGAGCAAGTGACGACAATCGCCAGGCGGGCGACCTGGAACGAGGTGACCAGCGGCACGCCCAGTTTGAGTATTTTTGCGGTAATGCACATTTCCGAGAGGCCGCCGGGCGACGTTGCCAGGACCATGGTCGGCGCCGTTTCACCGGTCAGCCAGGCGATCGCCAGCCCCATGAGCACCGACACGCAGACGGTGAACGTCGCGCTGGCGGCAATTCCGAGCATCAGCCGGCGCGACTCGGAGCGCAGGCTGGGCTTGAATCGCGAGCCGAGCGAACAGCCGATCAGCAGCTGGGCGAGCACCGTCAGCAGCGGCGGGATTGCCGACATGTCATGGCTGCGGACGGTGGTCAGCAGGCTGACGGTCAGCGGGCCGAGCAGCCAGGCATTGGGAATGCGGGCTTTCATGAAGACGTAGGCGGTGGCGATCGCCATCAAGGTCAAGCCGATCAGTCCCGGTGTGCTCATCAGCGTCGCCGTCGGCGCATAGAGATCGTTGCCGCTGGCGCCGGTCAGGGTCACCGAGATCGGGATGATCGATACCGCCATCAGCACGCGCACCGAGTGCGCCAGCGCGACCTGATCGAAGCGTGCGCCGGCGCGTTCGGCGAGCACCGCCATTTCGGCGGCGCCGCCAGGGACGCTGGCAAAAAAAGCCGTGACCGCGGTAATTCCAGATAAGCGCTTGAGCAGCAGGCCGCCCAGCGCGCCGATCAGGATCGCGACCAAGGCTGCCGCCAGGATATAAGCGCCGTAATTGAGAATGTGCCGGGTGACGTCGGCGGTGAAGTAGAGTCCGAGGGCGCAGCCGATCACCAGTTGTCCCGCCTGACGGCCGCCGCGAATCGCTTTGACCCTGACGTCGCTGATGCCTGCCGCGCCGACCGTAAACATCGGGCCGAGCATCCACGGCAGCGGCACGTGCAGCAGCTTGAAGAACAGTCCGCCGCACAGGCTGAGGAAGAGTGCGGTGGCAATCGGGCGTAGCGAAGCGAGTAGGGTTTTCATCGATTCAGCCCGGGAGGGCCTGTCTACATGAACATGGCCTCCCGCGCGGGAGGCCATGCCTGGGTTGATTGAGTCCGGCGCAGGCCGGACTCGAAGCGTCGGTCAGAGGGTGATATTGCCCAGCAGCACGGAGGTGGCAAGCCACAGCAGTGAAACGCAGATTGCCGGCAACAGCGCGAACCGTTGCAGATCGCCGAATTCGACCTTGTTGAGGCCGACCAGCAAGTAGGTCGAGGGCACCAGCGGACTGAGCAGATGCGCGCCCTGTCCGATCAGCGCGGCGCGACCCATCATGTCGGCGGGAATGCCATAGACCGCGGCAGCCTTGGCGAGGACCGGCAGCACGCCGAAATAGAAGGCGTCGTTGGTCATGAAGAAGGTTCCCGGCAAGCTGATCAGCGAGGTGATGAAGGCGAAGTGCGGCCCCATCGATTCCGGAACGCCAGCAATGATCATCTTGGCCATGGCGTCGACCATCTTGGTGTCGGCCAGAATTCCCATGAAGATACCGGCGGCAAAGACCATCGCGACGACCGGCATGGCATTGGCGCCGTTGGCGGCGATGCGTGCTTGCTGATCCTTGTTCTTGTAGTTGACCAGCAGCGCCAGCGCGGTCGCGATGATGAACAGGATGGCCAGTGGCAGCACGCCCATCATCAGGCAGGTCATCAGCACGACGACCAGCACCAGGTTGATCCAGAATTTCTCCGGGCGCTTGAGCTGGTCGGCTTCGGGATCTTCGGACACGGTGAACTTGTTGTCAGCATGGGTGATGTCGAGGACGCCAAGGCGGGCGCGTTCCTGCAGGCCCCAACGGTAGCCCATGAAACAAACGAACAGGGTGCCGACCACCATGCACGGAATCATCGGCGTGAATACCTGCGACGAGTCAACGGACAGCGACGCCAGTACGCGACCCGTTGGGCCACCCCACGGGATAATGTTCATCACGCTGTTTTCGAGAACCGCCAGCGCCGGCAGAATGATCGGGCGGATTCCCAGTTTTCGATGCACGGCGAGCATCGCCGAGCAGGTCACCAGATAAGTCGTCGAGCCGTCGCCGTCAAGCGAAATGAACGCCGCCAGCACGGCCGTCCCGACGCAGACTTTCATCGGGTCGCCATGAACGACCTTGAGAATTTTCTTGATCACCGGGTCAAACAGTCCTGCGTCGATCATGATGCCGAAGAACAGGATGGCGAAACAGATCATGATCCCGGTCGGCGCGACCTTCTTGACGCCGTCAAACATCATTTTTCCGAGTTTCGCGTCGTGAAAACCCAGGGCAATGGCGAAGACGATCGGGATCAGGATCAGGGCATTCATCGCTGACATGCGCTTGGACATGATCAGATACATGAAGAGCAGGATCATTGCGAAACCCGCAATGCCTAGGGTCGTTTGACTGAGCATCAGATTACCTCCGGTAATTTTATATAAATCAACGCGTTGTGCGGCGTCCAAGTTCGCGTGCCTGGTCTTCTTGAGCCAGTTCATCAGAGCTTGTCCCGTGAGCCAAAAGTTCTTTGACCAACCGGGCCAAGCCGTTGAGAGGGGCGGCAGACCTTTTTGTGCAGGCAACGCCAATTTACAAAAACTCAGCCTTCTATTTGCCTACAATTCGATTCTTATTCGATATCTTGGCGATCGGCCTTGTTTTGCGCCCGCGCCGCGCCGCTGTTCGCATCAACTCGCCACTGGTCGAATAGGCGCGGCGCGTGCCATACTGGCGAGCCAATGACCGATCAGGGGCGGCATTCGATGAGAACCTGCGGTCCCCGGGTTTGCCTTTTTCTTATTTGATCGCTGATGAAATTACTTCTCGTAGAAGACAATCGCGAACTGTCGTCCTGGCTGACCAAGCTGTTGATTCAATCAGGTTATGCGGTCGAACAGGCGTTCACCGGCGAAGAGGCGTCGCAGTTTCTGCTGACGCAGAGCTATAACGCGATCCTGCTCGACTTGATGCTGCCGGGAATCAAGGGGCAGACGCTGCTCAAACAGATCAGAAGCAAGAACAATGATGTGCCGGTGCTGATCATCAGCGCGCAGGACAAGTTGCAGGACATCATCGAGCATTTGAACCTGGGCGCCGATGATTATCTGGCCAAGCCTTTCGACATCAAGGAACTCGAGGCGCGACTGCGTTCGCTGCTGCGCCGCGCCAGCGGCAAGACCAATCCGGTGCTGTCCTGTGGCGCCTTGCACTACGACACCAACTCCAAGTTGTTTTCCTGCGCCGGCACGGTGCTGGCCTTGACGCCCAGGGAGCACGCGGTGCTCGAAGCATTGATCCGCTTTCCCGGCAAGACGGTGGCCAAGAAGGATCTGGTCGACAGCCTGTTCACGCTTGAGGATACGGTGTCGGTCAAGGCGCTGGAAATCTATATCGTCCGCTTGCGCAAGAAAATTGAGAACTCGGGTGCAAAAATCATCACCTTGCGCGGATTGGGCTACATGTTGACCTATGTCGCTGAATGACCTGATCAGGCTGCGTAGTCTCAAGAGTCGCCTGATCGTCTGGGTGTTCATGCCGATCGCGCTGATCGTCGCGGTCGATCTGGTCGGGACTTATCACAGTACCGAACAGATCGCGACGACGATCCAGCAGCAACTGCTGCACGGGTCGGCGAAAATGATTTCGGAGCAGCTCGTTTTCAGCGATGGCGGCTATGAAATCAGCGTCCCGCCGGCGGCGTTCGAGCTGTTCGAGAACAAGTTTCAGGATCATGTCTATTTTTCGGTGCGCAGCAAGGACGGCAAGCTGATTGCCGGCGACGACGAATTGGCGGCGTATGAGGAATCCTTGCCGATCGAGGAGGAACGTTACTTTGTCGCCAGGCTGCACGGCGAGGTGGTTCGCGTCATCGTCTTTGCCCATGCGCTGCCTGATTCGTCGACCGGCGACTACGCCATTACTCAGGTTGCCCAGACCTTGCTCAGTCATGAGAACTTCAGGGAAGGGCTGTTCTTTTCGGCGATTGGCCGTCATCTGCTGTTGCTGGCGATCACCATCGCTTCTCTGGTCATTTCACTGAAATGGACGCTCAGTCCATTGAAGGAGTTCAGCCGGGAACTGCTGCAGCGCCAATCGGGATCGCTCGAAAAGCTCGACGGTTACAACGCGCCAAGCGAACTCGACCCGGTCATCCGCGCGCTCAATGAGTATGTCGAGCGCTTGAATCGCACCCTGTCATCGTATGAGAAGTTCGTCGCCAATACCGCGCATCATCTGCGCACTTCGTTTGCCATCATCGCCTCGCAGATCAATTTCGCCAAGCGCGCAAAGGTACACGACCAGGTTCAGCGCGAGGTGCTCGACGCGATACAGAAGACCTTGGGGGATTGCACCAAGGTGATCAATCAGTTGCTGGTCCTGGCGTCGATCGAACAGCAGGACGCTGCGTCGGCCGACGACGTCCAGATCTCGGAAATCATCATGGCGGTGATTGACGAAATGGCGCCGCTGGCGTATCAGAAGCATATTGAACTGGGCATTGACGTGTTCGACGACAGCGTTCGCGTCGCGGCGCCCGCTCGTCTGCTGCACGAACTGATTGCCAATCTGATCGACAATGCGATTGTGCATATGGGCAAGGCGGGTGAGGTAGTGATTTCACTGCGGCGCCAAACGGATCATGTCCTGCTCAGCGTCACTGACGATGGGGTCGGCATTCCGCCGGCGTTGCAGCAAAAGGTATTGGAACGCTTTTTTCGCATCGACGAGTCCAGGGCCGGCAGCTCAGGACTTGGGCTGGCGATCGTCAAGGAAATATGTGACCGCTTGAAGGCGCAGCTTTCCTTGCATACGCCTGCGTCTGGCGCCGGTCTGCAAGTCGATATCCGGTTCCCGTTAAGTGTCAAGGCCAACTGAGGGAGAACGGCATTAATTCTTTTCTAAAGCTCGTGGCGTTGATTGCATTGCTCGCGCCCTGTCTCCAGGCGAACGCCCGCGACAAGATCACGATCGTGGTGACCAGCATCGAGAAACAGATTTACCTGCCGGCCAAGCTCGCCGAGCGGCTGGGCTACCTCAAGGAAACCGGGCTGGATATCGAATTGCTCGGCGAGCAGCCCGGCGTCAACCCGGAAACGCAAATGCTGTCAGGCGCGGCACAGGGCGTCATCGGTTTTTACGACCATACCATCGACCTGCAGGCGCGCGGCAAGCTGGTGCAGTCGGTGGTGCAACTCAGTCAGGCGCCGGGTGAGGTGATCCTCGTCGCGAAAGCGGCAGCCAAGGACATCAACTCAGCGGCCGACTTCAGGGGAAAGACCCTGGGCGTGACCAAACTGGGCGCCTCGACCGATTTTTTGGTGCAGTATCTGGCGGCCAAGGCCGGTGTCAAAAAAAGCGAATTCACGATCGTTCCCGTCGGTGCCGGATCAACCTTCATTACGGCCATTGAAAAGGGGAAGATCGACGCCGGAATGACCACCGAGCCGACCATCTCGCGTCTGACTTCATCGGGCGCGGCGAGCATCCTGATCGATTTGCGCACCGCCAGGAGCAGCGAAGCGGTGCTCGGCGGCGTCTACCCGGGTGCCTGCCTCTATATGCCGACGGCCTGGGTCAATTCGCACAAGGAGCAAGTGCAAAAAATCGTCAATGCGTTCGTCAAGACGCTGCGCTATATCCAGGCGCACAGCGCCAGGGAAATTGCCGAAAAAATGCCGGAAGACTACTATGCATCGAACAAGCAGATGTACATCGATGCGCTCGAGGTGAGCAAACTGACGTTTACCGCCGATGGCGCGATGCCGGAAAACGGTCCGCCGACCGTGCTCGACGTTCTGAAGAAATTCGACAAGGCGGTGCAGAGAAAATCAATCAACCTGGCCAATACCTTCACCTCCGAATTCGTCAATGCCGTGAAATAAGCTTGCGCCATGTTGCCTCGCTTGCCCGACGGATTCTGCTTTGAAGGCAAACAGAAGGCTGCGCTTTTGTAACTTGGGCGGCGCGGTCCAGCGTAGCGAAGCTCGCGGCCGGGGTGCTTCCAAAATAGAACAAGCTTGTGAACATACATCGTTTGCGGTGAGGTCCAAACCCAGTAAGAATGTGACGCTGATGCCTGAGTCGTCCGATGCCAGTCCGTCAGCTTGCCATGCCATCTGGCGCGGCGTTTTGGGTGAATGGAAAATGACGGCGAACCCGGTGTCGAGAGTTTTCGAACTCGGAGTGCAGAAGGGTTGCAATTTGGAAAAAGCAGCTTGTTGTCTGGCTGGCTTCTCCATTTGTGTGGTTTTTTAAACGATGAAAGTCCGCGTCGATCGTCATTGCTGTGAATTTCAATCAACGTCAAAGCGCCTCGCTACGTGACCGTGCCCTTGGGCGCCAACTGGTATTTTTCACGTTGTTCGTTGCGTGTGCGCAAGCCCTGTGTTGCCGCCCGTCCTCAAGGAAAAGAGCATCGTGATTTCCGAATTGACCTCAGGCTCCGACATTGCCGCGGCCAAAGACCTCATCGAGCGCAACGGACTTTGTTTCGAAGCGGGCTATGACGAGCTGTTCGGCATCCATGAACTCGGCGAACTGGTTGCCGTTGGCGCGCGTTCCGGGAGCATTCTCAAGATGCTGGTGGTCGAGCCGTCTCACCAGGGCGGCCCCTTGCTCGGTGAACTCGTGACCACGCTGCTTGGGCGCGGATTGGATGCCGGTTTTGAGTCGCTGTTCATCTATACCAAGCCCGAGTATGCGCAGACTTTCGAGTCGCTCAACTTCACGCTGCTCGCCAGTCAGGGCAAGGTCGCGCTGCTCGAATACGGCAAGGGACTCAAGACCTGGCTGGCTGGTCAGCGTTCCCTGATCCGGCCTGGACTGAACGGCGCCGTGGTCATGAACTGCAACCCGTTCACCAACGGTCACCGTTATCTGGCTGAAAGCGCCGCACGTCAGGTCGACAATCTCTACCTCTTTGTGGTGCGCGAAGATCGTTCGCTTTTCCCTTTCGACGTGCGTTTCAGGCTGGTCCAGGAAGGCGTTCGCGATATCGGCAATGTGATTCTTCTTGACACCTCGCGCTACATCGTCAGTGGTGCGACCTTTCCGACTTATTTCCTCAAGAAGGACGATCCGGTCGCTCGCATCCAGATGGAACTCGACGTCACGCTGTTTGCCTCGCGGATCGCACCTTTTTTTGGCATTACCCGTCGCTTTGTCGGTACCGAGCCGAACTGCCAACTGACCGACAGCTATAACGCGACGATGAAGCGTCTGTTGCCCGTCTATGGCATCGAACTGATCGAAATTGAGCGCAAGCAGGCCGCGTCGGGGGTGATCAGCGCCTCTCGGGTACGCGAACTGATCGCGCGCAACGAGCTTTCTCAACTTGCCGACTACGTTCCAGCCAGCACCCTGGCTTATCTTTTGAGCGAGGCCGGAGAGCCCATTCGAAACCAACTGCAGCTTAACCTTAGGAGGTAGTACATGATTATTTTGAAGAAAGGGCAGGCCGGTACCATGCAGTCCAGCGACCTGATGGTCATCGTTGAACCGGCGAGCGAACTGACCATTGAAATCGAATCGACGGTCAAGAAACAGTTCGAGCACCTGATCCGCGCCAGGCTTGAGCAGGTTCTTGCCAAATTCGGGGTCGTCTCGGGCCGCATCAGCGTCAGCGATCGCGGCGCGCTCGACTATGCCATTGAAGCACGACTTGAAGCCGCGTTGCAGCGGGCCGGAGGCGCATGATGGATAACAGCAACAAGGGAGTCTGGTACAAGGAATACAAACAGGGACGGCGTTTCCTGATCAAGATTCGTCCCGGCGAAAGCCTGGTGCGGAGCATCGAGCAGATTGCCCGCCAGGAAGAAATCCACAATGCGGTGGTCCTTTCGGCGATCGGCTCGGTCAAGAATGTTCACCTCAACGACATCAAGAGCGGCGCCAAGTTGCCGATCACGCCGGCCCGGCTGACCTTTCACGAACTCGAAGGCCCGCTCGAATTGCTTTCGCTGACTGGAAACATCGTACCGGCCGAGACCGGGCAGGTGAATTGTCACCTGCATATCATGGGTAGCAAGTCGTCAGGCGACGTCGTCGGCGGCCATATGCAAGACGCCGAGGTGTTTGCGACCTGCGAGATCGTACTGGTCGAGCTGATGCTTGAGGGAATCGAACGGCATCTGTCCAAGACCGGCGGTACGCCCACCATTTTCTTCGCCGAGGAGTAGTCTTATGGCCGATTACAAATTACGCCGGTCCTTGCTTTACGTGCCGGGCAACATGCCGTCGATGTTGCAGAATGTTCCCTTGTTTCAGTGCGATGCCGTTCAGATCGACCTTGAAGATGCGGTGCCGCTGGCCGAGAAGGATGCAGCGCGAATCCTGGTCAGGCGTTTTCTCGATACCTACAAGGAGCGCAACAAGGAAGTCCTGGTTCGCATCAACGGGCTCGATACCAAATGGGCGCTCGACGATCTGAAAGCCGTGTTGCCGGGACTCCCCGACGGCATTCGTTTGCCCAAGGCCGACTCGCCTGATGTCGTCGAACGTCTCGACACCCTGCTCACCGAGTACGAGGAAGAACTCGGGCTCGAAGTCGGTTTCTTCAAGATCCTGCCGTCGATCGAAACGGCGATGGGTGTGATCAACGCGGTGTTTACCGCGCGCGCTTCGACGCGACTGATCGGCCTGGCATTCGGCGCCGAAGACTACACCGCGACGATGGAAATCAACCGCACCAAGACTGGCGAGGAGTTGTTCAACGCGCGAATGAACGTGCTGTGGGCAGCCAAAGCCGCGGGAATTCAGGCGCTCGACTCGATTTTTGCCGACGTCAACGACATGGATGCACTGCGCACCGAGACCGAACTGATCAAGAAGCTCGGTTTTACCGGCAAGAGCCTCGTCAATCCGCGTCAGATCGACGTGGTTCATGAGGTGTTCGCACCCAAGCAGGCCGAGGTCGACTACGCGCTGCAAGTGATGGACGCCATCAAGCGTGCGCGCGAGATGGGCACCGGGGTGATTTCGCTTAAAGGCAAAATGATCGATCGACCGGTCGTCGTTCGCGCCGCTCGCGTGCTGAGCACGGCCCGCGCCCACGGCATGGTCGATGTAGTGATTAACGAGGAGGATATCAATGGCGCTGAATAGTGTGGGACGGGACATTCCGGAGACTTTTGCCGGCAAGAAGCTGATTCCCTATAGCGATCCGTGGTCTTTGCAACCGCACGCCGAGCGCTCGACGCGGGCGATCCGGCGCATCACCCACAACGGCAGCAAGCTGGTCGGCGGTCTGCGCGATGCGATCATCGCCTCGGGGCTCAAGGATGGGATGACCATCTCGACGCACCACAGCCTGCGCAACGGCGACCAGCTGCTCAACGATCTGGTGCGCGAAATCGACGCGCTCGGCATCCGCGACATCAAGATCGCCTCGAGCTCGGTGCACATCGTTCATGCCGAACTGATCCCGTTCATCCGCAAGGGCGTGATTAGCGGCTTCGAATGCGGCGTCAACGGTCTGATCGGCGAACTGGTTTCCAAGGGCGAGCTCGATTGCCCGATCATCGTCCGTTCGCACGGCGGTCGTGCCCGCGCCTTGATCACCGGCGAAGTGCCGGTCGACGTCGCTTTCCTCGCCGCGCCGTATTGCGACGAGTATGGCAACTTCAACGGCTACTACGGCCCGTCGGCGTGCGGCAGCCTGGGCTATGCCCAGGTCGATGCGCAGCACGCGCACAAGGTCGTTGCCGTGACCGACAATCTGGTGCCTTTCCCCGCCGTTCCGGTCGGTATTCCGCAGTCGGTGGTGGACTTCGTCTGCCAGGTCCCGCGGCTTGGCGATCCGAAGAAGATCGTTTCGTCGACGACCAAGATCACCACCGACCCGATCGGTCTGCAGATCGCCAAATACGCCGCGCTGGTGATGGAGTCGTCGGGCTACATCAAGGACGGTTTCTCGTTCCAGACCGGAACCGGCGGCATCTCGCTGGCGGTTGCCGAGAACGTTCGCGCCATCATGCGCGCGGGCAAGATCAAGGGCGCCTTCGGTTGCGGCGGGATTACCGGCAATTTCGTCGATATGCTCGAAGAAGGGTTGTTTGAAGCGCTGTTCGATGTCCAGTGCTTCGACCTCAAGGCGGTCGAGTCGATCGGTCGCAACCAGAAACACGTCGAGATGACCGCCGGCACCTACGCCAACCCGTTCAACTGCGGTTCGGTGGTCAATCGCCTCGATTGCGCGATCCTCTCGGCGACTGAAATCGACGTCAACTTCAACGTCAACGTCAATACCGAGTCGACCGGTTACCTGCTGCACAACACCGGCGGACACTGCGACGTGGCCGCTGGCGCCAAGGTCTCGATCGTCGTCTGTCCGTCGATTCGCGGCCGTCTGCCGATGATCCGCGACGAGGTGACGACGATCACCACGCCGGGCGAAACGGTCGGCGTGATCGTCACCGAACGCGGTATCGCGGTCAATGACAATCTTCCTGAACTCAAGGCCGAACTGATCCGGCGTCGTGCGCCGGTCAAGGACATCCGCCAGCTGCGTGACGAAATCTACGCGGTGACCGGGGTGCCCCGGCCGATCGAGTTCGAGGACAAGGTCGTCGGCCTGATCGAATACCGTGACGGTTCAATCATTGACGTCGTCAGACAAGTCTGTCCGTAGCATCCTTGCGGCCAGGGACAGCCGCCAGGATGGCCTCGCTCGGCGTTTGAGCGAAGGCCACCTGGCGACGGTCTTTATGTCGCTCAATATTCCTGGTCAGGATAAAACGCCAGCGGGTTCGCAGGCGTTTTTCCTGTCTATTCTCGATCAACTGGCGCAAACTTTTCCGGGCTTGTCGATGCTCGAAAGATCGTCGGACGCGCTCGGCCCTTTCGCGATCATCGCGCTTGCGATCGATCCGCGCGAAGTCAAGAAAGCCTGCATTGCGCTTGAAACAGCACATCCCGCGGCACGCTTGATCGACCTTGACGTCTATTCTGCTGCGGGCGTTCAGATCGACCGCGCCAGCCTCGGCGTTGCTGCGCGCCCCTGCCTCGTTTGCCAATCGCCGGCGGTCGACTGCATTCGCCTCAAACGGCACTCGCTTGAAGAAGTCATCGCCCAGACCCATGAACTGCTCAGCCCCTTCAACGCTTGAGACGCTGGCGACCTCGCTGGTCAGCGGCGCTCGCCTCGAACTCCATCTGACGCCCAAGCCGGGTCTCGTCGACCGCGCCGATTGCGGATCGCATCCCGACCTGTCGATTGAAATCATGGAGCGCTCGATCGGCTACGTTTCTGGCTATCTTGATGAGACGCTCGTCTCGCTGGCCGCGGGCCAGTCTTTCGCGCACCAGAAGGCGATCGGCGTGC
The DNA here is from genome assembly GCA_018262095.1 of Pseudomonadota bacterium. Lineage (GTDB taxonomy): Bacteria > Pseudomonadota > Gammaproteobacteria > Burkholderiales > Rhodocyclaceae > Propionivibrio. The sequence goes on from JAGTRW010000009.1 coordinate 61,119, forward strand.
GCGCCGAACAGCGTCTGCTCGCTGATTTGGGAACCAATACCCACAAGGGTTTCATCTTCCTCAGCGGGATGCTGCTGATCGCGCGCTGGCACGCCGCGTCGGCTGACGAGCGCGCCATTCGCAGCGCGCTCTGCGCGCTCTGCGACGAATTTTTCAGGACCGCCGACGAACGATCGACCAACGGTCGCCTGGCGCGAACAAAGTACCAGGCCGGCGGCATCGTCGTCGAGTCGGTCAACGGTTTCCCTTCGGTCTTTGACCAGGGATTGCCGGTTTTTCGCCGTGCCATGCAGCAACACGGCTGCTTTGAGGCCGCGTCCTTTGCCCTGCTGGCGCGCCTGATGCAGACCGTAGACGACACCACCACGCTGCATCGCGCGGGGCCGGATGGGCTGGCGCGAGTCAAGCGCGACGGACTGGCGCTTGAGCAGATCGTCGCCGAGGGCGGTGACCATCTGGCTTTTTTGCGCGAACTCAACCGCTGCTACGTGCAAGCGAACATCACCATCGGCGGGGTGGCCGACATGATCGGCATCGCTTACGGCGTCCTGCTGGCGAGCGGCGAAATTTCGTCGCAACTGGCAACTGCGCTACCGGCTCAGCCGCCGACCACAAAACGATAGCCGATTCCCGCTTCGGTAATGAGGTGCTTGGGCATCGACGCATCGACCTCGATCTTCTTGCGCAGGTTGGCCATATGCACGCGAACGTAATGGGTGTCTTCGGCGTGTCCCGGTCCCCAGACGACATTGAGCAGTTGCCGATGCGTGATCACGCGATTCGGTTGCGCCACCAGATAGGTCAATAGGCGGTATTCGATCGGCGTCAGGTGCATCGGCTGGCCGTCGCGCTCGACGACGCGATGCGCAAGGTCGATGCAAATTTCGCCAAAGCGAACCTGCGCGCTCGCCGCCTGGGGTAGCTGGCGCCTGAGTTGGGCGCGCACCCGCGCCATCAGTTCGCCGGCACCGAAAGGCTTGACCAGGTAGTCGTCGGCGCCGGCGTCGAGCGCGGCGACCTTGTCGGTCTCGCTGCTGCGCGCCGAAAGAACGATCACCGGGCAGCTCGACCAGCTACGCAAGTCGCGGATGAAATCGACGCCGTCGCCGTCGGGCAGGCCCAGGTCGAGGACGACGAGGTCGGGACGCCGCGTTCCGGCCTCGATCAATCCGCGCTTGACGCCGTCGGCCTCGAACGCCTCGTAGCCCTCGCTCTCCAGCGCCATGCGAACGAAGCGCCGGATGTCGGCTTCGTCCTCGACGATCAATACGTGGGTGCGGATTTCACTCATACGCGCTCATTCGCTTCGCTCTCAGTTTCAACGATTTCCGACGTGCCGCCGTCGTCGGTCGGTGGTTCGCCGCGCGGCAGCGCGAGAACAAAGCTGGCACCGCCGACGTCTCGCGTCTGCCCGCGGATCGTTCCGCCATGGGCCTGCATTATCGCGCGGCAGATCGTCAGCCCCAAGCCGACGCCAGTGGTCGAGCCTTCCTTGCTGCCGCGCTCGAATTTTTCGAAGATCGCGTCTTCGCGTCCGCTCGGCAGTCCCGGACCTTGATCGTTGACGCAGACGATCACGAAGTCGGTCTCGGCGTGCGCCTCGATGCTGATCGGGGTGCGCGCCGGCGTGTATTTTGCAGCGTTTTCGAGCAGATTGCAGAGCACGCGCTCGATCAATACCGCGTCGAACTGCAACAAGGGCAGATCCGGCGCCAGATTGACCTTGAGCGGCCGGTCTTCGAGTAGCGCGGCGCAGCCGTTGAGGGCGCTGCCGACGACTTCTTCGAGCGGCTGCCACTGACGATTGAGATGCACCGCGCCCGATTCGAGTCGCGCCATGTCGAGCAGATTGTTGACCAGCGCGGTCATGCGCATCGCCGACGAGCGCATCGACACAATCAGCTCGCGCTGCTCTTCGGTCAGCGGCGGTTTGGTCAATTGCACGGTATCGGCGAGGCCGACCAGCGACGCCAGCGGCGTGCGCAGGTCGTGCGAGATGGTCGATAGCAGCGAGTTGCGCAGACGCTCCGATTCCATTTGCAGCGTCGTCTTTTGCGCGACGTCGATGTAGTGGATGCGTTCGATCGAGATCGCCATCAGCGACGCGCAGGTGTCGAGCACCCGGCGCTGTTCCGGGCTGAGCAATCCGGTCTCGGCGAGATCCACCGCCAGGACGCCGCGCAGCCGCATCGTCGCCTTGAGGGGCAGAACCAGGCAGCGGCTCGCCGGCAGCGTGTCGGTGCCGCGTCCGGCGGCTTCGCCGCGCGCGAAGGTCCACTGCGCGACGCCCAGGTCGACTTCGGTCGTCGCTCCCGGCAGTACCTTGAGTTGATCGTTTTCGTCGGCGACCAAGAGCGCCGTCTTGACGCCAAATTCGGCGACCAGGAAGCGCGCGCCAATCTGCGCAACCTGCTCGACCAGCAGCGCCGCCGAAAGATCGCGCGACATTTCATAGAGACCGCTGACGCGCTGCTCGCGTTCGGTGACTGCGTCGACCTGAATCTTGAGTCCGGCCGTGAGTTGCCCGACGACCAGCGCGACGAGCAGCATTACGACAAAGGTCAGCAGGTATTGCGCATCGCTGACGGAAAACGAGAAACGCGGCGGAACAAAGAAGAAATCGAACAGTGCGACGCCGACCAACGAAGCGCAAACGGCCGGGCCGCGGCCATAGCGCAGGGCGATGCCGATCACGCAGAGCAGGAACAGCATGACGATGTTGGTCAGCTCGAGAACGCCGAGCAGCGGCGTCGCCGCCAGTGCCGTCATCCCGCACGCGGCGAGCGCCGCAGCATAGCCCTGCCATTTCACCTTGACGTGCGTTACTGACGGTTTTGGCGGCTGGGCCCGCGCCGTGCGCGGCAGCGCCAGGCGCAGCACGTCGAGGTCGTCAGCCAGCGCTTCGATGCGTTCACCGAGCGTGCTTTGTCCCGGCCAGCGCCAGCGCCGCCCGGGGCGGCCCATGACCAGCCGCGAAAGATTGTGTTCGCGCGCATAGTGAATCAGCGCGGTGGCGACTCCGGGCGCCGAGAGCATCGCCGTCGTCGCGCCGAGTTCCTGCGCGAGCTTGAGTACGCGCAGCATGTCCTGGCGCGCCCGCTCGTCGCTCGCTGCTCCGGCCGCGTCGACATGCACGGCGTGCCACGGTACGTCGAGGCGCGCGGCCAGGCGCGCGCAGGCACGGACGATCTTTTCGCCCGCTTCGCCGGGGCCGACGCAGGCGAGCAGCGACTCGCGGTTGGGCCAGACCGGCAGCATCGAGTTGCGGCTGCGGTAGGCCTGCATTTCGCCGTCGACGCGGTTGGCGGTACGGCGCAGCGCCAGCTCGCGCAGTGCCAGCAGGTTGCCCTTGCGGAAGAAGTTCCTGGCCGCCTGATCGGCCTGTTGCGGCAGATAAACCTTGCCCTGGCGCAATCGTTCGAGCAGCTCGTCGGGCGGGAAATCGACGACGACGACTTCGTCGGCCTGATCGAAGATGCGGTCGGGAACGGTCTCCCAGACGCGAATTCCGGTGATTCCGCTGACGATATCGTTGAGCGTTTCGAGATGCTGGACATTGACCGTCGTATGCACGCTGATTCCCGCTGACAGCAGTTCGCAGACGTCCTGCCAGCGTTTCGGGTGGCGCGATCCGGCGACGTTCGAGTGCGCCAGCTCGTCGATCAGGATGACCGCCGGCCGGCGCGTCAGCGCGCCGTCCAGGTCGAATTCCTTGAGCACATGTTCGCGGTAGGGCACGTCGCGCAGCGGCAGGCGCTCGATGCCCTCGGCCATCGCTTCGGTTTCGGCTCGCCCGTGCGTTTCGACCACGCCGATGACGATATCGACGCCCCGCGCGAACTGTTGCCGGGCGTCGCCGAGCATCGCGTAGGTCTTGCCGACACCGGCCGACGCACCGAAGAAGATCTTGAGCTTGCCGCGTTGTTCGCGCGCTTCTTCGGCATTGACGAGGTCGAGCAGGCGGTCGGGGTCGGGGCGTTCGCTATTCATGGGCAAGCCTGTTCTTCCGCAAGGTCAGCGCGACACGCTATCGAGCGCGAGATTGAGCTCGAGCACGTTGACGCGCGCTTCGCCGAAGATACCCCATTGGCGTTCCTCTGTGTTTCTTTCGACCATCGCTTTGACCTTGCTGGGGGCAATCTGGCGCGCGCGGGCGATGCGTTCGATCTGGTAGTGCGCGGCATCCGGGCTGATGTGCGGGTCGAGGCCGCTCGCCGAGGCGGTCACCAGATCGGACGGGATCGGTCGCGTATTCTCGGGGTCGGCCGTTTTCAAGGCCTCGATGCGGGCTTTGACGGCGTCAAGCAGCGCCGGATTGAGCGGCCCCTGATTGGATCCGCCCGAGGCCGAGGCGTTGTAAGGCTGCGGCGAGGTGGCCGACGGCCGGCCCCAGAAATACTTGGGGTCGGCAAAGTTCTGCCCGATCAGGCGCGAGCCGACCGCTTTGCCGTCCTTGACGATCAGGCTGCCAGCGGCCGTGTCGGCAAAGGCGAGCTTGGCGATGGCGGTGACGGCCAGCGGATAGACGATGCCGGTCACCAGCGCAAGCAGAACGAAGAGGCTGAGTGCCGGACGTAACATGGGTAATAAGGTTTTCATGAGTGTTCTCCTTGATTTAAGCCAGACCGAGCGTGGATATGGCCAGATCGATCGCCTTGATGCCGATGAACGGGACGACGACGCCGCCCAGGCCGTAGATCGCCAGGTTTTTCCGCAACAGCGCCGCCGCGCCGAGCGGCCGGTACTTGACGCCTTTCAAGGCGAGCGGGATCAGGAAGACGATGATCAGCGCGTTGAAGATCACCGCCGAGAGGATCGCCGACGACGGGCTGGAAAGCCCCATGACGTTGAGTGCGGCAAGCTGCGGGTAAGTGCTCACGAAAGCGGCCGGGATGATCGCGAAGTACTTGGCGATGTCGTTGGCGATCGAAAAGGTGGTCAGCGAACCGCGCGTCATCAGCATCTGCTTGCCGGTCTCGACGACCTCGATCAGCTTGGTCGGGTTGGAGTCGAGGTCGACCATGTTGCCGGCTTCCTTAGCCGCCTGCGTGCCGCTGTTCATGGCCACGGCGACGTCGGCCTGGGCCAGCGCCGGCGCGTCGTTGGTGCCGTCGCCGGTCATCGCCACCAGCCGGCCCTCGGCCTGGTACTGGCGAATGAGCGCCAGCTTGGCTTGCGGTGTCGCTTCGGCGAGAAAGTCGTCGACGCCGGCTTCGGCGGCGATCGCGGCGGCGGTGACGCGATTGTCGCCGGTCACCATGATGGTCTTGATTCCCATCTTGCGCAGTTCGGCAAAGCGTTCCTTGATGCCGCCCTTGACGATGTCCTTGAGCTCGATGACGCCGAGCACCTTGGTGCCGTCGGCGACGACCAGCGGCGTGCTGCCGCGACGCGCGACGGCGTCGACGCTGGCGCTGACCGACTTGGGAAATTTCCCGCCGAGCGCTTCGACGTGCTTCTTGATCGCTTCGGCAGCGCCCTTGCGGATCTGGCGACCGGCCATGTCGACGCCGCTCATGCGGGTGTTGGCCGAAAAATGCACGAAGTGCGCATCGAGCGCGTGGATGTCGCGTTCGCGCAACGAAAAGCGTTGCTTGGCGAGGACGACGATGCTGCGGCCTTCCGGCGTTTCGTCGGCGAGCGAGGCGAGCTGGGCGACGTCGGCGAGGTCGGCTTCGGCTACGCCGTCGGCCGGCAGCAAGGCCGACGCCTGGCGGTTGCCCAGCGTGATCGTCCCGGTCTTGTCGAGCAGCAGCACATCGACGTCGCCGGCGGCCTCAACCGCACGCCCCGAGGTGGCGATCACATTGGCCTGCATCATGCGGCTCATTCCGGCGACGCCGATCGCCGAGAGCAGTCCGGCGATGGTCGTCGGAATCAGGCAGACCAATAGGGCAATCAGCACCGTGATGGAAACCGGGGTGCCGCTTTGCGCGACCTCGACGCTGAACATCGAGAACGGCAACAGCGTGACGGTGACGACCAGGAAGACGATCGTCAGCGCGACCAGCAGGATGGTCAGCGCGATTTCGTTGGGCGTCTTCTGGCGCTTGGCGTTTTCGACCATGGCGATCATGCGGTCGACGAAGGTCTCTCCCGGATTGACCGTGACCTTGACGACGATCCAGTCGGACAGCACGCGCGTGCCGCCGGTCACCGACGAGAAGTCGCCGCCCGATTCGCGGATCACCGGCGCCGATTCGCCGGTGATCGCCGATTCGTCGACCGAGGCCACGCCTTCGATGACTTCGCCATCAGCGGGAACGGTATCGTTCGCTTCAACCAGGATCACCTCGCCCAGGCGCAGGTCTTCGGACTGAACCAACTGCCATGGCGCGCCGAATTTCGCTTCGGACAGCTTCTTGGCCCAGGTCTCCTTCTTGAGACCGCGCAGTGAAGCAGCTTGCGCCTTGCTGCGACCTTCGGCCAGCGCCTCGGCGAAATTGGCGAAGAGCACCGTGAACCACAGCCACAGCGTGACGGCGAGGATGAATCCCGGGTTTTCGACGATTCGCTCTTGAGCTTGGCCGCTCAGCGACGAAATCCACAGCACGGTGGTCAGTATGCTGCCGACATAGACGACGAACATCACCGGATTGCGCCATTGCACGGCCGGGTTGAGCTTCCTGAACGATTCGGCAATGGCCGGGCCGGTCAGGGTAGGGTCAAACAGAGTAAAGGTCTTGCGTGTCATTACATTTCTCCCAGGCTCAGTGCGCGGCGCTGAGCAACAGCTGCTCGATCACCGGGCCGAGCGCTAGCGACGGCACATAGTTCAAGAGACCGACCAACAATACGACGCCGATCAGCAAGGTCACGAACAGCGGTCCATGCGTCGGGAGGGTGCCCTCCGTGACGGTCAGGCGCTTCTTGGCGGCCAGCGATCCGGCGATGGCCAGCACCGGGACGATCACGCCGAAGCGGCCGAACCACATGGCGATTGCCAGCATGACGTTGTAGAAGGGGGTGTTGGCCGAGAGACCGGCGAAGGCGCTGCCGTTGTTGTTGGCCGCCGAGGTGAAGGCGTAGAGGATTTCCGAGAAGCCATGCGCGCCCGGGTTGGCGATGCCGGCGCGGCCGTCGGCGGCGAGCACGGCGATGGCGGTGCCGATCAGCACCAGCAGCGGCGTCACCAGGATGGCGATCGAGCTCATCTTCATCTCGTAGGTTTCGATTTTCTTGCCCAGATACTCCGGCGTGCGACCGATCATCAGCCCGGAAATGAAGACGGCCATGATGGCGAAGATCAGCATGCCGTAGAGACCGCTGCCGACCCCGCCGAAAACGACTTCGCCCAGTTGCATGTCGATCAGCGGGATCAAGCCACCCAGCGGGGTGAAGGAGTCGTGCATGGCATTGACCGCGCCGCACGAGGCCAGCGTGGTGATCACCGCGAACAGTCCGGAATCGGCGGTACCGAACCGGGTCTCCTTGCCTTCCATATTGCCGGCGAGCTGATCGACGCCCAGTGAGGTGAGCAGCGGATTGCCCTGCGCCTCGAAATGCATCGCCGCCGCCGCCAGAACGACGAACATCAGCGTCATCGCGGCGAGCACGGCCCAGCCTTGCCGGGTATCGCCGACCATCCGTCCGAAGGTAAAGCACAGCGCGGCCGGGATCAGGAAGATCGCCAGCATCTCGATGAAGTTGGTGAGCGGCGTCGGATTCTCGAACGGGTGCGCCGAGTTGGCGTTCATGAAGCCGCCGCCGTTGGTGCCGAGCATCTTGATCGCTTCCTGCGAGGCGACCGGCCCCATGGCCAGCGTCTGGGTCGGCGTTTGCGCGGGTTCGGTGACGGCGACGCCCTGGTCGTCCTTGATCGGCTGGCCGGCTGTGTCGAGCTTGGGCGCGTCGTAGTGCGTCACTTCGAGCGTCGTCACGTCCTTATAGGCGTCGAAGTTCTGGATGACGCCTTGGCTCGTCAGAAACACCGCGAAGATGAGCGACAGCGGCAGCAGCAGGTAGAGCGTGACGCGCGTCAGATCGACCCAGGCGTTGCCGACCGTCTTGGCGGTATGGCGCGCAAAGCCTCGAATGAGGGCAATGACGACGGCAATACCGGTGGCAGCGGAGAAGAAATTCTGCACCGAAAGCGCCAGCATTTGTGTCAGGTAGCTCATCGTCGATTCGCCGCCATAGCCTTGCCAGTTGGTGTTGCTGACGAAGCTGATGGCGGTGTTGAACGCCGAGTTCGGGCTGACGTTCGGGAAAGCCTGTGGATTGAGCGGTAGCCACAGTTGCAGCCGCTGCAGCGCATAGACGGCGACGACGCCGAGCACGTTGAAGAGCAGGATGGCGAAAGCGTATTTGAGCCAACCCATCTCTTCATCGTGGCGCACGCCGCAGAGGCGGTAGAGCGGGCGTTCGATCGCGCCGCCGAAGGCGAAGCGTCCTTCCATCAGCGTGGCGATATAGAGGCCCAGCGGCTTGACGGTGAGCAGCAAGACGGCGAGGTAGAGTCCGAGAAGAGTCCAGGCATGCGAGCTCATGAAAAGTCCTCCGGATTGAGCAGCGCCGCGATCAGATAAATCAGCAGGCCGGCAGCGACGATGCCGCTGAGAATGGTGAGCCAGGTCATCGGGCACCTCCCAGCCGGGCACAGCCGGCGGCGAGACCGACCGTCAGCGCGAAGATGAGTCCGATGGCGGCAAGATAGGCGAGATCCATGGTTTTTTCCCTTGCGTTAATTGCGACACGATCATGATGGCGGCTGGCCCATCAAGACGTTGACAAGAGATGGGGCGGTCGCGTCAAGAAAACGTAAAGGCGGAAATTGACCTGATGTCATTAGGTGTCGGCGCTGCTTGCCGAGTGGCCGGTCTTGTGCAATTGCAATGCGCCGAGGGGCCCCCAGGCGATGGCGGCCAATAACGTCAATACGGCTTGGCAGGGGGGGCGTTCCACGCAATCGCTTTGGCGCTGCTGCGCGAGTTGCGACGCCTTGTACCATCAGTGAGCACTGATACAAATTCTTACAAACTAGCGATACCGGCGCCAATCCCTGTTGCCGCAGGCTCGAACGCCATTTTTCCGGGCGGCCGGCAAGGCCGCCGAGAGTCCACGAGCTGTTGAAGCGGTGCACAATGCGGCGTGTATGGCTGGGTCGGGTAATCGGCGCTTGCTGCGGCGCGCGGCCGGTCGCTGAGCACGGCCATGAACGGCAATCGGCGCAGAAAATCAGGGTGTGGAGAAGCAGCTTGTGATGCTTTCGGTCAAGCGGATGATCAGCGGCAGTTTTGCGGCGGTGCTGGCTTTGGCCCTGTCGGGGATGCTGTGCGCGTCGCAGGCCTACGCGCAGAGTTCAAGCCAGGCTGCATCGCAGAGCTCATCAAATTCGGCGGACGTTCGTGAAAAACCGCGGCAGGGTGCTGTCTCGGCGGCGTCAGCGCCGCGTAGTCCGCGTGACGCCAAGCGGCCTTACGCCAAGCGCGGCAGCGAAACGCCGCGACCGCAGCGCATGTCGCCCGAGGAGCGGCGTCAGTTGCGGCGCGATATCAAGGATGCCGGTCGCCAGATCTATCCGCCGCGTCGCTAGTCAGTCAAGCCCCGCGAGCGCTTGCGGTTAAGTCAGATCAAACGCCAACCACTGAGCACCAGCCGCTTGAAGCCAAAAAAACTCCGGGTGCGAATGACATGGCTGCCGTCTTGCGGAAAACATCGGGGCACATAGACGGTGGCGTTCTGCAGCGTTTGCTTCGTATAGTCGGCGAGCTTCACCGGTTCGCCAAAGCTGATCGACGGGCAATCCGTTATATCGAAACAGCAGCCGCTGACGGCATGCGGGATGTCGATGAAGAGCGGCGATTGCTTCTCTTCAATGAGAGCCAGTGCGTCTTCGGAGATGGTAATCATGATCCTCAATCCAAAAAGCAAGACAGGTCAGGTCGAATCGACGCGAGATCAGACTCTGTCTGGCCGCGATAGTTCGTGTTGGCAGCGAAATTGGCGCAGAAAAAGGCCAGCAATCCCGCCTGGGACGCTGGCCTTGTCAAGGCTGGTTCGGGGTCTTTAGTCGGTAACCAACGCCAGGACCTTGTCGCCGAACTTGTCGGTCACCAGTTTTTCAATCTTGAGCAGTTCGTACCAGCGAGCAAATGCCCCGATGAAGACGATGGTGATCAGGACCATCAGGACGCCCGACATCGTCGTCAGCAGGTAGAGCTGCTTGGGCAGATAGTTGCCGGTGATGTTGAGGTACCCAGCCCACATCACGACCGGGAAGACCAGCAGGCCGGGAGCTGCCGTGACCCAGGCGTATTTCGCCTTGCCCAGCCGGATCAGCATGGTGGTACCGATGATCAGCGCGGTGGCGGCGAGCAACTGGTTGGCCATGCCGAAGAGCGGCCAGATGGTCGAGATGTCGCCTGTATAGACCAGGTAACCCCAGGCTCCGGTAAATAGCGCACTGGTGATGATGATTCCCGGCGTCCAGGAGTTGTCGGCAAATGGCGCGTAGGCCTTGCCCAGCATTTCCTGCAGCAGATAGCGGCCAACGCGGGTGCCGGCATCGACGGCGGTCAGGATGAAAACGGCTTCGAACATGATCGCGAAGTGATACCAGTAACCCATCATGCCCTTGAAGAGCGGCACCGCGTCAAAGATGTAAGCCATGCCGACGGCCAGCGAAACCGCACCGCCCGGACGTCCTTGGAGCTGTTCGCCAACTTCGGCGGCCAGGCGCGGCAGATCGACGACGGCGAGGCCCAACTTGCCAAAAGCGGCGGGCGCCGCATTGATCGCGAAGTAATCGGCCGGAACCAGAACGCACGCGGCGATCAGTGCCATGATGGCGACGAAACCTTCGGTCAGCATCGCGCCGTAACCGACGAAGAGGATGTCCTTCTCGTTGGCGATCATCTTGGGCGTCGTTCCCGAGCCGATGATGGCGTGGAAACCGGACAGCGCGCCGCAGGCGATGGTGATGAACAGGAACGGGAAGGCTGCGCCTGGAATGACCGGGCCGCCGCCGAAGAAGTAAGGCGTGATCGCCGGCATGTGCAGTTCGGGATGGACGAAGGCGATGCCCAGCGCCAGCGCGGCGATGGTGCCGATCTTGAGGTAGGTCGACAGGTAATCGCGCGGCACCAGCAGGAACCACACCGGCAGCACCGAAGCGACGAAGCCGTAGGCCGGAATGATGATCGCCAGTTCCTTCTTGGTGAAGGTGAACATCTTGGCCAGCACCGGATCGGCAGCGACGTAGGGGCCGACATAAAGCGAGACGATCAGCAGGACGACGCCGATGATGCTCATTCCCTTGACATCGCCGGGACGGATGTTGTGCATGTAAATGCCCATGATCATCGCGATCGGCAGCGTCGCGAACACCGTGAACGTTCCCCACGGACTGTTGAACATCGCGTTGACGACGGCGATCGAGAGTCCGGCGAGCGTCAGGATCAGGATGAACAGGATGGCGACCGATGCCACTTTGCCGGCGACCTTGCCGACCTCGGTTTCGGCGATCACCGACAGGCTGCGGCCTTTATGGCGCACCGAGGCGAACAGCACGACCATGTCGTGGACGCCGCCGGCCAGCACGCAGCCGATCAGAATCCACAGCGCGCCCGGCATGAAGCCGAACTGCGCGGCGAGCACCGGCCCGAGCAGCGGTCCGGCGGCGGCGATGGCCGCAAAGTGGTGACCGAACAGCACGTACTTGTTGGTCTTGACATAGTCGTGACCGTCTTCCATGGTCACGGCCGGCGTTTCCCGTTCTGCGCGCAGATTCATGACCTTTTGGGCCAGGAAGATGCCGTAGAAGCGGTAGGCAATGGCGAATACGCATGCCGACACAAAAATCAACGTCAATGAATTCATCTATTTCCCCTTTATTGGTGTGCAACCCCAAATTGAACCATGCACGTGCCGGAGAGCGATGCTGCGGGTCGAACGGCTCCTGCATGAGTGCAGGCTGGAATGTAACGTCTTGTCCGTCGCTCGAGCTGACTATCTGGCGAGCGGTTGCCCGCAGGTTTGAACGGTATCCAGAATGGGTTGAGCGGTGCACGAACGCGTCAGGAAATCAGCAACTTGTCCTTGATTTCACGCAGGTAGCGGCGGCTGACCGGGACCCGCTTGCCGCTCTGCGTGACGATTTCAGCGGCGCCGTTGTCGAGCAGCTCGATCTCGGCGATCTGGGCGAGGTTGATCAGGTATTGGCGATGGCAATGGACCAAGGCGGTGCGTTCCTGCAATATCTTGAGCGTCAGCTCGGTGACGCCCTGTTTGTTCATGGCGACGACCTGTACGCCGCAGACGTCGGTGTTGACGTATTCAACGTCTTCGAGCGCGATGAGCACGATGCGGTTGCGCGTAATGCACGGAATCTGCCGCAAGGGGCTGTCGGCGCCCGGAAAAGCGGTCGCCGCGGGGCGCTTGCCGGCGCGCAGCCAGTCGAGGGTCTTCTCAAGGCGTTGCGGATCGATCGGTTTCAAGAGATAGTCGGCGGCGTGTTCCTCGAAGGCCTTGAGCGCGTGCTCGTCGTAGGCGGTGACGAAAACGATGTGCGGCAGCGCCGACGGCTCGATCATTGAGACCATTTCGAGGCCGGAAACGCGCGGCATCTGGATGTCGAGAAAAACGACGTCGGGGCGCAGGCGGTGGATCGCCGACAGTCCTTCGACGGCATTGCTGCATTCGCCGACGATCTCGACGTCGGGCGCGGTGGCGAGCAGCGCCTTGAGTTCTTCGCGCGACGGTGCTTCGTCGTCAATGATCAGCGCACTCAGCATGCGACGAGTTCCTCTTCGACCGGAACGCGGATGGTGACCCGTGTCCAGCGCTCGGGTTGGCAGGTCACGTCGATGCCGTAGGCGGCGCCGTAACGGATCTTGATTCGCCGATCGACCAGGTTCATCCCCAGCCCGTCGCCGTCGGGCTTGGGTTTGTAGAGACCGGCGCTGTCTTCGATGACGATCGTCAGCCCGTCGCCCTGACGCTCGGCGCTGATGGTGATTTTTCCCGGTTCGAGCATCTGCGAAATGCCGTACTTGATCGCGTTCTCGACGATCGGCTGCAGCGAAAAAGTCGGCAGGCGCAGGTGCAGCAAGTCGTCGGCGACGGCGAACTCGACGTCGAGCCGCCCGGCGAAGCGCGCCAGCTCGATTCGCAAATAGGCATCGACGTGTTCGATCTCGTCCTTGAGCGTCGATTCGTCGCTGACTCGTTTGAGGCTCTTGCGGAAGAAGGTCGACAGGTATTGCACGATGCTGCGCGCCGCTTCCGGGTCGCGGCGGATGATCGCGGCCAGCGTGTTGAGCGCGTTGAACAGGAAGTGCGGATTGATCTGCGCCTGCAACAGCTTGATTTCGGCCTGTACCAGCAGCCGCTTCTGCTCCTCGATCGTTCCCGCCAGCACCTGGTTGGAGAGCAGCCGCGCGATGCCTTCGCCAAGCGTGCGGTTGAGCGACGAGAAGAATTTGCTCTTGGGCTCGTAGAGCTTGATCGTTCCGAATACGCGGTTGCCCTCGCCGCGCAGCGGAATGACCAAGGATGAACCGAGCTTGCAGTCCTTGGACACCGAGCACTGATAGGCGATCGTCGCGCCGTCGGCATAGACGACTTCGTTGTGGGCGATCGCATAAAAGGTATGCGGCGACGAAATCGGCGTTCCCGGCAGATGGTGGTCGGCGCCGATCCCGACAAAACCGAGCAGTTTTTCGCAATCGGTAATGGCTACCGCGCCGACGCCGGTTTCCTCTCGCACGATCTGCGCCAGGCGCGTGCAGTTGTGCTCGTTGAAGCCCTGCAGCAGCACGCCGACGGAACGTTCGGCGATGCGCAACGCCTTGGCCGAAAAGGCGATCGAGTACTTCTCGAGTGTTTCGCGGCGGTCGAGGATCAGGCGCATGAAGAGCGCGGCGCCGACCGAGTTGGTGACGATCATCGGCAGCGCGATATGCGCGACCAGCCGCGTCGCGTCGTCAAACGGCCTGGCCAGCAGCAGGATGATCGCCATCTGCGATATTTCGGCAAAAAGCGTCGCGCCCAGTGCGATCAACGGGCTGAGCAGACGGTCGGCGCGATGGCGCTTGAGCAGGAAGAGATGCAGGTAGCCGCCGATCAAGCCCTCGACGGTGGTCGATACCGCGCAGGCGGTGTCGGTATAACCGCCCAGCGAGTAACGGTGCAGCCCGCCGGTGAGTCCGACGGCCAGGCCGACGACCGGCCCGCCGAGGATGCCGCCGAGCACCGCGCCGATGGCGCGCGTGTTGGCGATCGCGCCCTCGATCTGGAAGCCGAGGTAAGTGCCCATGATGCAGAACGCCGAAAAAACGAGATAGCAGACGAGCTTGTCGGGCAGTCGCACGGTGACCTGCATCAGCGGCGCGAACAGCGGCGTCTTGGAGAGCATGTAGGCAATCACCAGATAGACGCACATCTGCTGCAGCAGGCTGCCGATCAGCGCCAGGTGATTGATGTTCTGAAGCTCAAGCATGGGCGGTGTCGTGGAATCCGGGAAACGACCAGCGCTGATTCTACGACCTTGTGCGAAAACGGTGGTCCATTTTCAATCTACTGCCGCGTCTAGCCCTTGCGCGCCGCGATGGCGTTGGTGATTTTTCGGCCGATCAGCGGCAGCAGGCCGAGCAGCGCCAAGGAGACGAGCAGCGTCGGCGAGACGATTGCCGACAGCGTTTCGATTTGCGCGAGCTGCGTTCCGGCATTGACGTAGATCAGCGCGCTGGCCAGCATGCCGGTCTGGCTCACCCAGTAGAACGTCCAGGTCGGCAACGGCGTCAGCCCGATCAGCAGGTTGACGATGAAGAAGGGGAAAACCGGCACCAGGCGCAGCGTGAAGAGATAGGCGACGCCGTCGCGCTCGATTCCGCAATTGATGAAACGCAGTTGCTTGCCGTAGCGCTGCTGCACCCAGTCGCGCAGCACGAAGCGCGACGCCAGGAAGGCCAGCGTCGCGCCCAGCGACGAGGCGAAGGACGCCAGCAGCACGCCCCAGAACAAGCCGAAGAGCGCGCCGCCGAGCAGGCTCATGAGCGCCGACGCGGGCAGCGACAAGGCGGCGAAGGCGACGTAGGCAGCAAAGTAGAGCAGTGCCGCAACGAGCGGTTGTGCGGCGCGCCAGGACTCGATCGCCGCCTGCTGGCTCTTGACGTAGTCGAGGCTCAGCAAGCGCCCGAGGTCGAAGCAAGAATACGCCGCGATCAGCCCAAGCAGGATGGCGAGCAGCAGCGCGCGCCGCGCGTTCAGGCGCGGCCAGGCCGCGCCGGGATCAGGCGCCACAGGCGGCCGCAGTCACGGTCGCTGCGGCGTCGTCGGCGAGCGCGCCGCCGCAGCTCGATCCCTGTCCGGCGGTGCAGCCGTAACAGTGGTCGGCGCTGCGGATGTCGTTGCCGTCGAGCCCCTGAGTGGCGAGGTCGCGCAGGTGCAGGCGGCGTTCGCCGCGAACGATCGGCAGGCCGAGTTGCTGGTTGAAATCGCAGTCGTAGAGATCGCCCTGCCAATCGACCGAAAGCAGATTGCGGCACATCACCTGTTCAAGGTTCTCGTCGCGGTGCGCGCCGCGCAGCAGTTGCATGTAGCCGTCGAAGCAGCCGCGCGAGACGAGCAGCGAGCCGAAACGCTTGATCGGCATGTTGGCGAGCGTGTAGAGCTGGTTGAAGACGACGCCGTAGTGCTGCCCCAGATGCGCCTTATAGGTGGCTTCCAGCGGCCCCTGCGCGGGCGGCAGACTCGGCCCCTGCGGGTTGAAGACGAGGTTGAGTTTGAGCGTGCCGTCGGCGGCGCCGTAGCCCAGCGCGTTGAGGCGCTGCAGCGCCTTGATGCTGGCCGCGAAACTGCCCTTGCCGCGCTGCTGGTCGACGTTTTGCTCAAGGTAGCAGGGCAGCGAAGCGACGATATCGACGCGCTGCGCGGCGAGAAAATCGGCGAGGTCGTCGTAACCGGGCTCTTCGAGGATGGTCAGGTTGCAGCGGTCGATGACCGTGAGGTCGCGGCGGCGCGCCGCGACGACCAGCGCGCGGAAGTGCGGATTCATCTCCGGCGCGCCGCCGGTCAGGTCGAGCACGCGGATTCCGCGGTGGGCGTCCAGGGTGGCGATCAGCGCCGCGACGGTCTTGGCGTCCATCGCTTCCTTGCGCTGCGGTCCGGCATTGACGTGGCAATGCAGGCAGCTCTGGTTGCAACGGTAGCCGAGGTTGACCTGCAGGATGTCGACGCCGCGCCGCTGCAGTACAGGGAAATCGGTTTTTTCGAGAAGCGGCAGGGTGGCATGCATGGTCGATCAGTTTTCCAAGGAGGCTGCAGGGTGATGAGGCGCTATTTTATCGATTCAGACGCCGGTTCTGGAGCAAAAATGCCCTTGATCGCCAACGACTTAATTGCCAGCGCGCCAATTAAGGCGCAAACTGGCGACCTTTTTCCTAAAGCACGGTGGGGATACCCAAATGAACGCATCCATTCTTAAATATCTGAGAACCAACGGCGAGCAACTCGACGCCGATATCTCACTCGCGCTCGATATCCCGATGACCCAGCTTAAGACGCAGGTCGCCGAACTCTCGGCGTCGGGCGACGTGATTTGCTGCAAGGTCACGCGTTTCATCGACGGCAAGAAAATCGAAGGCACCAGTTGCCGCCTGTCGTGCGATCTGCCGGCGCCGGCGCGCGGACGCAAGCCCGGCGTCAAAAAAGACCCCAACGCCGATACCAAGTTCCCGGAGTAAGCCGTCTGCGGCTAGCGCCGCGTCCGAGGCTGCATGCAACAACGCCACCGTCAGGTGGCGTTGTTGCATGGGCCGCGGGTGATCTATTTGACTGCCGGCGTCCCTTCGGGTGCCATCGTCTCGATGCGCACGCCCTCGCTGGTCTTGTGCGCGGCATGCGGATTCCAGCCGAGCGTGAAGTTGAGTACGGCGAAGCCGACGACGTAGGCCAGCGCGACGTGCCAGCCATGACGCAGCCAGTTGGCTACCGACTTGGCCTCCGGGTACATATTGGACAGCGCGACGCCGGCCGACGAGCCGAACCAGATCATTGAACCGCCAAAGCCCACCGCGTAGGCCAGCACGCCCCAGTCGTAGCCGCCCTGCTTGAGCGCCAGCGCGGTCAGCGGGATGTTGTCGAAGACCGCCGAGACGAAGCCCAGGGACAGCGCAGCCATCGCCGACGCCGGCGGCAGTTGTTCGACCGGCATCATCGACGCGCAGGTCACCAGCGAGAGCAGGAAGATCGATCCCTTGAACGTTTCCGGCAGCAGTTCCCAGTCCGGGCGGCGCACCGGCACCGAGAGCAGGATCGCTGCCCAGACGGCGACGCCGATGAACGGGAAGACGTCGGCCAGCGCGGTGTATTTGACGTTGATCACGATGTTGGTGACGATCGCGAAGACCAGGATCAGCACGACGATGCCGACGCGCGCCTTGTCCACCCGGACATTGCTGTGTACATGCTTGATCATTGGCGAATAGGCGTGCTGCTGCTTGGCGCCGAAGTAGGCGGTGATGCACAGCGCGACGACCGCGGCGGCGTAGGCGTGGAAGACGTCGGCCGGGCTGATGCCGTCGATCCACATCATCGTCGTCGTCGTGTCGCCGACCACCGATCCCGATCCGCCGGCGTTGGACGCGGCGACGATCGCCGCCAGGTAGCCGACATGGACCTTGGCCTTGAACAGCTGGTGCGCCATCGCGCCGCCGATCAGCGCGGCGGCGATGTTGTCGAGGAAGCTCGAGAGCACGAAGACCATCACCAGCAGCACGAAGCCGCCTTTCCAGTCTTCGGGCAGGTACTTGGGCAGGATCGTCGGGACGTGGCTCTTTTCGAAGTGGCGCGAGAGCAGCGCGAAGCCCATCAGCAGGCAGAACAGGTTGGCGAGAACCACCCATTCGTGCCCGAAGTGGCCGACCAGTCCGGCGAGGCCGTCGCCGGTCTTGAAGCCGGTAAACAGCAGCTTGTAGAGGGTGATCGTCACCAGTCCGGTGAGGCCGACGTAGAGTGTCTGGTTGTGAAACAGCGCCACACCGAGCAGCGTCAGTGCGAAGAGAATGAAGTCAAGCGGGATGCCGGCGACCATTACCAGTTCGCCAGCCGAGGCGGGCAGCGCGGTCATGGATAAGACGAGGGCCGCGAAGCAGCCGCGGGCAACGGGGGTGATCATCAAAACGCTCCTTGAAAGTGGTGCAGAATTCTAACCCCAAATTCGCCCGATGACCGACTCGTATGACGATTTGTGTTGTTTTTGTATCAATTCACTGCCGGTCCGTAGCGCCGCAACTGGCCTCGTTCAGCAAAAGATCAGCGCCAGCCATGCCGGATCCTCGATGACGTTGGTCAGCAGGTAAGCGTCGAGGCGATAGAGCCAGAACACCAGGTGGGAAACAAGGTCACTTTGATTCATCGAGCCTGCTTGATTGACGCGTCGAACGTTGTTTGACGGAGACGCGATTTTAACATTGCCGCGCCAGGGCCATCTTAGTGGTGGCTTGTCAGTCAAAAAAAACCTACGATGGCGTCTGGCGAAAGCGAACGGCGACGAGGCGTATCGGTCATGCAGCAGAGCGACAGTTCATACGTCACGATCGATCAACTGCGGATCGGGATGCACGTCTATCTCGATCTCAAATGGTTCGAGCATCCCTTCGCTTTCAATAATTTCAGGATCAAGGACGAAGAGCAGATCGCGGTCATTCGCAGCCTGGGCCTTGCCCGGCTGCGCTACGATCCGGCGCGCAGCGATTTGACGCCGGCTGCGGCCGAAGCGAAAAAAGACGCCGAGGGCGTGCCGCCGCCGCTGCTCAAGGAACATCCGGCGCTCGCCGCCAAGCGCGCGTTGATCGCCAAGATCAAGTTGCAACGCGAATCGGCGGCGCGAATCGAAACCGCTTTTGTCGATACGGCCAAGACGATTCACGACGTCGAAAAGAACCTCTTCACCCATCCGGCGGAAACCATCGAACAGGCGAGCCGGCTGGTCGATCAGATCGCCGATTCGATTCTCTCGGCGCCTGAGTTGGCCATTCACGTGATGGGTGACAAGATCGGTGGCGAGGAACTGTATTTCCATTCGCTCAACGTCACCATGCTGTCGCTGATGATGGCGCGCGACATCAAGCTGCCGCAGGAGGCGGTTCAGGCCTTGGGCATGGGCGCGCTGTTTCATGATCTGGGGCGCCAGGAAATTCCGACCCGGATCTTGCTGAAGACCGAGCCGCTGACGCCCGCCGAGCGCAACTACTTCGAGCTGCATTGTCAGTACGGCGTCGAGCTTGCCGAGCGGCTCAAGTTTCCGCGCGGCACGCTGCCGATCATCGCCGAGCACCACGAGCTTTTCGACGGCAGCGGCTATCCGCACAAGCACAAGGGCGAGGCGATCAATCTGCTGGCGCGAATCGTCGCCATCGCCAACTATTACGACGAACTGTGCAATCCGCTCAATGTCGCGACCGCGCTGACGCCGCACGAGGCGCTGGCGACCATGTTCGCGCGGCTGCGCGCCAAGTTCGACCCCAGGTTCCTGCAGATCTTCGTTCGCTGTCTCGGCGTCTATCCGCCGGGAACCATCGTTCAACTCTCCAATGGTTTGATCGGCATGGTCGCGACGATCAACACCACGCGGCCGATGAAGCCGATGGTGGTGGTCTACGATGCCCAGGTCCCGCGCGAGGAAGCCATTCTGGTCGATATGGACAGCGACGGTGACGTCAACATCGCCAAGGCCATCCGGCCGGCGCAGCTGCCGCGCGAAATCTTCGCCTACTTAAGTCCGCGCCAACAGGTCAGCTATTACTTCGACGCCAGTACGCCGAGCAAGGACATTGCGAAAAAATGAGCCTGGAACGACTCGCTCTGGACTACGCCGAACAGATGATTCTGCTGGTCGACCCGGACAGCCTGTGCATCGTGATGGCCAACCGGGTCGCCGTGCAGAGCCTCGGGTATAGCGCCGACGAACTGCTCGAGAAGACGATTCTCGACGTCGAATGCGCGCTGCAGGACGCCTTTTACTGGGAAGACGTGCGCAACGGCCGGCTGGCCGACATCGAATCGCTCGAAGGGCTGTATCTGTGCGCCGACGGCACGATGCGCACGGCGACCAAGTCGGTCAAGGTCGTCGAGCAGCAGGGCCGGCGCTGGCTGCTGGTGCAGGCGCGCGAAGTTCATGATGAACCGCGCGTCGAGGACGATCTGGCGCAGGCGACTTCGCAACTGCGCGCGACGCTCGAATCGACCGGCAACGGCATCCTGGTGATCGACTGGCAGGGGCGGATCGCCAATATGAACCGCTTGTTCAGCGCCATGTGGCAGCTGCCCGAGGACTTGCTGCTCACGCGCGACGACGCGGCGATCCTCGACTGCATCAGCGCTCAGGTCGAAGGTAGCGAAGCCTGCCGCGCTCGTCTGCGCGAGATCGTCGACGATCAGCAAAGCGACGACCTGTTTACGCTCACCGACGGTCGGGTCTTCGAATGCCGGTCGCTACCGCAGTACCTCGACGAGCGGATCATCGGCCGCGTATTCAGTTTCAACGACATCACGCCGCGCATCCGCATCGAGCAGGATCTGATCGCCGCGCGCGAAAAGGCCGAAGCGGCCAATCAGGCCAAGGCGTCGTTTCTGGCGATGATGTCGCACGAAATCCGCACGCCGATGAACGGCGTCATGGGAATGACCACGCTGCTGCTCGATACCCGTCTGGACAGCGCGCAGCGGCGTTATCTGGGAATCATCCGTTCGAGTTCAGAGGCCTTGCTGACGATCATCAACGACATTCTCGATTTTTCGAAAATCGAGGCGCAGAAGCTCACGCTCGAGACGATAGCTTTCAACTTGCCGACGCTGCTCGAGGAGATCGCCGAGCTCAATGGCCTGCGCGCCGCCGAGCTTGGCCTCGAATTTTCCTGGCAGCTCGATCCTGACGTTCCGCAGCAGTTGCGCGGCGATCCGGGCCGCCTGCGCCAGATCCTGACCAATCTGATCGGCAATTCGCTCAAGTTCACCGCCGCCGGAAAGATCGCCTTGCGCGTTGCGCGCGGCATCGAACGAGAGGGGCGGGTAATGCTGCATATCGAGGTCGAGGATACGGGAATCGGCATTGCCAGCGACCAGCTCGAAAGGATCTTCGCACCCTTCGAGCAGGCCGATTCGTCGACGACGCGAAAATACGGCGGCACCGGGCTCGGTCTGTCGATTACCCGGCAGCTGGTCGAGTTGATGGCGGGGACCCTCCGGGTCGACAGCCGGGAAAATCAGGGAACCACCTTCAGCCTGGAGGTCGCGCTCGAACCGGCAACTGACGTCGACGCCGTGGCCGTTGGTGGGGCTTCGCCGTCACCGCCGACGGCAGACCTTGATCGGCCGGCCGCCAACTGCGCCGCCCGCCTGCTGGTGGTCGAAGACAACCCGGTCAACATGATGGTGATGCAGGGCGTGCTGAGCAAGCTCGGCTACCAGAATGTCGACCGCGCGATCGATGGGGAAGAGGCGCTTGCGGTCGCGATGCGCGGCAAGCATGATCTGATTCTGATGGATTGCCACATGCCGAAAATGGACGGCTACGAGGTGACGCGACGATTGCGTGCCGCCGGGATGGCCACGCCGATCATCGCGATGACCGCGCACGTCGGCAGCGGCGACCGCGAGAAGTGCCTGGCCGCCGGAATGGACGACTACCTCGGCAAGCCGCTGGCGATCGACAAGCTGGCGCTGTTGCTGCGGCAATGGTTGAGTTCCGTCGTTGACCGCTCGGCGCCGGAAAACGATCCGGCGACGGTCTTCAAGTATTCGGACTTCCTCAAGCTGATGATGGGCGATGCCGAACTGGCGGCGACGCTGGTGCAGATGTTCGTCGACAATACGCCCGGCGATATCGAAAAGCTCAAGACGGCGATTGCTGGCGGCGATGGCGCGCAGGTGCGCTCGGCCGCGCATTTCATCAAGGGCGCGGCGGCCAACCTGTGCGCAGCGGGGATCAGCGCCAGCGCGCTCGAGATCGAGCAGGCCGGAATCCACTGCGATATCGCGCGCGCCGTCGAACTGATCCCGAAATTGGAATCAAGCTGGCAGGATTTTCTCAGCCATCCTCAAGTCGTCGAGTGCCTGGCGGGCGAATGAACTCGCCCCTGCGGGCCAATAGGCACGGGCATCCTGGCGATGCCTGCCGTGGACGCCAAGCAGCACGCAGCTTGCCGGGCATGCCCCGTCAGGATCACCTTTTGATGCGCGTCTCAGGCCGGCAGTTCGGGCTCGTTCTGCCGGATCGGCAGCACGATGCGGAAGGTGCTGCCTTTGCCGATTTCGCTGGACACTTCGATTCGTCCGCCATGCTTGCGGATGATGCCGTGGGTGATCGACAGGCCGAGGCCGGTGCCGGTGCCGACCGGCTTGGTGGTGAAAAAGGGGTCGAAGATCCGGTTGATGATTTCCGGCGGGATGCCTGAACCGGTGTCGGAAATTTCCAGGCACGCCTGATCGCCTTCTTGCCGTGTGCGCAGGGTGATCACGCCGTGTTCGGCGATCGCCTGCGAGGCATTGACCAGCAGGTTCATGAAAACCTGGTTGAGCTGCGACGGGATGCACTCGATCTCGGGCAGGTGACCGTAGTCGCGGACCACCTCGGCCTTGTACTTGAGCTCGTTGCCGACGACGTTGAGCGTGCTTTCGAGACCGTTCTCAAGATTGGCCCACTGCATTTCGCTGTCGCTGACGTGCGAAAAATCCTTGAGGTCCTGAACGATCCGCTTGACGCGCTGCAGGCCGCCGAGCGACTCGGCAAGCAGGTCGCCGACGTCGTTGCGCAGATAGTCGAGGTCGATCTCGCGTTTGAGCGCGTCGAGCGTGTCGCGGCTGGCGCCGGGCAGTTCGGCGTCGTGCTGCTCGTAGCCGGCGATCAGTTGCAAGAGCTTGCCGACGTACTGCTGCAAGGCGCCGAGGTTGGAGTTGACGTAGCTGATCGGGTTGTTGATCTCGTGCGCGACACCGGCGGCCAGTTGCCCGATCGACGCCATTTTTTCCGATTGCAGCAGCTGATTGTGCGCTTCTTCGAGGCGGTTGATGAGAACCCGTTGCTCGGCTTTCTCCTGGTTCAGCGCCTCTTCGGCGCGCAGCTTCTCCCACAGTTGCTGCTGCAGCGCTTCGGTGAGTGCCGCCACCTGTCGCGTGAGGCGCAGGTCCTCGGTCTGCTGCTGGTCGCGAACGCATTTGCTGATGGCGTCGGCCAGCAGGTGCATGTCCACCGGCTTGGAAATATAGCGTTCGACGCCGATCTCGAGCGCGCGCCGCAGGCTGTCGCCGTCGTCGTCGGAGGTGATCACGATGATCTGCGCGTCAGGGTCGCCGGCCTTGATCGCCGCGCTCATTTCCAGACCGCTCATGCGCGGCATGAAGATGTCGGTGACGACCACGTTGGGCTGCCATTGGCGCCAAATTTCGAGACCTTCGACGCCATCGGCGGCGAGCCGGATTTCCGAGACGAACTGGCTGGCCAGACGCTTGATCTGGGTGCGCAAAATCGGATCGTCGTCGACGACCAGCACGCGCGCTTGAATGATCTGCTCTACTGAACGTTTTTCTTCCACGTTGGTTCTCGGTTAATACCTACAAGCGCTCTTTGGGCCCGTAGAGTTCTCGCCAGTGACGCAGCGCGCTGCTGATTTCCTCTTTGAGCTTTTCGTCGTCCCAGGGCTTGAGCAGGAAACGGTAGACCGCGCCCCTATTGATCGAGTCGGTGACCACCGAAATTTCCGAATAGCCCGACAGGACCATGCGCACGGTTTCAGGATAGAGGTTCTTGACGCGCGACAGAAATTCGGTTCCGTTCATTTCGGCCATGCGTTGATCCGAGACGATGACCTGGACGTTGTTGCGGGCGAGCAGCGAGAACCCTTCGGTCGCGCTATTGGCGGTCAGAATGTCGTAACCTTCGCGGCGCAGCGTGCGTTTGAGCGCTGACAGCACGTTGGCTTCGTCGTCGACCAGCAGCACGGTGCCGCGCGTGTGCGGGCCTGGCCCTCCGGACAGCGCCATCAATGCGCCGCTGTGCAGCAGGCGCGCGATGTCGGCGGCGGGCAGCGCGCGCGAGAAGAAAAAGCCTTGCATCTGATCGCATTCGCTGCGCCGCAGATATTGCATCTGCTCCTCGCTTTCGACGCCTTCGGCGAGCACGGTCTTGCCCAGCTTGTGCGACATCGCGATGGTCGCCTGGGCGATCGCCGCATTGACCGGATTGCTGGTGATGTCGCGGATGAACGACTGGTCGATCTTGACGACGTCGATCGGAAAACGCGAAAGGTAGGCGAGCGACGAATAGCCGGTGCCGAAATCGTCAAGCGACAGACGAACGCCCAAAGCCTTCAGTTGCGTCGTACAGCGAATCGCACCGAGCACATCCTGCATCATCGCGCCTTCGGTGATTTCTATTTCGAGGAAGCGCGCTTCGAGGCGCTCGCGCTGCAGCGCGTCGGCGATCGTTGCTGACAGCCCCGGCACCAGGAAATGACGCGCGGCGAGGTTGATCGCGACTTTGACTGGTGGCAGGCCAGCGTCGAGCCAGGCGCGCATCTGCCGACAGGTCTCGCGCAACACCCATTCGCCGATGGCGACGACGTGGGCGCTTTGTTCGGCGAGCGCGATGAACTCGCTGGGCAGCAGCAGGCCGCGCTGCGGGTGCTGCCAGCGGACCAGTGCCTCAAGCCCGATGATGGCGCCCGAGAAAAGGCTCAATTGCGGTTGAAAGTGGAGCAGCAGTTGATCGCCTTCAATCGCCTGTGGCAGGTCGTTGAGCAAATCGCGTCGCCCGCTGGCGATGCCGGCGGCCGATGCATCGAAGCGACAGAACAGGTTGCCGCCGGCTGTTTTGGCCTGTTCGGTGGCATGCAGGGCGTGGCTCAGCAGATCGCTGGCCTGGTCGCCATCGCGCGGATAACCGGCGATGCCGATCGACGCCGTCAGGTGAATGCGTCGCCCGGCCGGCGAAACCAGCGAACGAATCGCCGCCAGTACCCGCGCGGCGACTTCGTCGATGTCCTGGTCGGACCGCTCGTCATGCGGACCGAGCAGGATCGCGAACTTGTCGTTGCCCAGGCGCGCCAGCAGGTCGTCGGCGCGCAAGGCGCCCTTGATGAGCCGCGCGCTGTCGGCGATCACCAGATCGGCTTCGCTGGTGCCGAAGGCCTCATTGACCGCGAAGAAATCGTCGAGGTCGACGTGCAGCACGGTGGCCTGCATCCTCTGCCGTTGCGCACGCTCGAGCGCCTCGGCCAGCGCCGACAGAAAGGCGGCGCGATTGGGTAGGCCGGTCAGTTGATCGATCGCCAGCAACTTGTCGATATGTTGCTGGTAGCGCTGGCGTTGCGAAATGTCCTCGCCGATGGCGAGGTAGTAATCGACCTCGCCTTGCGCATTGGCAATCGCAGCAATTGTCTTGCGTTCGCGAAAGAGCTCGCCGTCGCGGCGACGGTTGATGAATTCGCCATTCCAGATCGCGCCGGCAGCGAGCGTCTGCCACAGGTCGCAATAGACTTCGTCAGACGTCTGGCCAGACTTGAACAGCGATGGCGTTTTGCCGATCAGTTCGGTCGTCGGGTAGCCGGACAGCTGCGCGAGCGCCGGGTTGACATAGACGATGACGCGCTGCGCATCGGTAATCACGACGCTGCCGCTGTAGTTGTCGGCCACCGTCCGGAACATCGCGGCGGATTCCCGGCTTTGGCGAATCAGGCTGGCGTCGAAGCCGACCAGCAGCGTCGGCGCGAGAGGCGTGTTCCCGCCGAGGTGCCAGAAAACCGGCGTGCGCGAACCGTCGCGGCGCAGCAACTGCGTTTCCATGGCGTCGGTCGGTCGCGTTTCCCGATGGTTGACGATCGCCAACAATTCGGCGGTTTGCGAATCGCCCTGCGGCAACAGCACGTGCAAAGGTTGGCCGACGATTTGCGCCGGATCGTCGTAACCGAGCAAGGCCAGGCCGAAGCGATTGATGAAACCGACCTTGGCCTGCCGGTCGATGCCGAGCACCAGGCAACCGAGCGCATCGTAGGCTGTCGCGAGCTCGTCACTCATGCGACACCTCTTTTTTTGCGGCAGGCTGAAGGGAGCGACATGGCGGGTTTTCTGTCCTTCGATCTAGTTGTGGTCGAGCAGTGACTCGTCGAGCAGCACCGATCCGTCCGGGCCCCAGTTGACCTTGGTGATTCCGGGTTCGACGGCTTCCAGGCGCTTGCGTTCGATCTCCTCGGCCGAAATACTGCCCTGCGCGAGCCGCGCCTGGTCGGCCAGCCGCTGGTTCTCCTGGGTCAGCTGGTGCAGCGCCAGTACCTGGCCGATCGTCGACAGCAGTTCGTAATCGTTCCACGGCTTGGCGATGAAGCGACTGATACCGGCCTCGTTGATGGCGTCGATCAGTCCGTTGAGGTCGGCGTAGCCGGAGAGGATCAAACGCGGCACCTCGGGCTGAATTTCGCGGAAGGCTTTGAGCAACTGAACGCCGTTCATCGCCGGCATTCGATAGTCCGAGATGACCAGGTCGTAGGCGGTATGCCGTGCCTTTTCCAGAGCCAGTTGCGGCGAAACGAAGACATCGGAAGTCAGCTGGAAGGTCTGCTCTCCGGCCGTACACGGCGTCAGAGAAAACAGGCGGCGCAAGGCCTTGAGGATGTCTTCGTCGTCGTCGATGATGAGGATTCGTTTCATCGCATCTCTCTCTCAATTGGTGCGGATGTAGGTCATGATGGCGTGGTCTTCGCGGCGCGCATACTCCTGAATCTGTTTGATCAGATGGACGTTAAGAACGGTGTCGGCCGAGAGCAGCAGCGCGCCTTCGCGGCTCACCAGGTCGCGCGAGAGCAGCATGTCGACCTTGAGGTCGGCGTGAGACACCGCTTTTTCGTGCACGATTTCCTGCCCCAGGCTGTCGAGCAGCTCGACAAAGGCATCGACGATCTGTGGGTCGTAGCGTTTGCCGCGGGCGGCAACGATCGCCGCCTTGGCTTCGTCGGTCGTCATGCGCTTCTCGGTCAGCGTACCGATCTGCAGGCCGTCGTAATCGTTGACCACGGCCAGCAGGCGCGCGCCGAGCGGGATCTCGGGTCCCTGCAAGCCGTCGGGGAAGCCTTGCCCGTCATAGCGTTCGTGGTGCCAACGGACGATTTTCGAAACGTCCTTGAGTTCATCGAACGGCATCAGCGCTGATTCGCCCGCCTGTGCGTGTTTGCGGTAGCGCGCCAGATCGTCGCCGGTGGTTTTGGCGACCGGTCGCGCGAGCAGACTGTCGGGAAATCCGATCTTGCCGATATCGTGCAATAGCGCGGCGAAGAAAAAATCCTGTTGCGCTTTGGGATCGACGCCGAGGCGACGCGCCAGTTTGCGCACCAGATCGGCGACCCGGCGCGAGTGGCCGGCCATCACGCCGCCGCGCAGTTCCATGAGGCCGGAAAAGACCTTGATCGAAACCAGAAAATTCTGCTTGAGCCGGTCGTTGGCGAGGTTGAGAAAACTGTTGATCTGCTCGATTTCGGCGGTGCGTTGAACGACCTTGTCTTCGAGACTGGCGTTGAGGCTCTTCAATTGCTCGTTCTGGCTCTGGGTCAAGGCCTGCAGGCGGGTGTTTTCGTTGCGCAGGCGAGCGCTTTCGAGCGAGTCACGAACAAGCAGCAGCAGGTCGTTGTCGTCCCACGGTTTGGCGACGTAGCGATAGACCTCGCCGCGGTTGATCGCAGCGATCGTCGAGCTGATGTCGGCGTAGCCGGTCAGCAGGATACGCGTGGTCGCTGGCCAGCGCTCGCGCACCTGCTCAAGAAAAGTCGCGCCGTCCATCTCGGGCATGCGCATGTCGGAGATCACCAGGTCGATCGGTTCGCGTTCAAGAATGTCGAGCCCGGCGCGGCCGCTTTCGGCAGTATGAATCTGGTAGCCGCCGGTCCTCAATAGCCGCCGCAACGACGACAGGATGCTCGGTTCGTCATCGACGAGCAGCAGCGATGCCACCCTTGGTGTTTGCTCATTCATGACACGGCCTCGTGGTCGGACTCGGCAGGCGCTTGCGGGTCGATTGGCAGGGTGACGCGGAAAGTCGTGCCGTGGCCTGGAGTCGAATGAACTTCGATCTTGCCATGATGGCGCTGGACGATTCCCCAGGACAGCGAAAGTCCGAGGCCGGTACCCTGACCGATCGGTTTGGTGGTGAAAAAAGGTTCGAAGATGCGCTCGAGGTTTTCAGCGGCGATGCCGATCCCATTATCTTCAACTTCTATCCACACCGAGCGGCCCTCGCAGCGGCTGCGCAGTACGATGCGCCCCGCTGCCGTGATCGCCTGCGCGGCATTGGTCAGCAGGTTCATCAACACCTGGTTGATCTGCGCGGGAATGCAGTTGATCTCGGGCAGCTCGCCATAGTCGCGCTCGACCTTGGCTTTGTATTTGATCTCGTTCCAGACGATGTTGAGCGTGCTTTCGAGTCCTTCGTGGAGATTGGCCAGTTGCCAGCCGGTGGCGCCGACGCGCGAGAAGTCCTTGAGGTCACGAACGATTTTCCCGACGCGGTCGAGACCTTGGCGCGACTCGTCGATCAGGTGGTGAATGTCGCCGATGATGAAGCTGTAGTCGGCTTCGTTCTTGAGCCGATGGGCGCGCTCGAAGGCCTGCGGCATGGCGTTGCCAAAGCGCTCGTCGATCTCCCGATAGGCTTCATCGATGGCCAGCAGGTCGTTGAGGTAGCCGGCCAGCGAGTTGAGATTGGACGTCACGTAGCCGATCGGGTTATTGATCTCGTGCGCGACGCCGGCCGCCAGCTGACCGATCGACGCCAGCTTTTCGGACTGCAGCAGCTTGTTGTTGGTCTCGTCCAGGCGCGCGTTGAGCACGATCAGTTCAGAGAGTTTTTGTTGCAGTGTCGCTTCGGCGCGTACGCGGCGAATGATGCGCCAGATGTCGTTGCCCAGCATCTGGGCGGTCACGCAATCGTAATCGTCGTAGTCGCAGGTCTTGTTGCCGATGCCGACGATCATTCGCACCTGGCCCTCCTCGATCACCGCGGCAGTGAGCAGCCGTTTGAGCGGCGTCAGACCGGGCGGCAAGCCTCGGCAGGCGGCCTGGTCGGGCGGCGCGTTGAAGACCATGATTTGCTGATCGCGCGCACCGTCCGCCCAACTACCGACTTGATCGATCGGCAGGCTGCTTCGTCCGCCTGCGCCAGCCGTCGAGCAGGCCAGTTCGATGCTGTGCTGGTCGCCATTGACAAAATGGATGAAACCGATCGGACTGATCGTCAGCCGCCCAATCATCGCTAGCCCCTGTTCGAGGAATTCGCTCTCGGCCAGCGTTCCGCCCAGTTCGCTGATGCGCAGCAAGGCGTCCTGGCGCGCCGAATACTTGTAGCGCTGCGTGACATCCAACGTAATGCCGCCGAGCAATCGTTTGCCGGTCTCGCTTTCGATGACGAATTTGCTCGTCTCGAAGAATCGTCCCTCGAAATCTTCCTGCAGCGTCGTGCTTTGGCCTGAACTCAGAATCCGCCGATCGTCGGCTTCGAGCCGCTTGCCAAAGTCGCCGGGAAAGAGTTCGCTGTTGGATTTGCCGATCATGGTCGCCGGATCGATTCCCAGAATATTCTGGAATGCCCTGTTGGCCAACAGCACGCGCAGGTTCTCGTCTTTGACGAAGGCGGTTCCGGGCAGATGGTCGATGAATTGCTGCATCAACTGCTGGGCGCCCAGGATCGCCTCTTCGGCACGTTTGCGCGGCGTGATGTTCTCGTGTGCGACGACGGCGCCCTGGAAGGCGCCGCGCAATGGGGTGACGCGTACGATGAACCAGCGTTCCTCGGCGGGCGACGAACATGGGTATTCCAGGTTGAATTCCGCACTGGTTCCGGCCAGCACCGCGCTGATGCCGGCCAGAACGGCGGGCGCCTGGTCGGCGAATGGATAGGCCGACGCCGCAGTGCAGATTTCGAGGTAGTTGATGCCGACCGATCCGAGCGCCGATCCGGTCGCCCCGTTGTCGCGCGCGAAGTCGCGCCAGGCCCGGTTGACGCTGACGATGACGCCATTCGCATCGAGCACCGCAATATGCTGCAGCAGCGAGTCGATGATGTTGACGGCAAGCTCGCCGCTTTCGCGCAATGACTGTTCGAGGCAGATTTGCCGACTCGCTGCCGAGTCGCCCTTCGAACGCGTGGCCGCCGTCGCGGCAGTCGAAATTGGCAACGATCCTGCGAATGCTTTATCCATTGCGGTCTATCCTCGCGCCGGCGTGCCCATGCCTGTAGATGGCGATAGTACCCCCGGATTGGCGCAACAACCATCGCGGAAATTACGGAGGCGGCCTTTTCCGTGCGCCGCCGGCTTGCGTCAGTTGGCGAGCGCGTTCGCCAAGGTCTTGGCGTTATGCCGCATCAGCTCGAGGTAGGTCGCCGCCGGACCGTTGGCGCTCGACAGCGAGTCGGAATAGAGGATGCCGCCGACGCGCGCTCCCGACTCCTGGCGAATGCGCTCGAGCAGTCGCGGGTCGGAAATGCTCTCCATGAACACCGCGGGAATGCGTTCGCGACGAATCTGCCGGATGATCCGCCCGACGTCGGCGGCCGACGGTTCGGCGTCGGTATTGATGCCGACCGGCGAAATGAAAGCGATGCCGTAGGCGCGCGAAAAATAGCCGAAGGCGTCGTGGGTGGTGACGACCTTGCGCCTTTCCTTGGCGATGGTGGAGAAGGATTTCTTGAGTTCAGCGTCGAGCGCGATGATCTCCTGCTTATATTTCGCGGCGTTGGCCAGATAAGTGGTTCGGCCCGCCGGGTCGGCGTTGGCCAGCGCCTGTGCGATATTGTCGACATAGCGCAGCGCGTTGGCAAGGTCCTGCCAGGCGTGCGGGTCAATGTCGCCGTCGTGCTCGTGCGCGCCGTGCGTGTCTCCCTGCTCCTGGACTCGTTTGAGCGTCTTGACTCCGGCGCTGGCGGTCAGCACCTGGCCGCGATAGCCCGACGACTTGACCAGGCGGTCGATCCAGCCTTCGAAACCAAAGCCGTTGACGATCACCAGATTGGCCTGCGCGAGGGTCTTGGCGTCGGCGGGCGTCGGCTGGTAGACGTGGGCGTCGGCGTTGCGGCCGACCAGCGTGTGCAGTTCGATGCGCTGCCCGCCGACTTCGTGCGCCAGATCGCCAAGGATGCTGAAACTGGCGACTACCTTGAGCGGCTCGGCGGTCGCCGTCTGAGCGACGATCGTCAGCAGCAGGATTGCCAAGAACGTTGCGGTTTTCATTGATCGCTCCTTAGCGTTCGAAGTGCCAGCGCGGGCGCAGGCGGTTCCACCAGGGGCCGAGCGGACCGATTGCCATCGACAGCAGATAGAGCCCGCCCAAGGTCAGTACGATCGCCGGGCCGGCGGGCAGGTTGATGTAGTAGGAGAGCAACAGGCCGCAGAGCGAACCGGTAAAGGCGATCAGCACGGCGGTGAGGATCAGCGGAACGATGTGATCGACCCACAGGCGCGCTGCCGCCGACGGCAGAATCATGATGCCGACGGCCATCAGCGTTCCCAGCGCGTGGAAGCCGCCGATCAGGTTGATGACCACCAGCACCATGAAGCCGTAGTGCGCCAGCGGGCTCAAGCGGCTGATCCGCGAAAGATGGCTAGGATCGCAGCATTCGAGGACAATCAGGCGCAGGCCGAGCGTTATGGCGACGATCGAACACGAGGCGAAGCTGCCGAGCAACAGCAGCGCATCATTGTCGAGCGCGAGCACGCTGCCGAACAGCACGTGCAGCAGGTCAACGTTGCTGCCGCGCATCGAGATGATCAGCACCCCGGCGGAAAGCGACATCAAATAGAAGGTCGCCAGACTGGTGTCTTCCTTGATCACCGAGTTGCGCGCGACGCCGCCGGCGGCGAGCGCCACCGCGATGCCGGCGACGAGGCCGCCGAGCGTCATCGCGCCGAGCGACAGTCCGGCGACCAGATAGCCGATCGCGGCGCCGGGCAGGATGGCGTGCGAGATCGCATCGCCGGCCAGGCTCATGCGGCGCAGCATCAGGAAAACGCCGATTGGCGTGGCGCCCAGCGAGAGCGCCAGGCAGCCGGCCAGGGCGCGGCGCATGAAGCCGAATTCGATGAAAGGCGAGACGAGCGGCAGGCCGGCGAGGGTGTCGATCAGGCTCATGCGTGACGGTGCTCCGCGCTGGCGCCAACTTCGCTGCTGCAGACCGCAGCGCCGGGCAACTCACCGTGCGCTTCGGCGAGTTGGCGAGCGCGCAGCAGATTGGCTTCGCTCAGGACCTCGCCGGTCGCTCCACGCGCAACTTGTTCGCGCGCCAGCAGCAGCGTTTCGGGGTAGTCCTGGCGAACCTGCGCGAAATCGTGTAGCACGCAGATCACCGTGCGGCCTTCATCGTTCCAGCGCCGGACCAGTGCCGCGAGGTCGCGCACGGTATTGGCATCGATCGCACCGTAGGGCTCGTCAAGCAGCACCAACGGCGAATCCTGCAGGATCAGGCGCGCAAAGCGCGCGCGTTGCAGCTGCCCGCCGGAAAGCTGGCCGATCGGCCGGTCTTCGAGTCCCGACAGGCCGACGGCGGCGATTGCTTCCTCGATGCGCGCTCTGGCCGCGCGGTTGAAACCGCGGAAGGCGCCGAACTGCGCCCACAGCCCCATCGCGACGAAATCGTAAATGGCGATCGGGAAGCTGCCGTCGATTGTCGATTGCTGGGTCAGGTAGGCGATGTGTTCGCGCTTGATGCCGCAAAGCTCGACGTGTCCCTGCAGCGGGCGCAACTCGCCGACGATTCCCTTGAGCAGCGTCGACTTGCCGGCGCCGTTGGGGCCGACGATCGCCAGCAGGCTGCCGGCGACAATTTCGCCCTTGAGGTGGTGCACCGCCGGGTGACGGTTGTAACCGAGCGTCAGGTTGTCGAAGCGGATGAGGGCGCTCATGACAGTGCCCAAACGATCGTCACCCACAATAGCGTCAGCGCCAGCGCGGCCCACAGCATCCGCGTCGACGCGCCGGCGCATAGCGGCGAGTTGGGGCGCGCCGGTGCGTGCGCTGGATGGTGGTTGGAATCGGTGCTCATTGCCTGGTCATGGTTTTTCAAAACGGCTGCCATAATGCAACAAAGTTGCATAAAGGGCAAATGCTCACCGTTTGGTGATCGCCGCCGCAGTTCAGGCGCGTGCTTGCGGCGCCGCAGTGGCCTGGAATTCGCGCTGATAGCGGTCGAGGCTGTTGGTCGATCCGCAGACGAAGAGCGCGTCGTCGGTGCGTACCGTAAACCCGTCGTTAAATTCGACCTGCACTTCGCCATCGCGCTCGACCGCGACGACCTTGGCCCCGGTTCGGTCGAGGGCGGCACTTTGCCAGGGATGGACGCCGGCCAGCGTGCCGGCGGTCAGACGGGAAAACTTGATGCGGTTCTCGACCGGAACGATCTGTTCGCCGAGCAGATGGTAGGCGAGGATCTGTCCGGCGACCTGGCCGACCGAAATGGCGAAGTCGGCGCCCGAACGGTAGAGTCGCGCCGTATTCGGTGCCCGGATCACGCGAACGATCAGCGGCACCTCGGGCGCATGGTCGCGAACGACGGCGGTAGCGAAGACCGATTCGCTGTCGTCGGCGAGCGCCAGAATCACCGCGCTGGCCTCGCGCACGCCGGCGCGCCTGAGCGTTTCGAATTCGAGTACGTTGCCGACGACATCGACGCCGGGCGCGGCGACGCGGTCGATTACGACGCAGTTTTCCTGGGCGTCGTGCAGCATCTCGATGACCTTGCGTCCGACCGAACCAAAGCCGGCCAGAACGATCGGGCCGTGGCGCCGGATCGGCATTGCCATGCGTTCGACCTTCGTGAGGTTGTCCGGCGTGCCGACGACGACGAGGATCGCTCCCGGCTCGATGCGCGTATCCGGTCCCTTGGTGGTGGTGAAGACGCCGGCGCGCCATTGACCGATCACGCTGACGCCGTGGTTCTGGCGCAGGTGCAGGTCGCCGAGCCGCTGGCCGGCCAAGGGACTGGCCTCGCGCACGCGAAATTCGGCGAGACCGACCTTGGTGCCGAGCAGGTGCATGCCTTCGGCCGGCGGACTGATGCGCGTGCTGGCGCGCGACGCCAGCGCGGCGCCGAGCACGTGCGCCGGCGTGAATACGTCGGTGGCGCCGATTTGCAGCATCGGCGGCCGGTAGAGCGGGTCGTCGGCGAGCGCGTAGAGCGGGCCGGCAAAGCCCTGTTCACGGACGATCAGCGCGCAGGTGGCGTTGCCGTGATCGCCGGCATTGGTGACCACCGCGCGCGCTTGACTGACGCGCGCCAGCACCTTGGGGTCATCGGCGAGTTTGCCGAAGACGACGTTGTAGCCGCGGTCGCGCAGGTTGCGCGCGATCGTCATGTCCTCTTCGAAAATGACGAAGGGACTCTTGGTTCGCTTGAATTCCTCGAGCAGCGATTCGATCGCCGGACCGTAGCGGTAGAACAGCACCTTGCCGGCCATCGGCGGCAGCACGTGCTGCAGGCGAACCTCGAATTGTTCCTCGAAGTAGGGCAGAACGAAGATCGGAAAGATCAGGAAGACCAGGAACTGCCCCATGAACTGGCCGAGAATCACGAAGATCGCGACGGCCGGGTGGTTCCAGTGACTGTCGCCGCCATAACCGGTGGTGGTCAGTGTTTCAGTGGCCCACTGAACGCTTTGCAGGAAGGTGCGCGGCGCGCCTTCGAGATGTTCCATGCCGAGCATGTAGACGGTACCGAGAACCAGCACCGTCGCCGGCAGCAGGGCCAGCAGCATGAGCAGGCGCTTGGTCGAACGCTTGAGTGTGGGCAGCATGTCAGGCGGCTCGGGGAATCAGGAAAGCGAAGTATCCTCGGCGATTCGCGCCGGGTCAAACATAAGAAGGCAAGCGGCTAAGGTAGAATCACCGCATGGACGACGACTATTTCATGCGCGAGGCGCTTATCCTGGCACGCTCGGCCGAGTGCCTCGGCGAGGTGCCGGTGGGCGCCGTGGTGGTCTGCGCGGGCGTGATTGTCGGGCGCGGCTTCAACTCGCCGATCGGCGAAAGCGACCCGACCGCGCACGCCGAAATCGCCGCCTTGCGCGATGCCGCGCGCCGCCTCGAAAACTATCGACTGCCCGGCTGCGAGCTGTTCGTCACGCTCGAACCCTGCGCCATGTGCGCCGGCGCCATTTTGCATTCGCGCATCGCACGCGTCGTCTATGGCGCGCGCGACCTCAAGACCGGCGTGCACGGCAGCGTCGTCGACCTGTTCGCCGTCGACCGCCTCAATCACCATACGGCGGTGGTCGGCGGCGTTCTTGCCGACGAGTGCAGCCAGCTGCTCTCCGCTTTCTTCGCCGCGCGTCGCGCCAAGCGGGCGCAATGAGCTTGCCGATGAGCGTCTCGATCCAGATCTCGATCGCGCGGCAGACGCTGACGCTGTTCGACGGCGCCGGCCAGTTGCTCGCCCGCTATCCGGTGTCGACTGCCAGCCGCGGCGCTGGCGAGCAGCGCGGCAGCTATTGCACGCCGCGCGGCAAGCACATCGTTCGCGCGCTGATCGGCACCGGTCAGGCGATCAACACCGTTTTCGTCGCGCGCCGTCCGAGCGGCGAAGTCTATACGCCCGAGCTCGCCGCCGCCTTCCCGGAGCGCGACTGGATCCTGACGCGAATCCTCTGGCTGTCGGGCTGCGAGCTGGCGCGCAACCGGCTCGGGTCGGTCGATACCATGCGCCGCTATATCTACATCCACGGCTGCCCGGATACCGCTCCCTTGGGCGTTCCCGCATCGCACGGCTGCATCCGCATGCGCAACGAAGACATCGTCGATCTCTTCGATCGCGTAGCGGTTTATACACCGGTTGAAATTTCTGAAGAGTGACGCTGGAAAATTAGGTCGGCCACATAGAATGACCAGGGCACGTTTTTCAGCATTACCCGAAATCTGATTTGCGCAGCCGTCCTCGATCCGCGTCCGGCTACAACTCGGCGGGCCAGATCACGTCCACCGATCAGGGCGACGGAATCACGTCGACGCGGGTGAACGGCAATCTCTCGGGCGATCCGGCGACGCGCGGCATGACCCGCGAAGTCTTCTGGACGCCGCTTCAGTATGCGCGTGTTGGCGTGCACTACACGGCGTACGCGAAGTACAACGGCGCATCCAGCAATTATGATGGCTTCGGTCGCAATGCCAAGGATAACAATACGTTGTTCGCCTACCTTTGGGTTGCCTACTGAAATCGAACGCCCAAACGAATCCCTGAGCGTTTCGGTGAAATCCCGTTTCGAACGATCGCCATGCAACTGGGATTGACATCATGAAAACCAGAGCGTTGTCGCCACTTCTTGCCATACGGGGCTTGGCCGGCGGATGTTCTAATCGCGAACGGTCGCGCGACTAATCCGGATGTGCCGCCGGCGGTCACCGCGATGCAGGTCTGCTCGATCTGCCATGGGATGGACGGCAATGGCGTGCCACCCAACTTCCCGCGACTTGCCGGGCAAGCGGTCGATTACCTCGTCGGCCAGCTGGAGAATTTCCGGGCACAGGAGCGTTCCGATCCGGCGGGATTCGAATACATGTGGGGGTTGAGTCACAGGCTCAGTGACCCGCAGATCAGGGGCTTGGCTGAGTATTTCGCCAAGCAGGTTGCGCAGCGCAATGCACCGGTCGACGCAGCACTGATGACGCAGATTGCGCATCATCTGTCGCGCGAGGAAATGCAAGCTGTGGCGGGGATCTCCAGGCTTTTCCAGACGCTACGCCATAGAAGCACAAAGCGCAATTCATCATTTGCTCGGCCCCCGACACGCTCAAACGATCCGAGTACGGGTTGGTGAAATACTGAGATCGGAGGGCGGCCATCGAGTCTAGCGGCTTTTGCCGCTAGACCATTTTGCGGGTGTTTCTACGCAAAGGCCGCTACCCCAGAGGCTTATGCCTTCTTTGCCCACGCCGCACAGTAGCCTTCCGGAGAAATCTCTGTGTCACCGGCGAAAATTTTGCAACCGCCTAAATCCTTTGCGGACTTACCGGGAATAAACTGCAGGCAAGCCGAGCACTTTTTTTCTCCTTCAGGCGTCTCTTTATACTTCATCGCCTTGCGCATGGCTTCATTTTTGGCCGCAAAGGCTGCTACGGGCATCATGACCACGGCGATACTTCCAAGCTTCAGCAAACTTCTGCGCGACTGATTGATGGTGTCCTTCATGTTTCGAGCTCCAGTTAAAATTGGACCACTGAAAAGGCGGTACGGCCATAGCTGATCCGACTCGTCCGCTTGGTTGGCCGCGCGGGTCATCGAATCGTCATCCAATACTCGGTTGAATCCTTGCTGAACAGGTGCTGACACTAGTTTCGGCGAGTTCGGGCAATTTTGGTTGCGACCTTGTTATTTCGCCCGGTTCTACAGACCGCTGGGACAAGAAATCGTTCCTCCGGCAATATTCGTTTGATGGGGAATCGATAGGCTGGCGCGTAAATGAGGCCAGAAAGAAAGGCCGGCCACCATCTGCCAGATGGTGTGATCAAACGTTTACTGTCGTTCAAATTGGTCGTTGATCGTGGGCAATGGCGAAGTCCAATCT
Source organism: Pseudomonadota bacterium (assembly GCA_018262095.1). Classification (GTDB taxonomy): domain Bacteria; phylum Pseudomonadota; class Gammaproteobacteria; order Burkholderiales; family Rhodocyclaceae; genus Propionivibrio. The sequence goes on from JAGTRW010000009.1 coordinate 98,645, forward strand.
GGTTCGTTGGCCTGCATTGGCCATGCATAAAAATTTTCCAAAAAAAGCAAACGAGCCAGCCCTGCGGAATGAATCTCGCCTGTATGGCAACGAACTACAACTTATTTTGAAAAATGTCGTTGGCAAATGCCTTCTTGCGACGGGCGCCTTCCAGATGATTACGCATCAGTTCTGCCGCCCGCTCTTGATTGTGTTCGTCGATGGCGTCGAGAATGGCCAAATGCTCCGTGGTCTGGACACGCCGCGGGCTGCGTTCCTGGGCGGCCTGCCGGTATTCGACAAGCCGCCTCAGTTGATCGGTGCGGCGCACGCCTTGCAGGATAAACCGGTTGCCGGACCACTTCGCCAGCGTTTCATGGAAAAGGCTGTTGGCTTCAAATAGCTCGATCGCGGTCATTGTCTTGTAGCCGCTCTCGTGAATAAATTGCTGCTGCTGACGAAGTGACGCAAGCTCAGCCTGATCTGCCAGAAAACTGTTGCTGGTCAGCCCGATCGGTTCGATCGCCGCGCGAAAGACATAGCTCTCCGCGTAGGCCGTGTTCGAATCGATCATCGGCTGAAAAATCCAGCCATGGCCGACCGATTTTTCGATCCAGTCTTCCGTTTGTATGCGTGAAAGCACCGTGCGCAAGGTGCTGCGCGAGACGTCGTACAAGCGCATCAACTCGACCTCGTTCACCGCATCTGGCAGCCGCTTGGCCAGGCGATCTTCAGCAATCCGAAGATATAGAGGGTCGTCTGGCAGGGCAGAAAACTTGGTTGCCAGATCGTTGAGCGAACGTGCGTCCTGATTGAGGAAGTATCCGCGGTTCAGGTCATGAGTGAGCACACCGGCGTCGGCGAGATAGCGCAGCGCGACATTGACCGGAGAGCGCGAGGTGCCGATCTGGTTTGCCAGTGAACTTTCGCTCAGATGATCGCCGGCCTTGAGATTCTCTCGTCGCGAAAAAGTGATGATATCCCGCGTTACGCGGGCTTGAAGTTGAGTCAGTGCAGCGTCTGCTGCCGGGTTGAGATCCAGGGCCATTGGGCGATCGTACATGCCCGCGTAGGCAACCGCAACCCAAAAACAGCAACAATGAATCGCTTGACATTGCATTTGGTGGTTATAGAATGCTGTTCAGTAATTGCATTTTGTAGTTATATAACGCTCACAAGCCCATTTGTGACCATCAAATCTTCATCAGGACAAACTCATGAATCCGCCGCTCAAGCCCTTGCCAGGGCAAGCCTGTCGATTTGTTGCGACACGCGACTATGTCGAGAATTTGATGCCAGGCGTGTTCGATCGTCTTCCATTCGCACGGCGGGTCTTTGCCGAGAACCTGATTCGCCGCAGCCCGGCCGGCTTGCTGGCACAAACCCTCGATCAGGTGCTCAACGGGAAGTCGGATATTGATTTCCCATTTTATCCAGCGCGGGTTGTCCTCCAGGATCTGCTGGGAACACCGGCGCTGGTCGATCTGGCTGGTCTGCGCGATGCCGTGGCTGAAGGCGGCGGTGACCCCGCCCGGGTCAATCCGGCGGTACCGACGCAACTGGTCGTCGATCATTCGCTCAACGTCGATGTCGGGGGCACGGTCAGCGATGCGCTGAGTCAGAACATGGCGATCGAGCAGCGCAAGAACGTCGAGCGTTTCGAGTTCCTGGCCTGGGCCCAGCGCGCTTTCTCCAATGTCGGCGTGGTCATGCCGGGCAACGGCATCCTGCATCAGATCAACATTGAGAAGCTTTCGCCGGTGGTGCAGGTCCACGATGGCATCGCGTTTGTCGATACCCTGGTCGGTACCGACAGTCACACCACCATGATCAATGCGCTGGGCGTCGTTGGCTGGGGCGTCGGTGGGATCGAGGCAGAATCGGTGATGCTGGGGCGGCCAATCTGGATGCGGCTGCCGCCTATCATCGGTGTCGAGCTGACCGGCACCAGGCAAGCCGGTGTGCAGGCGACCGATATCGTCCTGGCCTTGACGGAATATCTGCGTGGGCAGTCCGTCGTCGGCGCGATCCTGGAATTCGATGGCGAAGGCGCGAAGGCGCTGACGCTGGCCGATCGGGCGACCATCGCCAACATGTCGCCGGAGTTCGGAGCAACGGCGTCGATCTTCGCCATTGACGAACAAACGCTCGATTACCTGCGTTTGACCGGCCGGGAACCGGCGCAAGTGCAATTGGTCGAGACCTATGCCAAGGCTCAAGGCCTATGGGCCGATACCCTGACCAAGGCGGAATACGAGCGTCGCCTGAGCTTTGACCTGGGCACCATCGGTCGATCGATTGCCGGCCCGTCCAATCCCCACCAACGCGTCCTCTTGAAAAACCTGAAGGCAGCGGGGATTGCCCGGAATCCTGGGCAGCGCGACGAAGCGCTGCTCAATGCCCCCTTGCCCGAGGGCGCTATCGTCATTGCGGCAATCACCAGCTGCACCAATACGTCCAATCCACGCAACCTGATCGCCGCCGGCCTGGCCGCACGCAAGGCGCTGGCTCGCGGCGTTCAGCGCAAACCCTGGGTCAAGACCTCGTTCGCCCCGGGATCACGGGCTGCCGAAGGTTATCTTTCGTCGGCCGACCTGCTGGGGCCACTGCAGGTACTCGGCTTCGGCATCGTCGGCTACGGCTGCACCTCCTGCAACGGGATGTCGGGCCCCTTGCCCGAGGCCATCGAAGCGGAAATTCTGGAACGTGATCTGCATACCGTTGCCGTGCTGTCGGGCAACCGGAATTTCAACGGACGCATTCACCCGCGGGTAAACGAGGCGTTTCTCGCGTCGCCCGCGCTGGTGGTGGCTTACGCCATCGCCGGCAGCATCCGCATCGACATCGAGAATGAGCCTCTGGCGATCGACCCACAGGGGCAACCCGTGATGCTGGCCGACCTCTGGCCGTCGGATGCCGAGATCGACGCCATCCTTGCTGAACATTTGCGCAGTGATCAATACCGCGTCGCGTATGCGACGCTGTTCGATTCAGCCCAACCCGGGTCGGCGCCCGAGTCAGCGTCAGTATCACCGCGCTTTGCCTGGCGCGAGGATAGTACCTACATCCGCCGGCCGCCGTACTGGCAGGCCGACCTCACGTGTTCGCCACGCGCCAATGCCATGCGGGCGATTGCGCTACTTGGCGACAACATTAGCACGGACGACCTTTCACCCTCGGGCGCCATCCTTGCCGAGAGTGCCGCCGGTGAGTTCCTGTTGGCGCATGGCGTGAGCAAGGAGAATTTCAATTCTTACGGAACGCATCGCGGCGATCATGTGGTGGCCGTACGTGCGACCTTTGCCAACAACCGGCTCAAGAACGAAATGACGCCGGGTGTCGAAGGTTCGGTGACGCGCCTGGAACCCGAGGGAACTGTGATGCCGCTGTTCGACGCCGCACGGAAATATGTCGAGCGCGAACAGGAGTTGATCGTCGTCGCCGGCAAGAACTACGGCTGCGGCTCGTCGCGCGACTGGGCGGCAAAGGGCGTCCGGCTGCTCGGCGTGCGCGTCGTTCTCTGCGAGAGCTTCGAGCGTATTCATCGCACCAACCTGGTCGGCATGGGGGTACTGCCGATCGAGTTCGAAGCGGGAGTGACGCGCAAGACACTGGGGCTTGACGGCTCCGAACTCTATGCCCTCGATGGCTTCGACGGTTCGCCCCAGCCGGGTGCGCAACTGACTCTGGTGATCACGCACGGCGATGGCCGCGTGACGCGCGCCGCGGTGCGTTGCCGCATCGATACCGACGACGAGCGCGAAATGTTCACGGCCGGCGGTCTGCTACCGCGCATCGCCAGCGAATTGCTCGCCCAGTGAACTGACCCAAGACACTTTCATTCAAGGATATCCACGTCATGACCCAACTTCGTATCCCCGCCGTCTATATGCGCGGCGGCACCAGCAAGGGTGTTTTCTTTCTCGCCAATGATCTGCCGATTGATCCGCAGCAACGCGACCGCGTCCTGCTGCGCGTGATCGGCAGCCCGGACCCGTACGGCAAGCATATTGACGGCATGGGCGGCGCGACGTCGAGCACGAGCAAGGTGGTACTCATTTCCAAATCAATGCGTCCTGACTGTGATGTCGATTACCTATTCGGCGCACTTGCCGTCGCCAACCCGACCATCGACTGGAGCGGCAACTGCGGCAACCTCAGCGCGGCAGTCGGTCCGTTTGCCATCCGCTCTGGCCTGCTTAAGGCACCCACGCAAGGATGGGCTACCGTGCGCATCTGGCAGGCCAATATCGGCAAGATGATCATCAGTCACGTGCCCATGTGCGACGGTGCTGTGCAGGAAGAAGGTGACTTTGAACTCGATGGCGTCACCTTCCCGGCCGCCGAGATCAAGCTTGAGTTTCTCAATCCGGGTGCTGACGACGGCGGCGGAGAAGGCGGCTTGATGTTCCCGACCGGCAAAACGATCGACTGGCTCGATGTGCCTGGCGTCGGTCGCGTCGAGGCGACGCTGATCAACGCCGGGCTGCCGACAATCTTTGTCGAAGCAGTGAGTCTTGGCTTCAAGGGAAGCGAACTGCAATCCGACGTAAACCCTTTTCCGGACTTGCTCGAACGCGCTGAGAAGGTGCGTGTCGCCGGCGCCACGGCGATGGGGTTGGTGGCAATGCCCGGGTCGCATACGCCAAAGATCTCGTTCGTCGCACGCAGCCAGGACTACACCGCGTCGGATGGGCGTCCAATCAAGGCCGAGGGTATCGGCTTGCTGGCGCGGATCTTCTCGATGGGGGCTCTGCATCACGCGATGACCGGCACCGGCGCGGTCGCCATCGCCGCGGCGACGGCAATCCCCGGGACGATTCCCCACCGCGTGGCGCGGAAAAGCGACGATGACCGGGTTCGTTTCGGTCATCCGTCAGGCGCCTTGAGTGTCGGCGCCGAAGCCACTGAAATCAACGGCGAATGGGTCGTCAGCAAGGTCCTGATGAGCCGCTCGGCGCGCCGCCTCATGGAAGGTTGGGTGCTCGTGCCCCAAACCTGAAATTCATCATGATTTTCGGACTACTCGTCTCGCTTTTCGTCTATCCGCGTCCGCCTTGATGGCGAATGACTTACGGTCAGCATATTACCTCTCTGCAGAGGGGGTAGGAGAAGCTCATTCGTTATGCTCCGCGTGCGATCTCGCAAACGGAATGCCAGCCTCGACAGGCTGCAATTGCACGCTAAGGTGAAGCCGCCAACGGCCGTTGTGGGTCGTCTGCCGAAGACCCGGATTGGGTACGTCAATCGGTTGCAAAGCTTTTGCAGACCTCGCCGAGCGGCTGCGCACCCTCGCCAAAACTGCGTTCGGTCAGCGTCACCTGACCGCTGCGGGCCATCGTCAGCAGCGTCGAGGCGCGCGTTCCATAAGCTGGCGAGCTCACGAAGACGGCCGATAGAATCCGCTCCCATCCGAGTTCAACGCCGGTTTCCGGAAGATGCGCGTCGGCGACGATTTCGCGGTCGGCGAGCAGGTCGAAGAAAGGCGTGGTCGCCGGCAATTGCGCGAGCGCCGCGGCAAACGCCGTCTTGGCCGCCGCGAGCTTCGGCCACGGTGTATCGATCAGATGATTGGACAGCCCGTAGACTCCCGGCTCAAGAGTGCGCCAGCCTTGGCCGCGGTTGCTGTAGTAGCCAAGCTGCTGGCCGTCGCCGACGAACAGGTTGAAACCGTTGTACTGCCCGCCGCGTTCGGCCAGCGCTTCGAGATAGCTGGGCGCATCGCCTTGTCCGGTCAGGAAATCGGCGACCAGCGCGCCGCGCGACGCGGCGTTGGCGTCCTGATGGCCGCCTTCGCGGTAATTGGTGAGCGCCGCAAAACGATGCTGACGCGTGACGCCGAGCCAGCTTCCGCCGGCTTGCAGATCGCGTCCGGCGAGAACGTCGGGGTGATCGGCCCAGAAGCTTGCCGGTGCCGCGGGCCGCGCGAAAAACTCGTCGCGGTTGGCGGCGACGACCAGCGGGTAATCCGGATGGACCTGCCAGGCGACAACGATCAGGCACATGAAAAACCGCTATAGCGTGCTGGGGACGCTCGCGATTCGCTGGCCGCCGGGCGCGCCGAGTTCAAGATCCTTGGCGGTGGCGAAAGTCTCCTGAATGACCGCCAGCGCGTCGTAGCCGCCGCCGGGCGACGGCGCGGCGTTGGCGACCGTGCCGCACGGGTGTTCGGGTTCGGGGCTTTGCGCGCAGAAAATCGGGCAGCCTGCCGCGATGACGCCGTCGGCGTGGATACGGTAGAGGTGACGTTTGACCTTGCCCAGGTACTGCGTCCGTGCGACGACTTCCTGCCCGGGGTAACAGCCTTTGTGGAAGCTCACGCCGCCGATCTTGTCATAATTGGTCATTTGCGGAATGAAGGCCTCGCGCGTCGCATCGCTGATTTGCGCAATGCCGGCGTCGATGTCGAGCCACTGCCAGACCGGTGTGCCGACCCGGCGCGCGTTGGCGGCAAGCCGCGTCCACAGCGTCGTCGCCGCTGCGCTGGCGACGACCAGGATATAACGCGTGTCGTCGATGCGGATCACCTGGCCGTCGGCAAAGGCGCCGACCTCAAGCGGCCGGGCCGGCGCTGGCAGGCCGGCGTCGGTCAGGGTGGCGGCGGCGTGCGGGCCGGACAGGCCGATCACTTGGTGGTCGCCGGAGACGTCGCTGATGACGACCTTCGAGCGCAGCACGAATATTCGCAGACGTTTCTGCGTCGCCGCCAGCAGGTCGGAAGAGAGCAATGCGCGATAGCCAGAGTCGCTGCGATACAAGAGAAAGCTCGCGAGCATCCGCCCCTTGGCGGTACACCAGGCTGAGTGCTGCGCCGAAGTCGCTTCCAGATGATTGACGTCGCTGGTCAACTGGTTATGCAGAAAGGACTTGGCGTCTTCGCCGCTGCATTCGATCAGGCCCAAGTGGGTGAGCGGCGAAATGACCGTCGCGTCGCGCGCGGCGGCGAGCTCGGCTTTGACGTCGCCAAAGTCGCTGATCATGGCGTGGTCGACACGGGCACCGCCAGCGCCGAGAAATTCTTGCCAGTTGGAGTTCATCGCGTTCATCGTTTCCGTCAGATTTTAGGAAGGGGTGGTCGGCCTGAAACGATCGCAGCCTTGCCCAAAGACTTGGCCAAGGGGGCAAGACGACCGGTCGCCGCGACCGAAGCGGTTCGACACGCAGGCGATGCATCGGTTCTGCGGGTTTCGGCTATTATATCGCCTCTTCGCGGCACCCCTTTCCAATCACTCATTGCCGGCCGGCAACGCTGCGGCCGCGCCGGATCGATGCTCAAACTGATAAAAAAACTGATCCTTGTCGGCCTGTGTCTGGCCTTGGCGCTGGCCGGCGGTTTCTACTGGCTGGTTTCATCGCCGCTGACGCTCAAGAGCGAACAGCTTGATTTTCAGGTCACCCCCGGCAACGGCTTGCGCGCCGCCGCCAGGGAAATCGCCAGTGCCGGCGTCGCGCTCGATCCTCTGGTGCTGGTCGCCCTGGGCAGACTGCTTGGCGTCGAGACGTCGATCAAGGCTGGCAGCTACGAGATCAGCCGTGGAATCAATTTGATCGATCTTCTGAGCAAGCTGACGCGCGGCGACGTGACGCAGACCGAGATCGCCTTCATCGAAGGCTGGACTTTCCGTCAGATGCGCGAGCGGCTCGACGCGCACCCGGACGTTCGCCACGACAGCAAAGGCCTGCCGGAGGCCGAGATCATGCGCCTGATCGGTGCGCCGCAAAACGCTGCCGAGGGGCTGTTCTTTCCCGATACCTATCTTTTTTCCAAGCAGGGCCGGGACATCGATGTGTTGCGGCGCGCCTATCGCAGCATGCAGCGCCATCTGGCGCGCGAGTGGGAAGCGCGGGCGGTCGGACTGCCCTACGCCGATCCGTATCAGGCACTGATCATGGCGTCTATCGTCGAAAAGGAAACCGGTCGCGATCAGGATCGGCCGCTGGTCGCCGCAGTTTTCGTCAACCGTCTGCGTCAGGGAATGCTGTTGCAGACCGATCCGACGGTGATTTACGGGCTCGGCGAGAAATTCGACGGCAACTTGAGGAAACGCGATCTGCTTGCCGACACGCCGTACAATACCTATACGCGTAGCGGTTTGCCGCCGACGCCGATCGCCATGCCGGGCCTCGCGTCGCTGCAGTCGGCGCTGCACCCGGCGGCGAGTTCGGCGATCTATTTCGTCGCGCGCGGCGACGGCAGCAGCCAGTTCTCGAGTACGCTCGAAGAGCACAATCAGGCGGTCAACCGCTATCAGAGGATCGCAAAGTGAGTGCCTTGAACATCAAGCCAGGGAAATTCATCACCTTCGAAGGCATCGACGGGGCGGGCAAAAGCAGCCATATCGCCGGGGTTGTCGGTTTCCTTCGCCGCCAGGGAATCAACGTGGTGGCGACGCGCGAACCGGGCGGCACGCCGCTCGGCGAGAAGCTTCGCGAACTGCTGCTCAATGAAGCGATGCATCTGGAGACCGAGGCGCTGCTGATGTTTGCGGCGCGCCGCGAGCATCTGGCGCAGCTCATCGAGCCGGCGCTGGCACGCGGCGACTGGGTCGTCTGTGACCGCTTCAGCGATGCGACCTACGCCTATCAGGGCGGCGGGCGCGGGCTGGACAAAACCAAGTTCGAGCAGCTCGAGCAGTGGGTGCATGGTCATCTGCAGCCCGATCTGACCTTTCTGTTTGACCTGCCGCCGGCGGTTGCCGGCCAGCGCATTGCGGTGCAAGGAAGGTTGCTCGATCGCTTCGAACAGGAACGCGCCGATTTCCATTCGCGCGTTCGCAGCGCTTACCTTGAACGCGCCGCGCAGGCGCCGCAGCGGATTGTCGTGATCAACGCCGAGCAACGCCTGGATGAGATCAAGATGCAAGTTGAGGAAATCGTTTCACGCCGCCTATGAAGCTCATCGAACTGCACCGCGAAGCCTGGGCGCAGCTTGGCGCACGACGCGCCCAGCTGCCGCATTCGCTGCTGATTTCGGGGCAGCGCGGGATCGGCAAGTTTGCGCTGGCGCGGCATTTTGCCGAGTCGCTGCTCTGCGAGTCGCCGACCGCGAGCGGGCAAGCCTGCGGCGCCTGTGCCGCGTGCGGCTGGCTGGCGCAGGGCAACCATCCCGATTTTCGCCTGCTGCAGCCCGATGCGCTGGCCGAAGCGGATAGCGATTCGGGCGAAGCGGTCGAGTCGGGCGGCAAGAAGAAGCCGAGCGTCCAGATCACCATCGCCCAGGTTCGCGCGCTCGATGATTTCCTGCACGTCGGAACGCACCGTCACGGCGCGCGCGTGATCCTGATCAATCCGGCCGAAGCGATGAATCGCTCGACCGCCAATTCGCTGCTCAAATCGCTCGAGGAGCCGATTGCCGGAACGCTGTTCATCCTCGTTTCGAGCGAGCCGATCCGCTTGTTGCCGACGATTCGCAGCCGCTGCCAGTTGCTTCCCGTCGCGCAGCCGTCGCGCGATCGGTCCGAGCAATGGCTGTCGCAGGCCGGGGTCGGCGACGCCGCGCATTGGCTGGCGCTGGCCGGCGGTTCGCCGCTGATGGCCGTTGACCTTGCGGGCAGCGAGCAGCGCGAACTGCTCGATGCCTTGCTCGCGCAGCTCGCGCGTGGCGGTCGCATCGATGCGCTGGCGGCGGCCGCGGCGCTCGATCGGGTGATCAAGGCCGAGAAACGTCCGGCGCCGTTGAAGCGAATGATCGAGTGGTCGCAAAAGTGGGTTTTCGACCTGACGCTGGCCAGCGCAGGCTTGCCCGCGCGCTATTTTCTGGCGCAGGCGCAAGCCGCACAGGGGCTGGCCAAGTCCGTCGATACCGCCAAGCTGTTGGCGTTGAGCAGGAAAACGATACAATACAAGCTGCAATGCGAACAACCCTTGAACAGTCGCCTCTTTCTCGAGGAGTTTTTCCTGAGCTACGCGGCGCTCTTCCGTTCCTCCTGAGGCGAAGATGACCGAAGCTGTCCATTCGAAACCCGCTTCTGCGCCCCGGCCGAGTGTCCTGTCGCTCAACATCAACTCGAAATCGGCGCTCTACGCGGCTTTCATGCCGCTCTTGCGCAACGGCGGAATCTTCATCCCGACGACGCGCGCCTACGCGCTCGGCGACGAAGTGTTCATGCTGCTCTCGCTGATGGACGACCCGGCCAAGCTGCCGATCGCCGGAACGGTGGTCTGGATCACCCCGGCTGGCGCCCAGAACAGCAAGGCGCAGGGGATCGGCGTTCATTTCAAGAATGACGAGAGCGGGATCGAAGCGCGGCGCAAGATCGAAGGTTTGCTCGGCGGCGTGATGCAATCGACTCGCCCGACGCATACCATGTGATCCGATGCTCGTCGATTCGCACTGTCACCTCGATTTACCCGAGCTTGCCGAGGATCTGCCGCAGCGGCTGGCGCTGATGCAGGCCAACGAGGTTGGCTGCGCGCTCTGCATCGGCGTCAATCTCGAGGATCTGCCACGCATCCTGGCGCTGGCTCAGGCGCATCCGCAGATCTTCGCTTCGGTCGGCGTTCATCCCGAAGCGACCGACGTTCGCGAACCCTCGGTCGCCGAGCTGGTCAGCCTGGCTCGCCATCCGCGAGTCGTCGCCATCGGTGAAACCGGGCTCGACTATTACTGGCACAAGGATCAACCGGAATGGCAGCGCGCGCGCTTCCGCACCCATATCCGCGCGGCGATCGAAGCCGGCAAGCCGCTGGTCATCCATAACCGCGAGGCGACTGCCGACACGCTGCGGCTGATGGCCGAGGAATCGGCCAGCGAGGTCGGCGGTATCCTGCACTGTTTCACCGAGACCTGGGACGTCGCCGAAGCGGCGCTGGCGCTGGGTTTTTATATCTCGCTGTCGGGCATCGTCACCTTCAAGAACGCACTGACCGTCAAGGACGTCGCGCGCCGCGTTCCGCTCGACCGCCTGCTCGTCGAAACCGATTCGCCTTACCTGGCGCCCGTGCCGTATCGCGGCAAGATCAACCAGCCGGGCTACGTCAAGCACGTTGCCGAAGAGATCGCCCGCCTGCGCGACATTTCGCTCGACGAGCTCGCTGCGGCGACGACCGCCAATTTTTCGCGTCTTTTTCCCAATACCATCACGAGCCTAAGCCAATGAAAATATTTACCCTTTTGTTCATCCTGCTGCTTCCCGCTCTGGCCCACGCCGGGGCCTATGAAGACATGGAAGAGGCGCTGATTCGCAACGACTCGGCCGCCGCGATCGATCTCATCAAGCGTGGAATGGACGTCAATACGGTCGATCGCGCGGGCAATACGCTACTTATCCAGGCGATGCGCAGCGACGTTCCTGAACTGGTCGATTACCTGCTGCAACGCCGGGCGCGAGTCAATACGCGCAACCGCAACGGCGAAACGGCGCTCAGCATTGCCGCTTACACTGGTAAGTTTCAGCAGGTCAAGCGTCTCGTCGACGCCGGCGCCGAGGTCAATTTCTACGGTTGGGCACCGCTCGCCTATGCCGCCTACAACGGCCATCTCGAGATCGTCGATTACTTGCTCAAGCGTGGCGCCGAGATCAACGCGAAGACCCAGAACGGATCGACCGCGCTGTTTTTTGCCGCACGTTTCGGACATATCGAGGTCGTCAAGCTGCTGCTCAAAAACCAGGCCGACCCGACGATTGCCAATGAGAATGGCGAGACGGCGATCGACTGGGCCTTGAAGAGCGACAACACCGACATCGAGGCCTTGCTGCGCGCCGCTGGCGGCCGCTCAGGCAAGTCGGTCGTCCTCGAACTGTCCAAGTGACCGAGCCGGCGGCAAAGCGAGCACGCTGAGCTTGCCGGCGCGCAGGAACTTGTTGATCAGGCGGTAGATGTCGGGGTCGAAGCCGACTTCACTTTCGCTTCGGGTTTGCAGCAGGTCGTGCAGCGCTGCTTCGTCGTGAACGCACCCCAGGTAGCGCCAGTGGTCGACCAGGTGAAAATCCTCGCGCATGCCGAATTCGTCGCGTTCGATCAGCGCCACCGGTCCTTTGTGCGGCCAGTCGGCGAGCTTGAACTTGGCCAGTGCGCTCATCAGTCGCGCGCTGTGCAGCGAAACCGCTTCCTTGCCGACGCAGACGCCGCGACAGGCTTTCTGTTTGAAGGCGACACAGGCTTCTCCGGCTTTCGTCGCACCCAGCCCGAGCTGGCTATGGCACAGGCGGTGGGCCTCGGCTAGTTTGCGCAGCGCATGGACCGCCTCGCGCTGGTTCATGTAAAGGCCGAACAAGTCGGTGGCGCGCGAAAAATCGAGGTCGCGCGAATGGACGAGCTGCGGGCGAAAGTCGCCGTCGCCGTGCCGCACCAACTGCCATGAACACAGCTCATCGGCGGCTTGGCGCGCCGACGCTGACAGTTCGAACTCGTGCAGCCTGGCACCGAGTTCGCCGGCGGCTTCGCGCCACTCTATTTTCCAGGTGTTGCGCACCAGCGCCGTATCGCGGTTGGCCGGCGAGAAATGGGTCAGTACTTGCTGGCGCAGATTGCTGCTGCGTTTGCTGAGCAGCAGGCGGCCGTCCTCGGCGTACATGGCGTAGGCACCCGGCGCTTCGGGCAGATCGTCGATCAGCGCCGGGTCGATCTGGGCCGGCAACTCGGGGCGCCCGATAATTACCGCCACCGCTTTGCGGATGGTCTCAAGCGGCAGCAGCTCGTGCCAGCGCTGCCAGAGGTCCCAGAGGACCTGTGCGTCGGCGAGGGCGCGGTGGCGGTCGCCGACGACGGTAATCGAATAGCGCGCCAGCAAGGCGTCGAGGCTGTGGCGGTGGTATTCGGGAAAGAGCTTGCGCGACAGCTTGACGGTGCACAGGTTGGGCGAGCGAAAATCGATGCCAAGGCGCTTGAATTCGCGTTTGAGGAAGGTGTAGTCGAAGCGCGCGTTGTGCGCGATGAACAAGCGTCCGCGCAGTTTTTCAAGGACGAGTGGCGCGAGTTGTGCAAAGCTCGGTGCCGACGATACCATCGCCGTATCGATTCCTGTGAGTCCGGTAATGAAATCGGAAACTGGCGCTTCCGGATTGACCAGCGAACTCCACTCGCGAACGCCGTGTTGATCGACCTCGACGAAACCGATTTCGATGATCCGGTCGTTTGCGAAATTGGCGCCGGTGGTCTCCAGGTCGACAAAAATAAGGGGTTCGGGAGCCAGGAGCGGAGTCATTGAGTCGTAAGGTAGGTGCTGACGTTGATTGCGGGAAATCTGCCGCTGGGCGATGAAATATCGCCCAGCGCGATTTTTGCAGGATTCTACCCTTGTCGCGAGAAAATGCTGCGTTGAGCATTTCTCGCGTCCGCCGCCCCGGCGATTATCTGGCGCCAAACAGCAGGTTGGGCAGCCAGAGCGAAAGTTGCGGGATGAAGGAAACCAGCAGCAGCACGATGATATTGCCCGAAAGAAACGGGGCTATCGCACGGATCACCGAGGACAGCGGTGTCTTGGCGATATTGGCGCAGACGAACAGGCAAACGCCGACCGGCGGCGTGGTCAGTCCGATCATCAGATTGAGTACGGCGAAAGTCGCAAAGTGCACCGGGTCGATGCCGACGCCGATGGCCACCGCGAGCAAGGGGGGAAACAGGATGATCAGCGCGGCGATCGTCTCCATGAACATGCCGACGATCAGCAGCAAGATATTGATCAGGATGATGATCACGTACTTGTTGTCGCTGATCGACAGCATCGTTTTGGCGATGGTTTGCGGGATTTCCTCGTTGGCCATGATCCAGCCAAAGACGTTGGCGATGCCGACCAGCGCCAGTAGCGCGGCCGAGGTGATCGCGCTGTCGATGAAGATCTTGGGCACTTCACGCAGCTTGATTCCCTTGTAGATGTAGACGCCGACGACGAAGGCATAGACGCAGGCGAGAACAGCGGTTTCAGTCGGCGTGACGACGCCGCTGAGCATTCCGCCGACGATCAGCGCGGTCAGCATCAGCGCCCAGAAGGCGCCGAGGAACGAATGCCACAGTTCCTTCCAGCCCTGCCAAGGTTGGCGCGGGTAGTCGTTCTTGACGGCCAGTACATAGCACACGAGCATCATGCCGAGACCGAGCAGAATGCCCGGGATCGCGCCGGCCATGAACATGCGGCCGACCGAGATGCCCGAGAGCGCGCCGACGATGATCATCGGCACGCTCGGCGGAATGATCGGCCCGACGGTCGACGCGGCGGCGGTGATCGCAGCGGCGAAAGCGATCGGATAGCCTTCCTTTTTCATCCCTGGAATCATCACCGCGCCGATCGACGCCGCTTCGGCAACGGCAGTCCCCGAAATCCCGGCGAACAGCATCGAACCGGCGACGTTGGTCAGCCCGAGGCCGCCGCGGATCCAGCCGACGCCGGCGCTGGCGAAGCGGATGATGCGGTCGGTGATGCCGCCGCCGTTCATCAGGCTGCCGGCCATGATGAAGCCCGGGATGCAGAGCAGCACGAAAGAATCAACGCCGGCGAAAATCTTCTGCGGGAAGACCACCAGCGGGATGTCGGCATAGAGCACCAGGTAAGCGACCGACGAGACGCCAAGGCAAATGGCGACCGGGACGCCGATGATCAGGCAGAGGATGAACGTCGAAAAAAGGATCGTAATACCCATGTCATGCCTTAAGCGGATCGTGAGGCGTCAATTCCGTTTCGGGGACGCCCAACAGGATTTCGAGGAATTTGACCAGTCCGAAAACGCCGAGCAGGACGGCGAAAAACAGCATCGAGGCGAAAACGTATTGCATTTGAAGCTCGAGCGACGGTGACGTCTGCATCGCGCCGAGCTGGGTGAATTCCCAGGCGCCGGGAACCAGCATGAAGCCAAACAGCGACACCAGCGCCGCTGAAGCGAGTTCGCAAAAGCGGCGCATCGGCTTGGGCATGATCATCAGCGCCAGATCGACATTGACCAGGTCGCCGGTGAGCACCGAGGCGCCGACACCGAGGCCGAGAATGTACATCAGCGTCAGGCGCGAGACTTCTTCGGTCCACAGCGGCGGCTGTGACATGAAGGTACGCGCAAACACCTGGACGACGACGGCGACGATCATGACGCTGAAGACCATGAAAATGGCCCACTTGATCAATCGTTCGAGTTTTTTCAGCAAACCGACCATTTTCTGGCTTCCTGTCGATAGATTATTCTTTGCTGCCTGTCAGGACGACGACCGGCCGTCCCGACAGGCGAGGCTTAGTCAGCGTAGAGCTTCTGGATGATCGGCTTGAGTTCTTCCTTCGACGAGGCCATCACCGCTTCCTTGGCCTTCTTGGCAAAACCGGACTGGTCGGTCTCGATGAAAGTCATCCCCTTGGCCTTGAGCTCGGCTTCGAGCTTCTGTTCATCGGCCAGATAGAGTTGACGCTCATAGACCTGCGCACGCTTGGCGGCTTCCTGAAGCGCCACCTTCTGCTCGGCGTTGAGCTTGTTGTACGATTTCTCGCCAATCGCCAGGTAGATCCACGAGCGGACGTGCTCGGTGCGGTTGACGTACTTCTGGACTTCGAAGAAGCTCGCCGACTTGATCAGCGCCAGCGGGTTTTCCTGGGCGTCGATGACGCCGGTCTGCAAGGAGGTAAAGACCTCGCCGAAGGCCATCGGCGTCGGTTGCGCGCCGACGCCGCGCCAGAACTGCATGAAAATCGGCACGTTCGGAACGCGCATCTTGAGACCCTTGACATCATCGACGCTCTTGATCGGTTTGTTCGACGTCAGGTTGCGCGGGCCGCGAGCGAAATAGGCCAGGGGAATCACTTTGGCCTTTTCGATGATGTCCTTCTTGATTTCTTCGCCGAGCGGTCCGTTGACCGCCTTGTCCATTTCGGCCATGTTCTTGAATGCATACGGAACGGCCAGCAACGCCGCCTTGGGCGCCCAGTTCTGCAGCGATTCGCCGGTGATCAGCATGTCGGCGGTGCCGAGCTGCATGCCGTTGATCAGATCCATTTCCTTGCCCAGCGCGTCGTTGGCGAAGACCTTGACCTCGACGGTTCCCTTGCTCAGCGCCTTGACCTCTTCGGCAAACTTGAGAGATCCCTTGTGCCAGGAGTTTTCTTCGTTGGCCAGGTGGCCGAGCTTCAAGGTGACGTTGGCGGCGTACAGCGTACCGGAGCAGGCCAGGGCAAAGGCAGACAGGGTGACGATGCGAGCAATTCTTCCGTTAAGACGAAACATTTTTCTCTCCTGGGGCGACGTTAGAAAACAAGGGTTGAGTTACCAAGCACATCAGAAACATCCTTCATTGTGTATTTCGGTATGCAGAGAATGTTTCAGTTTGGTGTGACCAATCGGGTCAAGACGACTGGTATGGTAGGACGTTTGATGATTGGGCGCAATACTCCAAGCGTTCGATAATTGCGAAATTTTTACGCAATGGAAGCGCCTGCTGCAGCAATCAAAAAGGCCGAAATGAAAAAGAAAAAGCCGACGCTGGCGCGCCGGCTTGGATAATGCTATTGGCTTGAAACGGCAATAGGCAACTTATCCTGGCCCGAAGACCATGTTCGGCAGGAACAGCACGCTGGTCGGCCAGGCAATCATCAGGACGACCAAGGCGATGACTGCCAGGAGCAGCGGTAGTGCTTCCAGCGTGTATTCGTCCATCGGGCATTTGAGCATGCCGCAGACCGTGAACATCGCGACGCCGACCGGCGGCGTCATTCCGCCAAGTGTCACGCAGGTCATCATCACCAGCCCGAAGTGCACCGGGTCGATGCCGACTTTGGTGATGATCGGCACCAGAATCGGCGTTAGCAGCAGAACGATCACGGTGCTTTCAAGGAACATGCCGAGAACGATAACGAAGACGATCAAGAGCAGCATCAGCGCGATCTTGTTGCTGGTGATGCCGACCAGGAAAGCGGCGGCCGACTGCGGTACCCCTTCGAGCGTAATCATGTAACCGATCATCGACGAGAACATGATGATCAGCATGATCATGCCGATATCTGAAACGCTATGGCTCAAAGCATTGAGCAGGCTCTTGATGGTCAATTCGCGGTAGACGAACATGCCGACGAAAATTGCATAGGCGACCGCGAACGCGCCGGCTTCGGATGGCGTGAAGAAGCCGTAACGGATACCGACGATCAGCAGGATCGGGAACATCAAGGCCCATTTGCATTCCCAAACGCTGCTGGCGATCGTCTTGACTGAGGGGAACTCCTTCAAGACAGGCTCGTAGCCGCGTTTGCAGGCGATCCAATAGGCCATTCCCATGAGGATGATGGTCATCAGGACGCCGGGGACGACGCCGCCGACAAACAGCCGCCCGATCGAGATATTGCCCATGAAGCCGTAGAGGATCAGGCCGATGCTCGGCGGAATGGTTGCCGTGATCAGCGAGCCGACCGAGATGACCGCGCTGGCGTAGCCCCGCGTATAACCGCTTTCAAGCATCGCCGGCCCGAGAATCCGCGCTTCCATCGCGGCGTCAGCGACGGCCGATCCGGAAACGCCGCCCATCAGCGCGCTGAGCATGATTGCCACCTGCGCCAGCCCGCCGCGCATCCAGCCGGTCAGCACGGTGGACAACTTGATCAAGCGCGCAGTGATTCCCGATTCGTTCATCAGATGCCCGGCGAAGACGAACAGCGGTACCGCGAGCAAAGGGAATGACTGAGTGACGGTGGTGATTTTCTGGATGGCGATCATCGGCGGTACTGGCCCGAAGAGGTAGAACATCACCGCAGAAATGCCGATGGCAAAGGCGACAGGCATGCCCATGAACATCAGAAAGAGAAACAAAAGTGTAAGTATGCCGCTCATCTTAGATCACCGTCCCGTCATGGCCTTCGAGTGAAAGGGTTTCGCGTCCGGTCAAGCCGAGGAATAGACGCCGCAAAGTGGTGGCCAGCATCAGTGCGCAACCGGCCGGGATCGCCGAAGTGATCCAGCTGTAGCTGATGCCGATATCGCCGAGTTCGCGCTCCATGTTCATCAGCGTCAGTTGCGTGCCGTACCAGATGAGCATGGCCAGGAAGGCGGCGATCGCAAACAGCCAGACGATGGCAATCTGTCGTCGGGTCGCTGACGAAAAATGGCGCACCACGATGTCGATCTCGATGTGGGCGTTCTTCTTCATCGCCAGATCGGCACCCAGCATGCAGGCCCAGACGAAACTGAGCTGCGCCAGATCGACCGCCCAGATCAACGGGTGGCCGAGGGTCCGGGTTACCGCGCCGACCAGTACGAAGAACGAGGTGCCAGCGAAAAACGCCATGGCCAGGCGTTCCTCTAGCTTGACTAAATTATTGCTTGCCATGGCGCCTTCCTCAACGACCAAGGATTACATTGACTTGCTTGCGCAGCTCGGTATAGCCGAGCTTTTCATAGACCACACTGGTCGATGCGACGAAAGGCTTGATGTCGATTTCGCTGATCTTTACCCCTTTTTCGGTCATCAGTTTTTCGTAATTCTTGAGCGAGTCGATGGTCGCATTCGATGCCGTGTCGCCGGCTTTGAGGGCTTCTTCCTTGACAATCGTCTGCAGGTCCGCCGGCAGCTTGTCGAACCAGGCCTTGGAGCCGACCAGACCGGTGATCAATTGAATATGCCCGGTTTTGGTGATGTTCTTGATCACTTCGAACAGGCGTTGACCATAGGTCGCCGGGTGCTGTGCCTCGGCTGCATCGATCGCCTTCATCTGCAGTGCCGAATAGACTTCGGCCCAGGGCATCGGTGTTGGCGTGGCGCCCATGGCGCGAATCGTCTCAAGCCATACCGGGGCGCCCGGTGTACGCATGCGCACGCCGGCCAGGTCGGCCGGCTTGGTGACCGGCATCATGGTCAGCAAGTGGCGGTCGCCCTGATACCAGTTGAACGAGAGAATCTGATGGCCCGACGCGGTGCGCAGCTTTTGACTCCAACCTTCAAACAGCGGCGAAGTCACGACCTTGCGCATTTCTGCGAAATTATTGGCGAGATAAGGCGCGCCAAGTACGCCGAATTCCTTGACGAACGGTGCCAGACGGCCGCCATCGACGAGGACCGCGACCCCCGCGCCAGCGCGTGCCTGTTCAAGCACGTCTTCATCCGGGCCGAGTTGCGAACTGGGAAACAGCTTGACTTCAATCTTCCCGGCAGATCGTTTTTCCACTTCGGCTTTGAACTGGTTCAAGCCCTTGAACATCGGGTCTTCGGCAGTCAGCGATGAGCTGACATTGAGCTTGTATTCCCCGGCGGCGTTGGCCCCGGAACAGACCGCAAGTCCTGCGGCGACTGATAACAGCAACATCATTTTTTTCATGAGAGATTGACTCCGAATATTGTATTGGTTGATAGGCTTGTTATGAGCTTCTGCTGCGTTGAGGCACTTGTATGGTAGTACGTTTCAAATGGCCGTGCAAGATAGATAAGGTGTAATTTTTACGGCGTTTGTCGATCTTTGTTCGCCATTTTTTGGCCTGCTTGACCTTGTTGTGGGGGGATTTGCTGTGCAATATGGCGTTTTTGCTTATTATTGAGTATTCTAGTATGGTAGTGCCCATTGGTCAGCTCAGCAGCCAAATGGTTTGGCGGTGGGCTATTGAAAAGGAGATCAAAATGAAAATTGTGAGTGCTGAAGTGATTGTTTGTTGCCCGGGGCGCAACTTCGTCACGCTGAAAATTACGACCGATGACGGAGTGACCGGCATTGGCGATGGCACGCTCAACGGTCGCGAATTGGCGGTGGCGTCGTACCTCAAGGATCACGTGTGCCCGCTGCTG
>JAGTRW010000051.1 GCA_018262095.1 Pseudomonadota bacterium
CGGCATCCGCGGCGTCGTTCTTGCCGCGCTTGCCGCCCATGCGGTACGGGGTGACGAATTTCGGAGCGATCAGTTTGACGGTGTGGCCGTATGCTCGAAGCAGCCGTGCCCAGTGGTGTGCGCCGGAGCAGGCTTCCATGCCGATCAGGCACGGCGGCAGCTGCACGATCAACGGAAGGAGTTGCTCGCGAGAGACTTTCGGCTTGACCAGCACCGCCTTGCCGTATTCATCCACGCCATGCACGGCAAAGATATTCTTGGCCAGATCGATGCCGACAGTGATAATGCTCATGGACTTCCCCTTTCGTGGTTTTGATGAGGTTCGGAAAATCCATCATGGCACTTGTTGCCGACAGCGGCTTCCGCCGCAACCTCGGGACGGGGAAGTCCATTTCATTCGTTAGGGGTGTTGCGATGCTAAGGCAGCTTATCGTTATTGCGATGTCTCTTTTCTACTTTTCAACTGTGGCAGGTGCTGAGTCGGATAGCGGCGATAGCACGTCTAACACATCTGTATTTGGCGTTGATGTAAAGAACCCTGTTACCAATTTTCCGAGAGT
Organism: Pseudomonadota bacterium; assembly: GCA_018262095.1. Taxonomy (GTDB): domain Bacteria; phylum Pseudomonadota; class Gammaproteobacteria; order Burkholderiales; family Rhodocyclaceae; genus Propionivibrio. The sequence continues at coordinate 561 of JAGTRW010000051.1, forward strand.
TATTTTTCTAGATGGAATGACGTTTGGGGAAAAACAATCGTGGCAAGCGGTTGAGTTACTGGCTGATCTAGTCGGAATGCCAGTGGCTCGATTCAATATAAAATTTAATCCAATGCCTGGCATGACGGCGAGTGATGTGTTAGTTGAAAAGGTGCTAAGGGATATCAACAAGAGTTGGGGAGAGGCTAATACAAGAGGGCTAATTGTTCTTTTTATGGTTGGAAATAATCAACTTATTAAAGCGCTTGAAGTTGGAAAGCTATACGACCACAAAATACCTAACATCTCATTTATTGCTGTTGCAAATCTAGTCTCCATCGAGCAAAGGATCGCTTGGTATAAAGAGAGCCAACAGACAGGCAATCACCCATTTCTAAAATACGCCAACAGCATTGAGTTAAAAAACATGCTAATGGACTGGAAATCCAACAACAAATGACTACTCCTAACCCATCATTCAGCCGGACCGCCAACATGCCGCAGTTTTCCCTTCAACCGCCGTGCGTGGCGGCCGGTTAATTCAAACGTTCGCCTGCTCCGACGAGGAACTGATCTGGGCCTGGGTGGAGAACCCGTATTGGCAGCATTTCTGTGGAGAAAGCTACTTCCAACGGCTTTGTTTCGCTTATCTCCTGGGTTGTCTATGGGCGAACGATCCGCGCGGCGGAATGCAAAGCACGATATCATTCCCGCTACTTGTGGCATGAAACGGGTTGTTCAGAATAGACTAATTAGTGGAGTAATAATGTATATAAGCAAAGTATCGAAGAATTTAATTCCTGTTTGTGTGCTCGCTAGTGTGTTTTCAGGATTAAGTGGCTGCGGGGGAGGGGGAGATGATGGCAACTCAGCATCCGCAACGGCAGCAACCCCGGCCATCGTTGGCGATACGACTACTTTGGCGTCTTGCATGAGCCCATCGCTGGGAAAGCAGTATGCGGCTAAAGAGGCAGGGTCGGAAATAACCGTCAGTTTTTATGGGGGAACTTATAATGGATCCGACGTCACCGTTGAAAAACATCACCGCGCTGCTGATCCATCGGGGGTTTTTTCAGAACTATATACAGTATATACTCCTGAAAAATTAACGAATTTGGGCGACAGGGATTATAATGCCAGCGGAACAATTGATACAACTACATATGCAGGATATTCTATTGACTTGACAAAAAAAGTTGGTGAAAGTCAAGTCCTTAGCATAACAAAAACCAATAGTTATGGTCCTTCAACATACTCTAGCACGTTTGTCTTTGACGGGGTTGAAACGCTGACTATGGCGGGAGTCACGCTGAATACATGCAGGACTATGCTTGTTGGCGAGAATTCGTTGCGTCAAAGTCGTCCGGGAACGAGTACAACTACTGCTTGGTTTGCGGCCGGATATGGGTTTTCATATCCTGTAAAAGTTTCGGCTTCTTTTGATTATTCAGACGGGAAAGCGCCAGCTAGAGAGTCTTTTGATAATGTTGTTATACTGACCGTTCCTCTCCATTGATTCGCCGAGGGACGCGCTGATCAATTCGCCCCGTTCGGGCTGAGCCTGTCGAAGCCCCTTGCAAGACGTTGATTTCTAATGACCGCCCTTCGACCGTTCGACAAGCTCGCGGCTCAGGGCGAACGAAATAAATCAGTGTCTCCCGAGCCCACGGTTTTGTCTTGAGGTTGTAGAGTAGTATAGGGCAGGCCACTGTTTGTAATATGGAACGATTTTCTTATAGATCGCGATACAGTGGCCTTGTCCATATCGGTTAATTCTGGTTCAAATAGAGTTTGTGAGCGCAGTGATAATTCGCAACTCGAAATGACCAAGCCTGGAAAATGTAGCGGCCCGAATGGTGTTAATGGGGTCAGCATCGAATATTCAAAATACACAAAAACAAACCCGAAGCTGGCCCCTTTGGGCCGTTTTGGGTTCGGGAGCCTTGATATCAGCGCGCACCCGGAGGATGATTTCGGCATAGGCCGCATTTCATCGGCGTCGTTTTCCACCTACCGTCACCTGCTTACGCCAATGCAAATCAGACAGGCTGCACACGCGGACATCGCCGCGATCGCAACGCTCATCAGCACCGCCAACCGCGATGTCGCGCTGATGTTCGGCCTGAATGCCGACAACTGCCCAAAGCATCCCTCTTTCTGCACCGACGCTTGGGTTGCCGCGGATCTCGCCCGCGGCGAGCGATATTTCATTGCCGAAGAGAACGCCAGCCCGATTGCGTGCGTTGCCTACGAAAGTCCTGGCGCCGGTCTCGCCTACCTCAACCGCCTCTCGGTTCTTCCCGCTTGCCGCAAGCGCGGTGTCGGCGCCGCGCTCGTTCGACACATCGTTCGGGTCGCGCAAGCAGACGCCATTCAGAAGATCAGCATCGGGGTCATCGGCGAGCACGTCGATCTGCAGCGCTGGTACGCCAAACTCGGCTTCAAGCCCGGTGAGACCAAGCGGTTTCCCCACTTGCCGTTTTCCGTCATCTACATGACTTATGCCGTCCAGGGCGGCCAGCCCATCGATCCCGCGCTTGGCCGGGAAGCCGCGCAACTCGCCTCGCTCGATCGCTCCTGATCGGAAACGCCAGGCGATGCGCATCGACATCCAGTCGCTCATTCGGCTCTCAGCGGTTGTCGCCTTACCGGCCCTGTTCACGGCGTGCGCCTCGACGGCCATGGTAAACAGCGCGCAACAATCAATCGAAGCCACGGCAGAATCCTACGCAGAGCAACGAAGTACGAAGGGCGTCGTCCTTTTGGGCGTCAATTGGGGGCGGACTTGGGCTTGCGGCGCTTATCAGAACGCCGAGTTGCGCATTTTCGCTTTCGACCTTATGCCGACGACAAAAGAGTCCAACGAAGAAGGCGCAGACATCGTCTTGCACACCGGCCCCAAGCTCTTGCGACGCCAAGAATATATCGATTACGCATTACTGGTTGAGCCGGGCGAGTACGCGCTGGCCGGTTTCGCAATCAAGGTCATGCCCGACAAATTGGTCTCCGATACCGCGCAGTACTGGGTTGCCGGTCGCAGCGATCTAGCGAAATACGGCGCATATCGAGGCGGTCATTTCAGCGTCGCTGCCAATGAAACGGTCTACCTCGGCCACTTCGACATCAAGTGCACCGCCGCCGGGCCGAAGCTATGGCGCGTCAGGGCCAAACCGGGAGAAGACTTCGACGCCTATCTCGCCGATCTCAAGCGCAAGTATCCGTTTCTCGACCTGAAGCAAACAAAATATCGGCTCTTGCAAACGACCGAGTTCGGCCATCAATACGACAAACCGTGAATGAAATCTCAATGGCTACGGCGGCAATCTACCGAGGCGAACGAGATGACTTCAGCGCGCTTCGCCCGGCGCGGCGAGCAATTCGAGTAGCGCCGTATCGAGCTCGGGGGCTCGGAACGCTGCGTTATGGTCGACGCCGGGAATGATCTGGTGGCTGGCGGAAAGGCCGCGCTGCTTCTGCAGCTCGATATAGCGGTCGGGCATCGCGGGCGGCGTGGTGGTGTCGGCCGCTCCGGTCAGGGCAACAATCCGGACGCGGGGCGACACTTTGTCGGCCCAGGCCATCGGGTTTTCGCTCCGCGTCCAGCGCCAGGCGCCGGGGTCGCAGGCGCAGGAGACCAACAGTGCCGCGTCGGCGATCGTCGGCGACATGCCCAAGGCGATGGCCGAGACTGCCGCACCGCCCGAATGCCCGACCAGAATGGTGCGTTTGGGTTGATAGCGCTGTTTGAAGCGCTCGACGGCAGCGATCACCTCGCGCACATTGTTGTCCGTATAGCTGTCCTTGCGTCCGCCGTGACCGAAACTGACGGAGGATTCCTCGCCGCTGCCGTCCGGATAGCCTGGGCGGATCAGCGCAACGGACAAGATCTTTTTTTCTTCATGATCGGCCGCGAAACGTTCCGCAGGCTTGAAATGCGAACGTGCCGGCCCGCCATTTGACGTGTCGCCATGCAGCCAGACAATCAGCGTTTCCGGCGTTTCGCTGCCGAACATACGATAGAGCAGGCACTCCTTGGCGCCGCTCACCTTATTTGACGACAAGGGCTCGGCGCAGGTCTCAGCGCGAAGTGGAGCACTGGCAAGGAGGGCTACGATCAAGAACAGACGGCAGAACACAGGATAGGCGGACATGGGAAGGTTTCGTGAAAATCGCCAGCGCGTAACCATAGTCGATTGGCCGCCAGCCGGCAACCAACGAAACACCAACGCAGGAGCCAGTAAGGAACAAGTCATCTGCCCGGACTTGGCGTAAATGGCCCGTTTCGCGACCTGGAACAAACGAGATACCGGCTCATCAATCTGCTCGCGATCTCGGCGCCTTGATATCCCGAATCGTTCAGGGGATGATCTGGTCATCAACCGCATTTTCCACCGCGTCGTTGGGCATCATGAACTACACCATTGAACCAGCCAGCGAGCCTCATTTCGTCGGACTGCACCGCGCAGTCGATATGGTTGCCCGCGAAAAGAAATACTTGGCGTTTACCCAAGCGCCACCGCTGGAGCAATCACTTGCCTTTTACCGTGGGCTCCAGAGTTCTGGTGCGCCGCACTTCGTAGCACTCGAAGGGGACGAGGTCGTAGGCTGGGTTGATGTTTCACCTCACCTGGGCGAATCTCGGGCGCACATGGGTACTTTGGGCATTGCTCTCGTGCCTTCCGCACGCCACCAAGGCCTTGGGGTGCGGTTGATGCAAGCGGCCATTGATAAATCCTGGTCCAATGGCCTTTCGCGTATCGAGCTCTGTGTCAGAGCAGACAACATCAATGCGAAAGCGCTCTACGAACGTTTTGGCTTCGAGCTTGAAGGCACGCTACGTCGCGGCAACCTAATCGACGGTCAGTACTATGACGTTCATGTCATGTCCTTGCTTCGTTGAGCGCCCATGCCATCCAAGGCGGCTAACCCATCGCCCCGGGGAACGCCCGAGAAGCAGCGCTTCTCGCCTCGCTCGGTCGCCCGATCTCGAACTATAGGCACCATGCAGCAACAATCTTTTCATAGAGGGAGGGAATATGGAATCTTCCAAGTATGACGAGGGGCTGAAGAAGCTACTTGAAATGGAGGGCGAAACGGGCAGAGCTGTGATCGAGAAAATGAAGCTCATCTCCCCGGATTTCACACGCTATCTGCTCGAGTTTGTATTTGGAGAGGTCTATGCGAGACCTGGCTTGGACATCAAGACAAAAGAAGCCGTTACGATTGCCGGCATGGTTACCTTGGGTGCCACGTTGCAGCTGAAAGTGCATGTAAGGGCGGCTCTGAATTTGGGCTTTACTGAGCAAGAGATCGTTGAGATGATGTTGCAGCTGGCGCCAATAGTCGGCTTTGTCAGGGCGATGGACGGTCTCATGGCAGCCCAACAGGTATTCGATGAAAATGCAAAAGAGGAGTCAGGGACGCGCTGATCAATTCGTCCTGTTCGGGCTGAGCCTATCGAAGCCCCTTGCAAGACGCTGATTTCTAATGACAGCCCTTCGATCGTTCGACACGCTCACGGCTCAGGGCGAACGGAATAAATCAGTGTCTCCTTGGGCGCTGACAAGGGACAAGAATAAATGAAAAACATCGCCCAACGTATGAATGGAGCCGACTCCTTACAGTCGCGGCTCATCCTTGAGTTAAAGGCACCCAAAAATGTCGCGTGACCGTTATGAACAAGTCATTGGTGTCATCGGGCTTGTCGCCTTCATCGTCGCGGACCAATTCTTTGGCGCTGTCGCCGCCGTCCGCGTTGCTGGCCTGTTATGCCTTGCTTGCGGGGCGCTTTGGGCTATTCGGCGCACCGTTCCCGTCGGGATCGAAGGCCAAGCGCCATCGTTCTTTCTCAGTGGCGCTTTGCGGCTCTTGGCCGGTATTACCATGCTCGCCATCGGCATCGCCTTGCTGGCTTTCCCTTCGGAGGCGGGTTGTTTTCTTGGTTGGTCGGAATGCCGCTAGCCATACGTTTAGACGTCAGGCCCTGACCGAATCCATTCATACCCGTAAGGAAATTTTCCACGATGGACATCCCACGGATATTCAACATCACTGAAAGTGCTCACCGCATCCACAACCCGATCACGCCCGAAAAGCTCGCCACGCTCGGCGCGGCGCTGCGTCTGGAATCGGGGGCCCGGGTGCTCGACCTCGGCAGCGGTTCGGGCGAGATGCTGTGCACCTGGGCACGCGATCACGGCGTCACCGGCACAGGCATCGACATGAGCCCGTTGTTCACCGAACAAGCGAAACGCCGTGCCGTAGAACTCGGCGTCGCCAATCAAGTCAGGTTCATCCATGGCGATGCCGCCGGCCATGTCTGCGACGAGAAGGTCGATGTGGCCGCCTGTGTCGGCGCGACCTGGATCGCCGGGGGGGTCGCCGGAACGATAGCGCTTCTGGCGCGCAGCCTGCGCCCCGGCGGGATTATCCTGATCGGCGAGCCTTTCTGGCGACAGTTGCCGCCGACGGAAGACGTTGCCAAGGGCTGTCTGGCCAACTCGATCTGCGACTTTCTCATGCTGCCAGAGCTTGTCGCGTCTTTCGGCCGCCTCGGCTACGACGTCGTTGAAATGGTTCTGGCTGACCAGGACGGCTGGGACCGGTACGAGGCGGCCAAATGGCTCACCATGCGCCGATGGCTTGAAGCCAATCCTGGCGACGACTTCGCCAAGGAGGTTCGCGCCCAACTGAGCTCGGAACCCGTGCGCTACGCCACTTACACTCGTGAATACCTGGGCTGGGGTGTGTTCGCGCTGATGATGCGGTGAGGCGTTGGCGCAGCCGGCGGATCGTCAAATGCCGTTGCTTGAGAAACTGAAACAACGTGCGCTTAGGCTCAGGGCAGAAGTTTTTGCGCTGTATCTGGCGGCGCGCCACCCTGACACGCCGTGGTACGCCAAGCTTCTCGTTGCTGCCATCGTCGCCTACGCGCTCAGCCCCATCGACCTGATCCCGGATTTCATTCCAATCGTGGGTTATCTGGACGACCTGGTGTTAATCCCAATGGGCATTGCTTTCGCCATCAAGATCATTCCGCCACCAGTACTCGCCGAATGCAGGGCGCGGGCGCAGGAGTTCATCGTCAATGGCCAACCTGTAAGCCGTGTTGCCGGCGCCATTATTGTCGTGATTTGGTTGCTTATCGCTGTATCGTGCGTCGCGTGGGCCTATGGGGCATTCATGCACACATCGATCGCCGCGGCCCCGGTCAACAGCAGCGTTGCGCGATAGCGCGGGCAACGGCCTATGACCTATACTGCGCGCTACCCCGACAAGACTCTCGAACGAAGGCTCGATACCTCAGGATGAATCACATGATCAGAATTTCCGTACTGGCCCTGATCCTGACGCTGCTCGCCGGATGCGGCGGAGACGGCTCCAGCTCAAGCACCACCGCGCCGCTCGCCGCCGACAACGTGAACCTGATCTTCGTCGTCAGCCCGGATCTGGCTGACCACGCGCCCGGGGACATTCAAGCCGACACCGCCAACCTCACCAGCCAGGGCTTGCAGCGATCGCTGCTGCTGGCGACCTACCTGCAGCAGCAGGTGTTGGGGGCGAAGAACGTCACCGCCATCTACGCGCTCTCGCCGATGACGCATCTGCAGACCGCCAACAAATATCCCGACATGTCGCCGCTGGCGACCATTCAGCCGTTCGCCCTGCTCAACCAGATCACGCTCCCCGTTAGTGCAAGCGGAGCGACCTATACCGCCAACAGCTATCCGATCAATGCCGCCTATGCGTCAGGGTCGCTCCCCAGCGGAGTCGCCGCACCAACGGCTGGGCAATACTGTCCCGATTGCGCCGGGCTCGACTTCAACAACACCGAGCACAACAACGACACCTTGGTATCGGGAATCATCGCCAAGAACAAGCCCGGGTTTTATGTCTTCTCGGCGCCCTGGAAGACAATCAGCAACTTGCTCGCCTACATCAACAGTCATCATGGCTACCAGCTCAATCTGCCAGCCGCCTATACGGGGCCGGATCAGATCTACGCGATATCGATCCCGCCGTCGGGAAGCGCCAGTCTGGTGACCTACTACAGCAATCTGACCCCACCCGCCACTTATCCGGTACTGCCCTCGCCGGTGGCCAGCGCGTCATGCCCCAACCCAATGCAAGCAGCGGTCAGCACGAGCACGGCAGGCGTTACCGGGGTCATCAATCCGGCGAACATCAACACCAACCAGACGCTCTACATTGTCCGGCACGCCGAAGCGCACCCGGACCCCGGCTACAACTTTGAAGACGGCAACTATGTCGGCGCCGGGCAATGGCGCGCGCTGTCGCTGGCCAACACGCTGCGCGGCAAGATCAGTCCCAAGCAGGTGTATTCGATCGACCCGGCGCAGTGGTACAGCACCGGCGCGATCAATGTCTCGTACGTCAGGCCCTCTTTGACGATACTGCCCTACGCCGTCGCCAACAACCTGCCCTATTCGCTGGTCTCGAGCTTCCCCCTGGGGACCAACCCGGTCGATCCTGGCGTCGCCAAGAGCACCAGCGATTTTTTCTTTACCGGCGGCAAGTTCTCCAACCAAACCGTCCTGCTGGCGTGGGAGTCCGGACATATTCGGCCGCTGATCAATGCGCTGCTCGCGAGCTACGGCAACAACGTGCCGCTGCTGCCGACCGCCGGCCCACCGTCGGGCGGCTGGCCGCACGCCGACTACGACACCGTCTGGACCGTCAGGCTCGACGCGCAGGGCAACGCGACGGTCGATAACGCGCTGTGCGAAGGCATCGATTCGACCCTGCTGCCAATCGCCGCGCCTCAGTTCTAGCAAAGGTTCGTGCGCCAAGAGTCGCCAACCGAGAATGACGACGGTGTTTCAGGCCTTCTTTTCCCGCCAGCTGGCCAAGCCTTCGGGCCTCTTCGGGCGACTACTCACCGCGCGCTGGCTGGAAAAAGCCAATGCCGGGATGAACTCGCTGACGCTCGACGCTCTGGCACTCAAACCCGGCGACCGGCTGCTCGAACTCGGCTTCGGCAGCGGCTACCTGCTCGAAAAAGTGCTGGCGAATCGACTGTGCGACTTCGCCGCCGGCGCCGACATTTCGCCCGAGATGGTCAGGCACGTCGGCGCGCGGCTGCGCCCTTATGTCGAGGCGGGAAAGGCACAGATCCGCGACGGCGACATCGAAGCCATTCCCTTCGCCGACGGCGAGTTCACCAAGCTGTGCAGCGTCAACACGCTCTATTTCTGGAAAGACCCGCAACGGGCGCTCGCCGAATGCCGGCGCGTACTCGCGGTGGGTGGGCGGCTGGCGCTGTGCTTCAACGCCAAGAGCGAGTTGGCCAAGTGGCCGGGCCATGTGCATGGCTTTACGCTCTACGAACTGGCCGACGTCGAGGCGATGCTTGCCGCAGCGGGATTTTGCAGGATTGAAACGGCGAACGGCGACGACCCGGAGCAGGGCCTGTTTCATTGCGTCACCGGGATCGCTCAATAAGCCGCGAGCCCAGCGACGGCAGTCGACTACTCGATTGATTGGCGGCTGCGGCGAGCTCTAGGGAGACGCTGATCAAATGCAAAGTTGTCATTCCGGCGAAAGCCGGAATCCAGGAAAAACAGCGAACTGGACCCCGGCATTCGCCGGGGTGACGAACAAATCAGCGCATCCCTAGAGCTTGAAAATCGACACCGACTCGCGCAGCTGCACCGACAATCCGTCGAGTTCAGCCGCCGTCCGGCTGTTGGCCGACGCCGCGTCGCTATTGCTTTCCGTCATCTGTGCGATCTGCTCGACATTGACCGCGATCTGACGGATCGCGGTGTCCTGCTCAGCCAGCGCATTCGATATATTCTGCACGTTGCTGGCCATTTCATGCGCTCCCGCGTCGATCTGATGCAGCGCTTTCTCACTGCGACCGAGCAGTTCCAGCCCCGCCCCCGACTGAACGTTGGCCTGCTGCATCGCCGTCACGGTGCCGCCGATGCCGTCTTGAATGGCGGCGATCAACGCGGCGATCTCGCCAGTGGACAGCGCCGTCCGCTCGGCGAGCTTGCGCACCTCGTCGGCCACCACCGCAAAACCGCGCCCCTGCTCCCCGGCACGAGCGGCCTCGATCGCGGCATTCAAGGCGAGCAGGTTGGTCTGATCGGCGATGCCCCTGATGACCTGGACGATGCTGCCGATCTGCTTCGATCTCTCGTTGAGCTGTTCGACCTTGGCTCCGGAGTCACGGATCAGCCGGACGACTTCGTTCATTCCGTTGACCGTCTCGCGCATGACGTTCAGCGCCTGCTCGCTGTCCTGGCGCGTACGCTCGACGACTTCGGCGGCGCTATGCGCGTTGGCCGCCGTTTCGCTGACGCTGACCGACGCCTGTTCGACCGCCGCGGCGACCGACGACGCGGCATCCGACTGGACCTGTGAGCCATCGCCGACCCGCTTGCTTGAGAGCGCCAAAGCATGAGCGGCCAGCGTGATTTGTTCGGACGACCTCTTGTTGTCGAGAATGATGGTACGGAACTTCCCGAGCAGATGATTCAAAACCGCGCCGGCGCGGGCTACCTCGGTGGCGCCCAGTTCCGGGACCTGGCCCGAAAAATCGTTCGCGGCAATCGAACTTTCGGCGAAATCGACCATCCGCCGCAACGGCACGCCGATACGGCGCGCCACCCAAAGCGACACGACGACCGTCAAAACGATCGCCAATCCGCTCAGCGCAAGGAAAGTAAAAAACGCCGCGCGGCTTGCCTGTTGCTGCGCCTTGGCGTCGTCTTCGATGTGGCGGGTGATGAGTTTCTCGGCCTCATGCAGGCCGTCGATTTTGCTCGAGATGGTCTTGAACCACTCGGTCGGATCGACGCCGAAGCCTCCCTCGGCGGACTTTTCGGCGAGCACGGCGCGCAGACGACCAACCTCGTTGGCCGCGGCGCCCCCCAGAACGCCGGCCAGCGCGGCCTTCTCGGCCGGGCCGGCAATCCCGACAAAGTCGATGAAGTGCGCGTCCTGCTGATGGATCTTGCTCAGGATGGTTCGGTACTGCGCCGGTTCGACGCGGTCGGCGGCAAACGCCGCGGTAACCAGCGCGCGTTCCTGGCCGGCGTTTTCCTTGGCACGAACGAAACTGAGGTAAGCGATCATCTTCTGCGAGATCGTCGCATCGCGGTTGAAATCCACTCCGACGCTCATCACCGAAACCAGCCGGGCAATGACGCCGGAGTAGAACGTCACTTCGTCGTTAACGGAAATGGCCTGCTGACCTGCCCGCTGACGGACCGAACTCAGTTCGTCGAGCATCGCTTTGGCCTCTGCGACGACCTTGGCCAACGCCGGCAAGGCCGCCAGGCGTTCGTCCGTATTGGTCCGTATCGACGGCAGGACGTCGGCAAATTTCTGTCCCTTCGACTGCAGAAAGCCGGCCGTCGCACCGCGCTCGATTTGCAGCACGTGAATCAGCTTCCCGGCGCTGACCGACAGTTCCATCAAGCGAAGGGTTTGGCTGCTGCTCTGGTAGGCGGCGAAAGTCTGCCAGGATTGCATTCCTGCGGAAACGAGCAGGGCCAGCAGAGGGATTGAGACGAGCACGAACAAGCGCTGGATAACCGATGTAGTCCTCATTTGGCCCTCTTGTCGCACGAACTGAAAGGGATGAATACTGCGTTACGCTGATACAGCGAATGCCTTCTGTACAATCAATCGGCTGCGTGCCGCGTCATTTCTATGACTGCAGATGGCAACCTGAGTTCGATCAGCAGGTAATAATGGATGGCGCTCAGATTGATCCGCTTGAAATCGGTGTCGCTGCCCATTGCCTTGCCGAACACGCCGGCGAACTCGCCGCGCGTCGCGTTCTCGCTGCCGTGCGCGCCGATGAGCGAGGTATTGGGCCGGCTCGCGTCGCCCTTGTGCTGGTCGATGAAAGCCGGCGCACCGGCGTCGTGGAATCTCTGGCAGGGCAGCGGCTTCGAACATGCTGCCGGGCTGTTCGGCAAGCGGTGCAAGCGGCGAAGCAGCTTGGTTTGTCGCCGCAACCCGGGGATGATCCGACGAGCCGCCCGGCGCCTGGCATCGCCCGCGGCCTGACCGTCTGACGGCGACGATCAGAAACGCTCGGCGCGCGCTCGATGCATCAGGCCCGCGGCTTCGCTTCCTTGTACGACGGCAGCAGTTGCGCAGAGATATCCTGCCGAGTCGCGTCGTTGCGTGGCGTCTGTCGCTCCTCGACGACCTTGTAATCGACGAGCTTGGCGTAGGTTTCGAGTTGCTTGACCAGACGCTCGACCGACGCGCTCTTCAATTTATCCTTGACGTAGGAGAACGAGGTCGTCGTTGAGCTTTCGTCGCGGATGCTGAGGCGGTCGTAGTTGCCGCTGCCGGTGTCGAGCTGAGCACCGTTTCGACTCTTGACGTAGTCCGTTTTGAGGCTGGCGCGCTGCGTTTGGCTGACGGTGAGGCCGACATACTTGTCGCGACCGGAGATCGTCGAGCTTTGCGACGCGCGGTATTCGATGTGGCCTTCCTCGGTCGTGACGCGCCCTTCGGCGGCATCGGTGAAATCGCCGCTCATGCTGGCAGAAAAATCGGCGAGCCCGGAGAGCACCGAGCGATCCTTGCTGCTGAGCAACGGGACCGACAGTTCGTCGGCGGCGGGGTAATTCGAATTGAGCTGCGAGAACGCCGCCTTGAATTGCGCGATCAGCTTGGCGTCGCCGTGTCCGCGCCGATTGGCCGCGTCGAACTGCTCAAGATAACGGTTGAGCGCAGCGCTTTGCTGGGCGGCGGAGCCGCGAATTTCGGGTTGCGACAAGTCGACGCTCAGCGAAATCTTGCCGCTGACGGTTTCCATGGAAAAGCTGCGCTGCGTCGAATCGATACGAAAATCGAGCGACTTGAGTTCCGAACCCGAGTGCGGCGTCTCGCGAACGCTCAGCTCGACGCCCGAGAGGACGCTTGCGTCGTAGTCGACCAGACCGGAAAGATCGACCGTCGGCGGAACCTTGCTGAGGCCGTCGAGCGTCGCTTGAAACCCTTTGGACAATTGCGCGACTGCCTTTTGCTCGTCGGCGGTCAGCTCGCCATCGACCTGCACATCGACCGACAGGCTGTTGGCGATCGCCTTGCCGTCGCCGCCGAAGGAAATGGCGATGCTGACCTCTTTGCCAGAAGCAGTCGTGATCGTCAGGCCGATGCGGTTCGGTGCCACCTTGCTCGCCACCAGCGCCTGCGTGGACGCGGCACGGGCGACGTCGGCCGATTTCGAGCTGTTCTGCAGATAACTTACGACCGACTGCGAAAAATCGCTTTTCGTCGTCGAAAACCGATCGAGCAACTGCGCCCCCAGGCCATCGAGCAATGACGATGCGTCCCAGAAGACACTCGAATTGCTCTGCATATTCTTCCGCATCAGCGCGCTGGTATCGTCGGTCGGCGACGATTTCCAAGCGACGTCGAAGGAGGACGTCCGAAGTTTTGTGTAAACGACCTCGGTGTCGACCACGGCGCCGAGCGTCACCCGCCCCTCGCTGGCCGAAGCGGCCGGCGACAACGCCGTGGCCGCGCCGCTGGTGGTCGTCGCGACAAGCGACGCCAGTGCGCCGGCCGACTTATCCTTGGTGGCCAAGGCGTTCGACCAGGCGCTGGCGACGCCAAAGCTGCCAATCCCAGAAACCGACACGAATACTCCCCGATCAAATAGGCCTTCTTTTCGTATCGGCAACGGTCGCCGGAACTTGAGGCCGCAGTTGCGCCGCAAATGCCGACAGCGATCGGCAAGCGGGAATACACTATCGCCAATCGACAAGGTGTTTGAGGGCTCGCATGGAAAAAATGGATCCGCAGTTCGCCAAACGGCTGGCTTTGGCGCTGATCGTCAGCGCGCTGGTCGCCTGCTCATGGCTCGCGCCGCTCGAATCGTCGGCCAACCGGTACGTCGATGCGGGGCTCAAACGCGCACTGGTGAGTTTCGCCACCGCGCGCGCCTTGAACGCCGTGATCTCGGTCGCCCAGGGCACCGAGGTCGCGGTTCAGCCGGCGGGTGTCGGCGTGATCTTTGCGCCGGGGCAGGCGCTCGACCCGGTCAATGATTTGATCGAGCAGTTCGCCAACCTGATGCTGACCGCCAGCGTCGCTTTTGGCGTGCAGAAGGTACTGCTCAGCATCGGCGCCCACTGGCTGATCTCGCTCAGCCTGACGCTCACCGCACTCGGCTGGGCGGTGCTTTATCTACGCCGCAACGCGCCGCCTGACTGGCTGTCGAGACTGCTGGTGGTGTCCTTGATGATCCGCTTTGCGTTGCCCGTCGTCGTCATCGGCAGCAATTTGCTGTTCGAGAAATTCATGGCCGCCGACTACCAGACCAGCCAACAGGGAATCGAGTCCGTGTCGATCCAGCTTGAGAAACTCGACCCGCCGCCGGCGACCACGTCCGAACCGGGCCTGCTCGCCAAGTTCAAGGACTGGGCTGCGTCGCAGACCGACCTCAAGACCCGCTATGCCAAGCTCAAGGAAGCCGCAGAACAGGCGACCGAGCGCATCGTCAAGCTGATGGTCGTCTTCCTGCTGCAGACGCTGGTTTTTCCGATCGTTCTGCTGTCGATCCTGTGGGGTATCACGCGACGATTTTTTGAGTTCCCGCCATCGCGCCATCGACGATCGGGCCTGCGCTAGCCGGTTTTGTACCGCTGCGGCGGGTAGCGCCCGCTCGGCTATCGCGTTTTCGTCGCACGGAAAATGGGCCGCGCTTGCCAAGGTGCAGACGATCCGGCATCCTGCGGCACTTGCTCATTTTGGATTCGACTCATGGCCATTGCCCGACCGGACTATTCTTGCCGTCATTGCGGTCACTGCCCAACCGAGCAGGAAATTGCAGTCACTCATTTTACGAAGAAATGCCCGGCATGCGGCGGTGCGATAGAACTTGACGCACCGGGCGCACTGACGCGCTCGCGTGGTGCGGCGCTGGCGGGAATCGTCGGCATGGTGCTTGGCATTTGCCTGTGCGCTGTCGTCCTCAGCGCGCTAGGCATCAACGGCAACAAGGTGCAAGCTTGGCCGCAGGCACTGCGCCTGGGCTCGGCCATCGCGATATTCTTCGTCGGCGTCGTCGTCGGCTTCAGTTTCCAACGGGCCTGGGTCAGGAGAATGCTGGCCCGGGTGCGCAAGCAGCTGGAAGCTGACGCGACGCTCTGAAAAGAAGCCGCCTGGTGCGCGCCAGGCTTGCGCCTGGCCAATCCCGTACCGCCAGAGCCGATCTCTTTACACCGCTTTGCGCCGTTTTACACCCGGCGCCGTTCATCTTGTCGATCTCCTGCCGTTATCCACGATGAGCAACTTAACAAAGCAAGGAGAAATAAAAATGTCATCGATCAACGTAAACCTCAGCAGCGTCACCGCCAGTTCGAGCAGTTCGGGGAGTTCAGGCAGCAGCTCGCAAATCGAGGCGCTGCAGAAACAGATTAGCGCGCTGCAAAAGCAGTTGGCCAAATTGCAGGAGAGCACGTCGAAAGACGCGGCAGAGCAGGCCAAGCTCATCCAACAGCAGATCGCCGTCCTCGAGGCAAGGATTTCCCAGTTGCAGACCAAACAGACTGAAGCTTCGAGCAGCCCGGCAGCGGCTGCTGAAAATGAGTCGAGCAGCGCGTCGTCGACGACTTCGGCAAATTCAACGACCGAGACGCTGGGCAACAACGTCAACGAATTGGCTTAAGCCGGGTCGCCACGGGGCTGCGTTCGCCAGCCCCACGGCAGAAAGGCCGTCGGCTGCGCCGATCCTGTTTCCCGTGCGCCAAGAAAAAGCCCCGCATTCAGCGGGGCTTCGGGTCTGACTCGGCGAATTACATGCGGCCGTCTTTGAGATAGCGCAGGTGCCAGTTGAACACCTCTTCCATCAGGTGCGGCGTGTGCTTGCCCGGCGAGTCGCGCAGCGCGCGCTTGTAGTAGTCGTAGAGCACCGGCTTGAAGTTGGGGTGCGCGCAGTTCTCGATGATCGCCTTGGCGCGCTGCTTGGGTGACAAGCCGCGCAGGTCGGCCAAGCCCTGTTCGGTGACCAGGATCTGCACGTCGTGCTCGGTGTGGTCGGTGTGCGAAACCATCGGCACGATGCACGAGATGGCGCCGCCCTTGGCCTGCGACGGGGTCATGAAGATCGACATGTAGGCGTTGCGCGCGAAGTCGCCCGAACCGCCGATGCCGTTCATGATCTTGGTGCCCATGATGTGCGTCGAATTGACGTTGCCGTAGATGTCGGCCTCGATCATTCCGTTCATCGAAACGACGCCGAGACGGCGGATCACTTCCGGGTGGTTGCTGATTTCCTGCGGACGCAGGATGACCTTGGAGTGATAGTCGTCAAGCCCGTCGTAGAGCTCCTTGAGTCCGTCCGGGCTGAGCGAGAAGGCGGTCGCCGACGCGCAATCGAGCTTGCCCGACTTGATCATCTTGAGCATGCCGTCCTGCAGCACTTCGGTATAGGCGGTGAGGTTGGTGAACGGGCCGTCGTTGAGCCCTTCCATCACCGCGTTGGCGATGTTGCCGACGCCCGACTGCAACGGCAGCAGGTTGGCAGGCAAACGGCCTTTCTTGACCTCGTGTTCGAAGAACTCGAGGATGTGGCCGGCGATTTTCTTCGAATCTTCGTCGGGCGCATTGAACGCCGAGTTGCGATCGGGCGCGTTGGTCTCGACCACCGCGACGACCTTCTTGGGGTCGCACTGCAGGTAGTGCGAGCCGATGCGGTCGGCGGTGTTCATGATCGGCACGTGGCGACGCTCAGGCGGCAGACGGGTGCCGTAGTAGATGTCGTGGATGCCTTCAAGGGCCAGGCTCTGCCAGGAGTTGACCTCGAGGATGACCTTGTCGGCCAGATCCAGCCAGGTCTTGTTGTTGCCGATCGAGGTGGCGGGGATCAGACTGCCGTCCTCGCGAATTCCGGCGACTTCGACGACCGCCGTGTCGAGCTTGCCGAGGTAGCCGAACCAGACGAACTGGGCGACGTGCGACAGGTGGATGTCGAGGTACTCCATCTCGCCCGAATTGATGCGGTTGCGGCAGTCGGGGTCAGATTGGTAGGGCAGACGCGTTTCAACCGCGTTGGCAGCGGCCAGTGCGCCGTCAAGTGCCGGCGCGGTCGAAGCGCCGGTCCACACGCCGATGCGGTATTTTTCGCCGCGCTGGTGCGCCTCGGTGACGCGCTTGGCAAGCGCAATCGGCACTTCCTTGGGGTAGCCTGAGCCGGTAAAGCCGCTCATGCCGACATTGACGCCGGGCTTGATGAGCGCGGCGGCCTCGTCGGCCGACATGATCTTGCTGCGTAACGCGGCGTTGTGGATTCGAGATTCGTTGCTCATTTACTGAAAATCTCCAGAGAGATGGGTTAGAAAGGGATGGCGAAACCGGCAACACGCGAACGACGCGACCAGAAGCCCGGAAGCCGTCACGGACTCAAGCGTTAATTCGGTACTGGACATGGGGCGGGTAATTCGCAAGTGGCAAAGGACAGATACTGCCCTGATTTTTGACGGCAAAGAGCCCCGTGGCTCAAAAGCATGGCGTGGCAGCAACGATGATGAAACGCGGGCTGCAAGGGGAATGACCACGGTCAAAAAGGGGGCTCATTATCTCCTTTCCCGGCAAACCGGTCAAACTTATGACCAAGGTCATATCTGGACATCGCGCCTGTGGCGCCAAGGCTTTTATTCCGGGCTTCGCGAATCGATGGCGATCGTCACCGGACCGTCGTTGATGAGCTGCACCTGCATGTCGGCGCCGAAGACACCGGTCGGCACCGGGCGCCCCAGATCGCGCTCAAGCTGGCGGGCAAAGCGCTCGAACAATGGCCGCGCGACGTCCGGGCGGGCCGCTCGGCCCCACGACGGGCGATTGCCTTTCCTGAGCGACGCAAACAGCGTGAACTGACTGACCGCCAAAACCTCGCCACCCCTGTCGACGACACTGCGATTCATCACTCCCGCCGCGTCGTCGAAGATGCGCAGGCGACAGAGCTTGGCCGAAAGCCAGGCGAGGTCCGCTTCGCCGTCATCGTCCTCGAAGCCGGCGAAAACCAGCAGCCCCGCACCGATGGCACCGACCACCTCGCCGCCGACGTCGACGCGCGCCGAGGCGACGCGCTGCACCAGCGCCCTCATGGCGCGGGCTCACCGGCAACGGGGCTCGCCGCCCCGCCATCGCGCGGTGACCAGCGCACGGGGTGCGCGGCGGGCTCGGGCTGCAGCGTGACGTGCGCGATGCCCTGATGCAGCAGCTCGTGGCGCGCCGCCGCCAGGATCTCGGGCCACTGCGCCAAATTATCGACCAACAGGTGCGCCGACAACGCGATGCGATTCGACGACAGCGTCCAGATATGCAGGTCATGCACCGAACGCACGCCGGGAACGGCGGCCAGCGCCTGCCCGATCTGCGCCAGCGAAAGGTGTTCGGGAACGCCTTCGAGCAGCGCACGCAGCACCTCGCGCAACAGCCGCAGACTCGAACCGAGAACCAGCACGCAGATGAGCAGCGAGAGCAGCGGGTCGATCGGCGTCCAGCCGGTAAATACGATCACCGCGCCGGCGACCAGCGCGGCGACCGAGCCGAGCAGATCGCCGAGCACGTGCAGCAGCGCGCCGCGCGTATTCATCGTCTGTTCGCCATGCATCAGCAACCAGGCGACGCCGATATTGATCGCCAAACCGACCACGGCGACCAGCGTCACGGCCTCGCCGTTGATCGCCGCCGGCGCGAGAAAGCGGTTGATCGCGGCGACGCAGATGGCAACGACGACCAGCACCATGAACACGACGTTGAGCAGCGCGGCCAGCGTTTCGACGCGCCCGAGCCCGTACGAATGGCGTGGCGACGGCGGCCGTCGCGCCAGCCAGACGGCGAACGCAGCGAGGCCGAGCGACGCGCTGTCGGTCACCATATGCCCGGCGTCGCCGAGCAGCGCCAGCGATCCAGACCAGAAACCGCTGACCGCCTCGATCGCCGCGAAGCCGAGCGTCAGCAGCAGCGCGCCGACCAGGCGCGGCCCGGCGTCGGCGTGATGATGGTGGTCGTGCGTGTGCTCGCTCATGGTGTGGCCATTATCCGGGAGAAGCGCCGTCGCGCGCCGGCTTTTTCCAGGTCAGCGACGCACCAGTTCATGCAAGGACCGGGCGAACGCCGGCGCTGCATAGCCCGTCAACGGCAGCGTCGTCACCGTGCAGGACATTGAGAACGCCGCCAGGGAAACCACAACGCGCGGACAATTCGGCCAAAGCAAAAATGGCCGACGGCGCCTGCGGCGCCGGCCGGATGACGAGCGCCGCGCCGGCCGTCAAGGCCGGAACGGCGAGGCGCAGCGACGAGAGCAGCGGCGCGGCGCCGCTACCGACAATGGCCACCACCCCCGACGCGTCGCCAATGGGCGGCGAGCAGAGCAGCGCAACGGCGTCGGCGACCTCGGTCGCGGCCAGCGCCTCCTCCTTGCCCGACTCTTCGACGATCAGCCGGACAAAATGCGCAGCGTAGCTTGCCAGCGCCTGGCCGAGCGCAGCCAGCAGCGCGACGCGCGCGGCGGCAGACTGTGCCGCCCACGCCGCGACAGCGGCTTGTGCCGCAGCCACCGCCTGGCGCGCGGCCGGTGCGCCGCACAGCGGCGTGCGCCGCAGTAGTTCGCCACTCGCCGGGTTGCGCACGTCGAGAAAGGCCGGAGCCAGCGTCAGATAAGCATGGCCATTGATCCACAAGGGGATCGCCGGCATGTCGTCGGTTTGCATCATCATCCTTTAACGTGGCGCAGGTCGCTGCCCTGCACACAATCCTTTCCCGGCGGCGCGATCACGCACGCGACGAGTCGAGTTAGATAAGCGAGAGCGAGCCGGGCATTGCGCATGATGGTAAGATACCGCGGCGCACGAGGCTTGGCCCATAAGACGACCAGGCGGGAAGCGAGCGCTGAATAGTATTCTGCCCACGGGCAAAACGAAAGGTCTGATAGAAAAGTCATGGCAGAACAACAAGAAGCCAAGGGATCAATCCAGGTCATCGAACGCATGATGTCACTACTCGACGTGTTGGCCAACACACCAGGTCCGGCAACGCTCAAGATGCTCTCGCAGACGACCGGCCTGCATCCATCAACAGCCCACCGAATCCTGGCGATGATGACGCATTCGCGCCTGGTGGCCCGACAGGACGCCAGCACCTACGCGCTCGGCATTCGCCTGCTCGAACTGGGCAACATCGTCAAATCGCGAATCAACATTCGCGAAGTCGCGCTGCCGTTCATGCAAAAACTGCACGACACGATCGACGAATCGATCAATCTGGCCATCCGCGACCGCGACGAGATCGTCTATATCGAGCGCACCTCAAGCGGCTGCTCGCGAGTTCGCGTCGTCTATCTGGTCGGTGACCGGGCCCCCCTGCACCTGACCTCACTCGGCAAGTTGTTCCTGGCCGCCGAGAAGATCGAGGAGGTTCGCGCTTACGCCAAGCGCACCGGGCTGCCGGGCAAAACGCCACATTCGCTGACCAGCCTCGCGGCACTGGAGAAGGAACTCGACAAGATCCGCCGACACGATCTGGCCTACGACAACGAAGAAGCTGAAATCGGCCTGCGCTGCCTGGCAGCGCCGATCCGCGACGACCAGGGAACGATCGTCGCCGGGCTGTCGATTTCGGCACCGACCGATCGTCACGATCCGAGTTGGTGCGATCAGATCAAGGCTGCCGCCGGTGCCATTTCAAACGCCCTGGGCTATCGCCCGCTCGCTCCCAAATAGCGCACCAGGCCACGTCTGCCGTGGCCTCACCGATCGATCCGAGACTGCGTCGAATAGAATAATTATCAGCCCGGCGGGGCTGCGACCAGCGTCGCGTGCGTCGCCGGTTTCTGCGACGCCTGGGCGCGCACCTGCGTGCTTTCCATCCAGCGCTTGATGCGGTTGGCGTCACCGACGCGCGTCTGCTTGCCGACTGAGTCGAGCAGCACGATGACCACCGGTTTGTCGGCGACGCGCGCCTGCATCACCAGGCACTTGCCGGCTTCATTGATATAGCCGGTCTTCGACAGACCGACGTCCCAGGCCGCGCTTTTAACCAGCGGGTTGGTGTTGTGGTACGACATCGACCGACCGCCAATGTCGACCGTCGCCTCGGAGGTCGTGGTGAATTCGCGGATCAGCGGATAACTGTGTGCGGCGACAACCATCTTGGCCAGATCGCGAGCCGTCGACACGTTGCTGCTGGTCAAGCCGGTCGGATCTTCGAAATGGGTATCGTGCATACCGAGCGACAGCGCCTTGATGTTCATCGCCGACAGGAACGCCGGCAGCCCGCCCGGATAGTTTCTCGCCAACGCATGCGCTGCCCGGTTTTCGGAAGACATCAGGGCGAGCAGCAAGGCGAATTGACGCGACATCACCGAACCCACGTGCAAGCGCGAACGGCTGCCGCGCAAGGTGTCGACGTCGTCGTCCGAAATGGTGATCGGGGTATGCAGGCTCGGCGCGCTGTCGAGCACGACCATTGCCGTCATCAGCTTGGTGATCGAGGCAATCGGCACCACCTGGCTGGCGTTCTTCTGGTACAGCGCGTCGCCGCCGACTTGCTCGATGACCAGCGCAGACGCCGACTGGACGTCAAGCCGCCGTGCCGCCTGCCAGACCGGCACGCTGCTCGCCGTGAGGCGGCTGGCCGACTGTTTCTTGGCCACCGGCAGCGCCGCGCTTTTCCTGGCAGCAGACGCCGCCTTGGCCTTCGGGGCTACTGCTTTGACCTTGTGTTTCTGTGAAGAAGGCTTGGCATTGTCGACGGCCTGCGCCGTCTCGACTGACGAAAAACCAACCCCCAACAAGGCAACAAACAACAAAGCCGTTTTTAGCCTGATCTGCATCGACAACACTCCAACGAAATTACGTTATTGCACCAATTTTGGCAGAGTCTATACCATCAAACCAAATAAAATCAAGCAAAATAAAGAGATAGGCCAACTACCTGAGGAACCACATCAGATAAAGTCAAACTTCAAGGAAAGCCACAAGCTCATCGCGGCGGGCCATCGTATCCTTGTAGCCCAGATCGATCAATAGCCGGGTGTATGAACTCTCGAACAACAGAAAACTGGCCAGCGCACCACCGCGCCGGCTCATCGCACCCATGCTGCGCAAAAGCCAACGGACCGGCCAGGGCAGCGATTTGACATGGCGCGCGGCGAGAAAGTCGAGGCGCTCCGACGGTGAAATGACCAACAACTGAATCGCACGCAGCGGGATTGTACCCTGTCGCTTGACCTCGTCGGGAACGGCCGACAGCGTCTGGTTGATTCGCTGCATGCGTTCGATATCGACAGCAAGACTATCGAGAAAGATCGACGAGAGCACGTGACCGGCGATCTGCGCCAGCGTCGGATACGTACTCGAATGCTGGCGCTCGGTCTTGTTGGACATCCGCCCCGAACCGACAATCAGGATTTTTTCGGCGCCCAGATGAATCGCCGGAGAAATGGGGGCCAGCTGCCGCATCGAGCCATCGCCGAAGTATTCACGACTGAGGCGAACCGCGGGGAAAAAGAAGGGAATCGCGCTGGACGCCAGCACATGATCGACACCAAGGCGCGCACGGCAACCGAAGCGATGCGTGCGAGTCCACGCCGGCGCATCGCTACGCGCCTCGAAAAAGCTGACGCTCTGCCCGCTGGTATAGCCGGAAGCAGTCAGGCTGACCGCATAGAGCGAACCGGCGTCGATCGCCCGGCCGATGCGGCCAAAGTCCAGCCTTCTTTCGAGCAGTTCCCGCAACGGCCGATTGTCGAGCAGCGAGCGTGGCGATTTGTTGAACAGCCAGCCGAAGGCCAGCGCTCCCAGCCAACGCGCGCCAGACGCAGCGACGCCCAGCGGGTCGGAACGATAAACCTGGCCGACGTGAAAATTGCGCCAGACGCCCGCCAGCGCATCGACCGCCGCATCATAGCTGTCGGCATAACAGGCCAATGCCGCGGCATTGATCGCCCCGGCCGAGGTACCACAGAGAATCGGAAAAGGATTGGGACTGTCTGGCGGCAAGAGATCCCGCACGGCGAGCAGCACCCCGACCTGATAGGCCGCCCGCGCGCCACCACCGGCAAGCACCAACGCCGTTCTACCGTGGTCCTGCGAGGAGGAAACCGGGTCGCTCATGGCAACTTGAATAATAGCCGGATTGGCGCGCCATGCCGCAATGGAAATCGCCAAAAACCGGGGCACCGTGGTGAGCGCAAGGACAAACAATCCGGAAATAGCAAGTGCGCAGAGCAGCATTGCCCTTATGAGCTATGGTACTATTTTGCCTGTTCAAGGAACGCCGAATCAACGCTAAGCATGACCGCATCGTCAGACAGTTCACCACGGGTTCTCGGCCGTGAACGACCCGGTTTTTCTTACGGAATTCGCCGGCCTGTTCCGGGCCCCGCACGGCAAATCATCAAATCGCCGCTGCCAGACCCTGCTGTTTTTTTAACTGTCCCTTAGAGAGTGAATAGCAATGAGTCAAAACATCTCAATCAATGCTCCTGACTACGTCAAGCACGAAGGCCTGAAAAAATGGGTCGCCGAAATCGCCGCCCTGGTGACGCCGGACCGCGTCGTCTGGGCCGACGGCTCGCAAGCCGAATACGATCGCCTGTGCCAGGAACTGGTCGATGCCGGCACCTTCATCAAGCTCAAGAAGCGCAAGAATTCGTTCCTGGCCTTCTCCGACCCGTCCGACGTGGCGCGCGTTGAAGACCGCACCTACATCTGCTCCGAGAAGAAGGAAAACGCCGGCCCGACCAACAACTGGGAAGAGCCGGCCAAGATGCGCACGCTGCTCGCCGGCCTGTTCAAGGGCTGCATGAAGGGCCGCACGATGTACGTCATCCCGTTCTCGATGGGCCCGATCGGCTCGCCGATCGCCCAGATCGGCATCGAGATCACCGACAGCGCCTACGTCGTCACCAATATGCGCATCATGACCCGCATGGGCAAGGACGTCTTCCCGGTGCTCGGCACCAACGGCATCTATGTCCCGTGCGTGCATTCGATCGGCGCGCCGAAGGAAGCCGGCACCAAGGATCCGAAGTGGCCGTGCAACCCGACCACCAAGTACATCGTGCACTATCCGGAAACCCGCGAAATCTGGTCGTACGGTTCAGGCTACGGCGGCAACGCGCTGCTCGGCAAGAAGTGCCTGGCGCTGCGCATCGCTTCGAACATGGCGCGTGACGACGGCTGGCTCGCCGAACACATGCTGATCCTCGGCGTCGAATCGCCGGCCGGTGACAAGCACTACGTCGCCGCCGCGTTCCCGTCGGCCTGTGGCAAGACCAACTTCGCGATGCTCGTTCCGCCGAAGGAACTCAAGGGCTGGAAGATCACCACGATCGGCGACGACATCGCCTGGATCAAGCCGCGCAAGGACAAGGACGGCGTCACCCGCCTCTACGCGATCAATCCGGAAGCCGGTTTCTTCGGCGTCGCCCCGGGTACCAACGACAAGACCAACTTCAACGCCATGGCCTCGCTCGCCGAGAACACCATCTTCACCAACGTCGCGCTGACCGACGACGGCGACGTGTGGTGGGAAGGCATGGGACCGGCTCCGAAGCACGCCATCGACTGGCAGGGCAACGACTGGACGCCCGAAATTGCCAAGGAAAAAGGCACCAAGGCCGCCCATCCGAACTCGCGCTTCACCGCCCCGGCTTCGCAATGCCCGTGTATCGACAAGGACTGGTCGAACGCCGACGGCGTGCCGATCTCGGCCTTCCTGTTCGGCGGTCGTCGTGCTTCGACGGTGCCGCTGGTCAGCCAGACGACCGACTGGGAACACGGCGTCTTCGCTGCCGCGACGCTCGGTTCGGAAACGACTGCCGCCGCTTTCGGCGCGCAAGGCGTGGTCCGTCGCGACCCGTTCGCCATGCTGCCGTTCTGCGGCTACCACATGGCCGACTACTACAGCCACTGGCTCAAGATGGGC
>JAGTRW010000052.1:0-16360 GCA_018262095.1 Pseudomonadota bacterium
CCCCGTGCATGCTGCTGGTCAATCCGCTTCTGACCACCGCCGAGTACCGCACGGCCGCGCATCTCGCGCAATACCTCCAAGTGCTTCTTCGTCTTTCCGCCCATCGTAACTCCTTCCGGAAACCCGGTTCGCTGAATACCCCACAAAGGGGAGGGTAATTGAAAACAAGGGCAGAATTATCCGCCTGCACGACAACACGGTCAATGCAAAGTTCGACGTGACACATCGATTTTTACGATGTTACAGTGAGGTTTTTACGATGAGTAAACTGCGTCGCTCGGCACGCCGCAGCTTTGTTATTTGCATTCAGGGTTGCGGGGTAGAATAAATACCATTGCGGATGAATCTTGAGTAGTCAGTTGCTCTCCTCGGGACAGTGTCTGATCTTCGCCTCAGGTTGAGCAGGTTCGACATCATTGGGAGAAAACATGGGTCAGAATGCCACCGTAAACCTTCGCACCGTCGCTCTCGTCGGCCATGGCGCCGCAGGAAAAACGACGCTCGCCGAGACATTGCTCGCCGCCGCCGGAGCCATCAGCAGCCGCGGATCGGTCGAAAAGGGAAACACCGTTTTCGATTTTGATGCGCAGGAAAAGGAACTCGGACACTCGCTCTATTCGGCGGTCGCGAGTTTCAACTGGCTGGACACCCAGGTGCAGGTGATCGACACGCCGGGCTACCCGGACTTCGCAGGACAGTCGATCGGTGCGCTGGCTGCCGTTGACACGGCGCTGGTGGTCATCAATGCGCAAACCGGCATCGAGCTCTCGACCGAGCGCATGATGCGGCTCACCGCCGCCCGCGACCTTTGCCGCATGATCGTCATCAACAAGATCGACGCCGACAATGTCGACCTGCCCAAATTGGTCGGCGAGATCCGCGAACGTTTCGGTCACCAGTGCATGCTGCTCGATCTGCCTGCCCACCACGGTCAGGACGTCGTTGAACTGCTCGGCCACGAAGACGGCGAAAGCGACTTTGAATCGGTCGAAGCCGCCCACCGCGCGCTGATCGACCAGATTGTCGAGGAGGACGAGGATCTCCTCGCGCGCTATCTTGACGAAGGCGCCGACCCCAGCCCGGATCAACTGCATACCCCGTTTGTCAAGGCCTTGCGTGCCGGTCACCTGATTCCGGTTCTGTTCGTTTCGGCCAAGACCGGGGCGGGAATTCCGCAACTACTTGACGCGCTGGTCAGGCTGGCCCCCAACCCCGCCGAAGGCAATCCGCCGACCTTCTACAAGGGCGATCCGAGCGCGCCGGATAGCGTTGCCTTCATTGCCGAACCCGATGCGACAAAGCATGTACTCGCTCACGTTTTCAAGGTGGTCAGCGACCCCTTCATCGGCAAGCTCGGCGTGTTTCGAGTCCATCAAGGCACGATCCGCAAGGATTCGCAGTTGCTGGTCGGTGACGCCAAGCGACCGTTCAAGGTCGGACACCTCTACCGCCTGCAGGGCAAAGACTATCTTGAGGTCGACGCGCTGGTCCCCGGCGACATCGGCGCCATCGCCAAAGTTGACGAGATCGAATTCGACTGCGTGCTGCATGACTCGCATGACGATGACGCTATCCATTTGAAGCCGCTGGAATTTCCACAGCCGATGCAGGGGCTGGCGGTGGAGACCAAGCGCAAGGCCGACGAGCAGCGCCTTTTCGACATTTTGCACAAACTCGAGATCGAAGACCCCTGCTTCAAGGTCGAGCGCCACCCGACGACCAACGAGACGGTGATCCGCGGCCTCGGTGAAATGCACCTGCGCGCCAAGCTCGCGCGAATGGCGCAGCAATACAAGATCGAACTCGATACCAAGGCGCCGCAGATCGCCTACCGCGAAACGATCACCAGCAAGGCCGAGGGGCACTGCCGGCACAAGAAACAAAGCGGCGGCGCCGGCCAGTTCGGAGAGGTCATGCTGCGCGTCGAACCGATGGAGCGGGGCAGCGGCTTCGAGTTTGTCGATATCGTCAAGGGCGGAACCATCCCCGGGGTGTTCATGGCGGCTGTTGAAAAAGGCGTTCGCCAAGCACTTGAAGACGGCGTCGTCGGCGGCTTTCCGGTGCACGATCTGCGCGTCATCGTTCATGACGGCAAATCGCACTCGGTCGACAGCAAGGACATCGCCTTCTTCTCGGCCGGACGCAAGGCGACGATCGACGCCATCCGGGCGGCGTCGCCGATCATTCTCGAGCCCGTCGTCGACATTGAGATCCTGGCGCCGGACGCCGCCATCGGCGATCTCACCGGCGATCTTTCGAGCAAGCGCGGGCAGGTCACCGGAACTCAGGCACGCGGCGTCGGCAGCATGGCGATCAGCGGCAAGGTGCCGCTCGCCGAACTCGACGACTACCAGGGACGACTCAAGTCGTTGACCGGCGGCCAGGGTTCGTACAGCATCCGTTTCTCACACTACGCGCCGATACCGCTGGCGACCCAGCAGCACTTGGCTTCGCAGCACAAGACGGTCGGCCTCGAGGACGACTGAGAGAGACCAGAAAGCACCCATGAGCGGTTTTTTCGAAATGCCCGGCTGGGCCCTGCCAATGGCTCGCCGGGTGTTGTATTGCTGGGTGCGCACGACAGTATTTCCGGAAAACCAAAAGGAACTGGGTCTCGACCCGTCAAAACCGGTTTGCTATGTGCTGCAGGACCATCATCTGTCAAACCTGCTGGTACTCTTTCAGGAAACATTGGCCGGCGGACTTCCGTCGGCCGAGGCCAGCTTCAGGCTGGGCGGTCAGCAGTTCCCTCATTCCGTTTTTTTCCTCAACCGAAAGCACTCGCTCAGCGCCACGGCGCGTGAGCGCTATGCCCACTCGCGGCTGATGGGCGCGCTGGTGCATGACGCACTGGTCAATGGCCGGCTCGACGTACAGATCGTTCCGGTGGTCATTTTGTGGGGACGCAGTCCCGACAAGCAGGATTCGATCCTCAAGGCCTTGTTTTCCGAAACCTGGCGGCAACCGGGCCCGCTGCGCCGACTGCTGACCATCCTGCTGCATGGTCGAAACGTGCTGGTGCGCTTCAACGCGCCGATCTCGGTACAACCCATGTCGCGCGAGGGACTCGACCAAGAACAGGCGATGCGCAAACTCGCGCGCGTACTGCGCGTGCACTTTCGCCGCCAGCGACAGATGGCGATCGGGCCGGATCTTTCGCATCGCAACACCCAGATCGACACACTGCTCGCCGCGTCGCCGGTGCGCTTGGCGATTGCCGACGAGGTTACCGCGTACGGCATCACGCACGACCAGGCCGAGCAGCGAGCGCGCCGCTTCGCGCTTGAGATTGCCTCGGATTATTCGTACGGTGCGGTACGCGCACTCGAATTGTTCCTGTCCTGGCTATGGACACGACTTTATGACGGCATCGAGATTCACCGCATCGATATCGTGACGACAATCGCGCCCAATCAAGGCATCGTTTACGTCCCGACGCACCGCAGCCACATCGACTACCTGTTGCTTTCGTACTGCCTGCTGCGGCAAGGCCTGACGCCGCCGCACATCGCTGCCGGCGCCAACCTCAACCTGCCACTGGTCGGACCGCTGCTGCGACGTTGCGGCGCCTTCTTCCTGCGCCGCAGCTTCAAGGGCGAGCCGCTCTACGCTGCGGTCTTCCACGAGTATCTGCACCTGATGCTGACGCGCGGCTTCCCGCTCGAGTACTTCATCGAAGGCGGGCGTAGCCGCAATGGACGAACGCTGACACCCAAGGCCGGCATCCTCGGGATGACTGTTCGCAGCTTCATCCGGGAACATGATCGGCCGCTCGTTTTCGTACCCGTCTATATCGGTTACGAGAAGATTATCGAGGGCCGCAGCTATCTTCGCGAACTGGCCGGCAAGCCAAAGCAAAAGGAATCGCTGTGGGCGATCATAAAGAGCGCACGGCGGATCAAGCGAGTCTTCGGCAAGGTCCATGTGAACTTCGGTGAGCCGCTCTCGCTCGCCGATCTTCTTGAACGCCATCGCCCGGGGTGGGCCAGAGAAGCAGCAATAGCCGCCGATGACTGGCCGCGCGACGCAACGCAGCGCGCCGCGACCGAACTCGCCAAGCGACTCAACGAAGCCGCCGTGATCAACCCGGTCAACCTGATCGCCCTGGCGCTGCTGTCCACCCCCAGGCACACGGCCGACGAACAGGCCCTTTGTCGGCTGCTTGACCACTACCGGGCGCTGGCTGCCGAAGCGCCCTATTCGGCGGCAACCGTCCCGTGCGCACTGGACTCCAGGCAGATTGTCGCTTACGTCGAACGGCTTCGGATCACCGAACGCATCGCGCATCCGCTCGGCGACCTGATCCGCGTCCCGCAGGGTGAAGCGCCGCTGCTCGCTTATTTTCGCAACAATGTGCTGCATCTCTTCGCGCTGCCGGCGCTGATCGCCTGCCTGCTCAACCATAACCGCGATCTCGGTACGCAGCGCGTCGGCGAAGCCGTCGCCGGAATCTACGGGCTGATCGGCGCCGAACTATTCCTGCGCTGGACCGCCGATGAACTCCCGGCAGCCACGCAGCAAGCCGTCATCGACACCTTTGTCCAGCGTGGACTGCTGCTGCGCCACGACGGCGGACGCTTGTCAGCCCCGGAACCCAACAGCCAGGAATTCGTCGAACTGCGCATGCTCGGCGAGACCTTGCGTCCGCTGCTCGAACGTCACTTCCTGACGCTGTCGCTGCTTGAGCGCCGCGGGTCTGGCGTCCAGACGCGCCGCTCGCTTGAAAACGATTGTCATCTGTTGGCCCAGCGCCTGGCGCTGCTCTACGAGTTCAACCCGCCCGAGTACGCCGAGAAGACGACGTTCTCAGCGCTCATTGCCAGGCTCATCGACGCCGATCTGCTGCGCGAGGATGAGGCCGGCCTGCTGCATTTTGACCGGCGCATCACCACGCCGCTGGCACAAGCCGCCCTGGTCCTGCCGGCCGAAGCAACGCAGGCGATCAGGCGAATGGCCGGCACCAGCCTGATAACCTAGACCGCTGCGGCATTGCGGCGGGCCGCTTGTTCCAGACGTTCCTTCTCGGCCAACACCTTGCTCGCATAACTGCCCGCCGGCTCTGAAGAACCGGCATAGTATTGCAGCCCGGCAACCAGACCACCGCGCCGGCGAATGGCCTCCTCGAGGACATAGACCCCGACCCGAATATTGACCACCGGGTCGAGCAGCGAGCCGTCTCCCGCGCCCTCAGGAACCTTGTCGCGATGAAAGCGCGGGATGATCTGCATCAGTCCGCGAGCGCCCATGGCGCTTTCGGCAAACGGATTGAATCCCGACTCGATACCGATAATGGCGACGATCAGCAGCGGGTCAATACGCCGCTCCTGGCCGATCAATTGGGCGACTTCGAAAACGGGCACCAAGGCCTCAGGCGAGACGCGATAGCGGCGGGTCACATAGTCGAGCGCGCCTTGCATGCGCGACGACAGAACGGCCGGGACTGACTCTGCGGTGGGAACGGCCTCAAGTGTCTCGGACGCAATGGCCAAATCGGTCAGATCGGCCAAATTGGGCAATCCAGGCAGCGCGTATTCAGGAACGTCGACAGATCGCGCGCTACTCACAAAAACGTGGATGATGCCAAGGACGATAAGAACGGCGGCAATCATCAAACTGTAATGAACAAGATCGGAGGCGGCACCGCGACTGCGGGCCATCGTATGTTTGAGCGTAATCGTTGCAGACATG
Source organism: Pseudomonadota bacterium (assembly GCA_018262095.1). Lineage (GTDB taxonomy): Bacteria > Pseudomonadota > Gammaproteobacteria > Burkholderiales > Rhodocyclaceae > Propionivibrio. The sequence continues at coordinate 5,689 of JAGTRW010000052.1, forward strand.
CTCACTCTCCTTCACGGTTGTCATCGTCCACGAAAAAAAACGTGCTGGACGACGAAAGGTTTCAGGTGGGTGCAAAGCCCAAGGACGCGGCAAGAATTACCGCAAGGGGCTTACTTCTACGAATGGATAGCCTGCTTGAGAGTTGCAGGTTAGGGAGGAGTTCCCTGCCAAACATGCGCTGTGCATAACTTCAAATACAGCGTTCGACGGAGTCTATTGATTAAATTGGATTTAGTCAAGTGATCGCAAATCGCACCGGCCCGCCCCGTCACTTTGCCAGTCGCCACGCATCGCGCCACATGGCAAACAAGCGAACCCTGGGCGCGCTCAAGAAAATCGCCACCCGGGCACAATACGCAGCGTATCCGATTGCTGTCCATTGATTTTTTTGCAATAATCCTAAGGACATTCGAGATGTGATATCGCACTTTGTAGACGACACCTTGTCGTGCATCAGCCTTGGAGATTACGCAATGGCTCGCAACAAGAGCGTGGCAACGCTATTTGAAAAAAAAGCCAAATTGTCAGCCGTTGACTTGGTCATCGAAAGCATCAAGAACATCCTGATCCAGAAAAAAGTCATGCCCGGCGACTTGCTTCCCAGCGAACAGGCGCTGGCCGAAGGTCTGGGCGTCGGTCGCGGCTCGGTGCGCGAAGCGCTCAAGATCCTCGACGCCTTTGGCATCGTCGAGATTATCCACGGCGACGGCACCTACATCGCCACCTCGGCCAACAAGAAGATTTTCGACCCGCTGATCTACAGCCTGATTATCGCCAACACGGACACCAATGAACTGGTCGAATTGCGCGAGATGGTTGAAATCGGCGTCATCAGCGCCGTCATCGACCGCTGCTCCGACGACGACATCCGCGCGCTACAGGCCGTTCATGAGGAATATGAGGAATTGGGCCGGCGCGGCGAAACCAAGCTCGCGCTGCTCAATGCCTGCGATCTGAAATTTCATCGAACCTTGGCGAGCCTGACGAACAATCACCTGATCGAGAACATGTACAACTTCGTGATCGATATTTTCGCACCGACGATCAACGCCGCCTACGGTCTTGACCCGCACCGCAAAATCATGGCCGCCATCGCCAACCGCGACAAGGCAGCGGCGATCAAGGCCGAGCAGGAGCACATCGCGACCTGGCACCACTCACAACGCGCGCTCTAGAACACGCCGAGCGAAAATCACCCGGCGTTTTCCGATCCGCTCAGGCCAGGGCAGCAATCCTTTCCTTCAGGCGCATCACGCCGCACTCGGGCGAGGTCAGCACCGGAACTGCCGGCTTGTCCATGGCTTCCATGACGCGCGCCATCGACGCCTGCGCCAGCACCACGACGTCGGCCTTGACCAGCGCGTCGCGCAGGCCAGCGGAAACGATGCGGTCGTGCGTCGCATGATCGCCCGCGAGCAAGGCGGTGAACGCCTCGGCCATCAGATTCGGCAGGATCTCGATCTCTTTGCCGGCTTCGCGCGCGCGGCGCTTGATGAACTCAAGCGTTGGCTTGAGCGTCGTCTCGACGGTCGCCAACACCGCGACGCGCGGTCCTTGCTGAATCGCGCTGGCGACCATCGCCTCGTCGATCCGGGTTACTGCCATGCTGGTCAGGAACTGGCACTGTTCGACGCTGGCGCCGATCGACGAGCAGGCGGTCATGAAAATCGAACAACCGGCGCGCTCGGCGGCCTGCACGTAGCCGGCGATGCGGGCGTTGATCGCCGGCGTCGGCCCGCCGTTCTTCATGACGTCGCGGATCATCGCATCCTCGACGATGTGCATGATCTCGACGTCCGGCATGATCTTCGCCGTCAGCGTCTGAAAGAGTGCCAGCGTCGCGGCGCTGGTATGGAAAATTGCGGCTTTGCTCATTTCGTTACCTCGAATGATGGTTGTGACTAGAGATACGCCCCCGCTGCCGGGGACCTGCTCGACGACCCGGACGCGTTCAGATGGCGTCCTGGGTGATCCTGAGCGTGGTTTTTTCGGCACAATCCTTGATCGCCGCGCGGAACTCGACGACATGCGCGGGGCCGCCGATATGCGCCTTGAAGTCGTCGATCGACTTCCAGCGCTCGGTGACGACGATCAGGTTCGGCGTTTTTTCCTGATTGGCCAGACCGAGGTCGAAGTCGGTGGTCGGCGAATATTCAAGACATCCGGGCTCGGCGGACATCACTTTCGGAACCAGCACGCGATAAGCAGCGAGTGCGCGGTCCATCATTCCGGGCTTGATACTGACAAAAGCGAGTACGTGAATCATCTCAAAACTCCAGGCAATTATTCAATTAGCGCTCCGCTCGTCTCAACAGTCTTCGTTCGGCAGTCATTGAATTGCGTCATGCCGATCGAGCAGCCGGGCACGCGGCGCCGGAAGGAAAGCCACCGGTGCAAGCGTGGCTCCCGTACTTTTTGCAGCTAAAGCTTCCTGGCCAGAAGAACGATCGGCGAGCCCCTGGCCGATACAGCGACATCACAGGAACCCGAGCGAAATCCACGGCACGGCAGCAACCACGATCAGGCCGAGAACCAGGGCCACGAGATAGGCACCGATGTAGGGGAGCGCCTCGTCCGGATGCACCTTGCTGACCGCACAGCACCCGTAGAAACCGACACCGAAGGGCGGCGAGAATAGCCCGGTGGCCATCGCCAGGATCACCACCATCGAATAGTGAACGTCGTGAATTCCCATCTCGCGAGCGATCGGGAACAGCAGCGGCCCGAACAACACGATGGCGGGAATCCCTTCGAGAACGCTACCCAGGATGATGAAGACGACAATCGATACGGCCATGAACATGTTGGCGCCGCCCAGGCTCTTCATCATCGCCGCCAGATCCTGCGAAAACCCTGACTGAGTCAAGGCCCAGGCCATTGCCGTGGCGCAGCCGATGATGAAGATGATGGCTCCGGCCAGCGATGCGGTATCGATCAGCATTTGGAACGCGCGCCCAAAGTCGAATCGACGATAGATCAGCAGGCCAACGACGACTGAATAGGCGATGCCGATGGTCGACACTTCGGTCGCCGTCGCGATCCCTTCGATCACCGCAAAACGAATCACGAAGGGCAGGACCAGCGCCGGCAGCGCGATCAGGAACAGGCGGCCCACCTCGGCCTTGGTGAAGCGCTTGACGTTGGACAGATCCTCATGGCGATAGCGCCACCACACCACGAAGCACAATGCCAGACCGCAGATCACGCCCGGCAACAAACCGCCGGTAAATAGCGCTGCGATGGAAACGCCGGTCACCGAACCGACGGTGATCAACACGATGCTCGGCGGCACGGTTTCGGTCTGCGCACCGGTCACCGACAACAGAGCGACCAGATCGCCCGCTTTCGCGCCGCGCGCCTTCATTTCAGGGAACAACACCGGCGCCACTGCAGCTTGATCGGCGGTTTTCGAGCCGGAAATCCCCGAGACGAGATACATTGCGCCGATCAGCACGTACGACAGACCACCGCGAACTCGCCCGAGCATACTGGCCAGAAACTGAACCATGGCTTTGGCCATTCCGGTCATTTCGATCAGCAGCCCGAGGTAGACAAAGAGCGGGACGGCGAGCAGCACCAGGTGCGACATCCCTTCCTCGACACGCCCGACCATCACCGGCATCGGCGTGCGCGTGGTCAGCGCCAGATAGCCGAAAGTCGCCAGGGCGAACGAGAAGGCAATCGGCACCCCGGAAAACACCGCGGCGCCGACCACGCCAATGAAGAAGATGAACAGATTAAGCTTGCCCAGCGGACGCAGCGACGAACCCAGCAGATAGAACAAGCCGACCAGCACCGCCACCGTGACGAAGGCGATCGCCACGTCGCGCGCTTTCCCGGTGATCGCCAGACGCAGCAGCGCGGTAATCGCCATCAGGCCGCAACCCAGCGGAATGGCGATGGCGCGCCACATATTGCTGATCTCGAGCGCAGGGGTCGTAATCATCGCCTCGTCTCTGGCGTACTCCCAGCTCGGCCAGAGAAACATCAGCAGGAATGCCAATGAGGCGACGATACCGATCACCTCAACCAACGCCTGTTTTTCCTTCGAAAGCTTGGAGACGACAGCGGTCATTCGCATGTGCGCGCCGCGCCGCAACGCAACCACCGCGCCAAACATCGAGAGCCAAAGGAACAGCGTTGAAGCGAGTTCATCCGTCCACGTCAGCGGGGTGTGAAACACGTAACGCGAAACCACGCCGGAAAACAGAACGACGATCTCGGCAAACACCAAGGCCGCGGTGAAGTACTCCAGGACAGTCCCCAGATAGCGGTCGAACGAGACGACCGCCCCCTTCCCGCCGCAGGAATTCTCCGGCGGCAGGGCAACAGACGACGATTGCATTGACTTCCCCTAGATCAGGACAACTTGCCGACGGTTTGCTCCAGGATTCCCCAGGCCTCGTCACCGAACTTCTTGTGCCATTCTTCGTAGAATCCGTTTTTCTTGAGCGCGGCACGGAAGCTGTCCGGTGTGGTCGTGTTGAAGACCATTCCCTTGGCTTTTAGATCGCTGATCGTCGAGTCATTGAGCGCACGGATGTCGGCACGTTCCTTGACCGCCGAGTCGTTGAACGCAGTGCCCAGGATCTTCTGCAGATCGGCCGGCAGTTCCTTCCAGGCACGACCGTTGACGACGACCCACCAGCCGTCCCACATGTGATTGGTGATCGAGCAGTACTTCTGGACTTCGTACATCTTGGCGATCTGGATGATCGACAGCGGATTTTCCTGCGCATCGAAGACCTTGGTCTGCAAAGCGGTATAGAGCTCGGCGAATTGCAGGCTTCCGGGCGCGGCACCAAGCGCCTTGAACATCGAAATCGGCAACGGGCTGACCGGCACGCGAATCTTGAGCCCGGCCATATCCTGCACCGAGGTGATCGGTTTGCCGCTGGTCGTGATCTGACGGAAACCGTTGTCCCAAACGCGATCAAGAGGATACAAGCCAACTTTTTCGATCAGGGAGCGAACATGCGCTCCCAATTTTCCGTCCATCGCCCCCCAAACCTGGTTGTAATCAGCGAAGGCAAAGCCGACCAAGTTGATCGCGGCGACCGGAACGAGCGTCGAGATACCTGCCGACGCCGGGGTATACATCTGGATGCCGCCGCTGCGCACTTGCGACAGCATGTCGTTATCGCCGCCCATTTGTCCGTTCGGGAAAATCTTGACTTCAAGACGGCCCTTCGATTCGGCGAAAACACGATCAGCGGCTTCCTGCGCGCGGATGTGCAGCGGATGAGTCACCGGCTGATTGTGACCGAACTTGAAGGAGAATTCCGGTGCCGCGGCGCGCGCCAGACCCGGAATCGAGCCGACGGCTGCGACGACAGGTGCCGCCGCCAAGGTACGCAATACATTACGCCTGGAAGAACTGAACATGGTGATGCCTCCGATGAGAATGGAGCATGCAATGCCCCGACAAACAAAAAAGGGATGCTTGTGATTGACGTTGACCACTACCAATTATTGGTTTTATTTTTTACAACACATATCCGATATGTGTTGTCGTATTAAATGTCTTTTCGGTTCTTGATGTCAAGCCATTTGAACTTTTTCATCAAGCACCGAATTTACCGCTGCCAGTCACCTCATTTGAGCAGGATGGCGCGCGCCTCGTCGGCGGTGGCGATCGAGAAACCGTCGGCTTCCAGTTCGCTGCGCAGCGCACTGACCAGCTCCTGATTGGTCGCCGCGATCTTGCCGTTGTAGCGACGCGAATCCTCGAAACCGACGCGCAGGATGACCGCGCCCAGACGGGCCACTTCAAGGTGCTGCTTGAAGTCGCTGCTGCCGATCATATTGACGCCAAAGTTGCTGCCTTGCGGTACCTGGTCGCGCAGGTAGGAGATCAAGGTCGGATGGTAAGGCATCCCCCAGTTGAGGTTGCAGACAAAAATGAAGTTGTACGGCGCCTTCATTCCCTGTTCTTTGATCAGATTCAACGCGCAATGCATATTGCCGGCTTCGAAGACTTCCATCGCCGGCTTGATGCCCAGCTCGGCCAAGCGCTTGATCCACAGGCGAATGTCCGGAACGCTGTTCTGATAGACCTTGTCGCCGAAATTGAACGAGCCGACGTTGAGCGAAGCCAACTGCGCGTGACGATTGGTTGCCGGCAACGTTCTTTCGAGCGCGCTCATCGACGAAATACCGCCCGTTGACGCCTCGAGAATGATGTCGCAAGAAGCCTTGATCAGATCGGCCGTCTTGTTGAAAGTCGACAGATCGGTGGTCAGCGCGCCGCTCTCGTCGCGGCAATGCATGTGCACCATCGCGGCGCCGGCCTTGGCGCTCTGGATCACCTGTTCGGCAACAGCTTCGGGAGAGAGCGGGTTACCTTCGCCAGCGCCCCACGGGCCGACCGGCGCGACTGAGATGATGATTTTTTTCTGCATTCTGTAATCCTCCACGTTATCTGGGCTCAGCGCCTTTCAACTGACCGGCGCAGTCTATCGCTACGTCCTTTATGACCACATATCGGATATGTGGTATCGCATTAGATCGTTGTTGCATTCGGCGTGTCAAGCACTTTTTTCGTCCCGCTACCGACCTCTGCGCACTGCCGCCGGGGCTTGCTGAAAGGTTAGAATGAAGCCACTCGATGTTCTCAGCCTGCGCGATGCCATCAGCCACTCCGACCGCTCAATCAGCCACCGCCAGCCGCCCTCTGGCGGAGCCCACGGTACTGCCTCGCTATCTGGCTTTGGCCTATATTGCGCTGATCGTCTATGCCAGCCTGCACCCGTTTTCCGGCTGGCGCGACCCCGGCCTGTCGCCTATTTTTTTCCTCACCGCGGGCTGGCCTCGCTATTGGACGGCATTCGATCTGGCGACCAACGTCCTCGCTTACCTGCCCTTGGGTTTTTTTCTAACGCTGACGCTGCGCCGCCAGCCCGGCCGCTGGACGCCTGCATGCGCTGCGCTGCTGCTCGGCGCCTTGCTCAGTCTCGGCCTTGAGTGCGCGCAAAGCTGGCTGCCGTCGCGCGTCGCGTCCAACCTCGACCTGGCCTGCAATACCATGGGCACTGGTCTTGGCGCACTGCTCACCTTTTGGCACGGCGAACGCTTTTTTGCTGGCGTCGCACGCTTGCACCAGCGGCTGCTGGCACCGAGCCGGCATGCCGAGCTCGGTCTGACGCTGATCGGCCTGTGGCTGCTCACGCAGCTGTCACCGGAAACCTTCCTCTTCGGCGCCGGCGACCTGCGTCACCTGCTCGACATCACGCCACCGCTGCCTTATGCCGCGCCTTCGTTCTTCGCGCTGGAAACCGGCATCGTCGTCTGCAATACGCTGGCCATCGGCCTGATCACGCGCGCCCTGCTTGCCGACCGAAGGTCGAGCTACCTGGCGTTGACCTTTTTTTTCGCGCTGGCGCTGCTGATTCGCACGCTCGCCGCAGCGGTGCTGGTCGGACCACTCAATGCCCTGGCCTGGCTCACGCCGGGCGCCGCGCTTGGGCTGATGGGCGGCGGCGCGCTACTGACGATCATGCTGCTGCTGCCGGCGCCGCTGCGCTTCGCGCTGGCCGGCCTGGCACTGATGGCCGGAACGGTGCTGGTCAATGTCACCCCGCCCAATCCCTATTCAGCCGCCGCGCTGGCCACCTGGCGGCAAGGCCACTTTCTCAATTTCAACGGGCTGACGCGGCTGGTGGCGAGCTTGTGGCCGTTCGTCGCCCTCCCCTGCCTGACGCTGCTTGGGCGGCGCCACTGAAGCGTCGCGAAAAGGTTAGAATCGGCTTCGTCGCCGCGAAAGGTCAACATGAGCTACTTCAAGCATCACGTCTTTTTCTGCTGCAATCAGCGCGCCGAAGGCGAAGCCTGCTGCAACGCGCTGGGCGCCAGCGCGGCGCAAACCTACGCCAAGGATCGCATCGGGCAGCTCAAACTCAAGGGCCAGGGCAAGATCAGGATCAACAAGGCCGGTTGTCTGGATCGCTGCGACGAAGGCCCGGTTCTCGTCGTTTACCCGGAAGGCGTGTGGTACACGTACGTCGATAACGAAGACATCGAGGAGATCATCCAGGAACATCTGGTGCATGGCCGAATCGTCGAACGTCTCAAGATCTGAGTTCTCAAAACACCATGAAACAAAGTCAGGAGACGATTCATCTTGACGGTCCGGCGGGAGCCATCGAGGTGATCGTCGAAAACCCGGGGGCGCCGCGCGGCATCGCGCTCGTCTGCCATCCGCACCCGCTGTTCGGCGGTACCAACACCAACAAGGTCACGCAAACGCTGGCGCGCACCTTCGCCAGCCTGGGCTACGTCGCCTTGCGACCGAACTTTCGCGGCGTCGGCACCAGCGCCGGAACGCACGACGAAGGACGCGGCGAATGCCAAGACATGCTCGCCGTGATCGATGAGGCCAAACGCCGCTTTGGCGACCTGCCGGTCGCGCTCGCCGGCTTCTCGTTCGGCGCCTATGTCCAGACGCGCGTGGCGCAAGCACTCGCCGACGCGGGTCAGCCGGCGCAACGACTGGTTCTGGTCGGTACCGCCGCCGGCCATGTCGAAGGCGCGCGCCAGTATGCCGCCAAGGCCGTCGCCGCCGACACCATCGTCATCCACGGCGCGCTAGACACCACCGTGCCGCTGGCCAACGTGCTGGCCTGGGCCGAACCGCTCGATCTGCCGGTGGTCGTGATCGCCGGCGCCGACCACTTCTTTCACCGTCGGCTGCAACTGATCCGCGACATCGTGACCCGCGCATGGCGACACTGAAGCTGGCCGACGCGCTCTGCGTCCGCGGTCTGCGCAAGCGCTACGACGACCACGAGGTGGTCGCCGGAATCGACTTTAACGTTCCTTCCGGCACCTGCTTCGGCCTGCTCGGACCCAACGGCGCCGGCAAGACCACCACGCTGCGCTGCTGCCTCGGGCTGACCACGCCCGACGCTGGCCAGATCACGCTCAACGGCCACGCCATCCCGCAGGACTCCGAGGCCGCGCGCGAACGCGTCGGCGTCGTTCCGCAATTCGACAACATCGATCCGGACTTCACCGTTGCCGAAAATCTGCTGGTCTATGGCCGCTACTTCGGCATCAAGGATTCGATCATCCGCGCCCGCGTCCCCGACCTGCTCGACTTCGCCGGGCTCGGCGGCAAGGAAAGCGCACGCATCCAGACGCTCTCGGGCGGCATGAAGCGACGACTGACGCTGGCGCGCGCGCTGGTCAACGACCCGGACATCGTCTTCCTCGACGAACCGACCACCGGCCTCGACCCGCAGGCGCGCCACCTGATCTGGGAACGCCTCAAACAGCTCACCGCGCGCGGCAAGACGCTGATCCTGACCACCCACTTCATGGACGAGGCCGAGCGGCTCTGTGACCGCCTGGCGGTCCTCGACCACGGCCATCTGGTCACCGAGGGCGAACCGCGCGAGCTGATCGCCGCGCACATCGAGCCGCAGGTCGTCGAAGTCTTCGGCGACGAAGCCGCCGCTTGGGCCCACTCGCGCGGAACGCTCGGCGAACGCCTCGAAGTCGCCGGCGACACCGCGTTTTTCTACTGCCGCGACGTCGCGCCGCTGCTCGCCGCGCTCGCCGATGCGCCGTCCCTGCGCTACCTGCACCGCGCCGCCAGCCTCGAAGACGTCTTCATCAAGCTCACCGGCCGCGAACTCAGGGACTGAGATGAACACCGACTTGTTTGCCATCCCCCGCCCCGGCCTGCGCTGGATTCCGGTGTGGCGGCGCAACTTTCTCGTTTGGCGCAAGCTGGCGATTCCGTCGGTGCTCGGCAACCTCGCCGACCCGCTGATCTACATGCTGGGCCTTGGCTACGGTCTGGGCGGCCTGTTGCCGCAGGTCGGCGGCGTCAGCTACGTGAGCTTTCTGGCGGCCGGCACCATCGTCTCGAGCACCATGAACGCGGCGACCTTCGAAGCGCTCTATTCGGCGTTCTCGCGCATGCACGTGCAGAAGACCTGGGACGCCATCCTCAACACGCCGCTCTCGCTCGACCATGTGCTGGCCGGCGAACTGGTTTGGGCGGCGAGCAAAAGCCTGCTCTCGGGGCTGGCCATCCTGCTGGTCATCGCGGCGCTCGGGCTGACCACTTCGCCGCTGGCGCTATGGGTGATTCCAGTGATCTTTCTGACCGGACTCGCTTTCGCCGCAATGGGGCTGATCGTCTGCGCGCTGGCGCCGTCCTACGATTTCTTCATGTATTACTTCACGCTCTTCATCACGCCGATGATGCTCGTCTCCGGCGTATTCTTCCCCGCCGACCAGTTGCCGGCGGCCGTGCATGCCGTGGCGAGCTGGTTGCCGCTGGCGCACGCCGTCGCGCTCGCGCGTCCGCTGCTGCTTGGCAACGTGCCGCAGGACGTCGCAACCCACGTCGCCGCGCTACTGGCGATCAGCGTAATCGCCTTCGGCCTGGCCAACGTGCTGACCCGGCGCCGATTACTCAAATGAGCTCAAATAAGCTCAAATGACGTAGCGCTTGACCCTGGTCGCGCTTGTCGGGGAAAATGCAGCACCGTTCGGTTCGACGAAACGGAACACGGTTTGAATCCGTGGCGGGCCCGCCGCTGTATCCGGGGACGGAAGCTGCAAGGTTGAATAAACCAGCCACTGACGGGGATCACCCCGGCGGGAAGGCGCAGCGATCCGGCTGATCCGGTAGCCAGAAGACGTGTCGAACCGATTCGGAGCC
>JAGTRW010000052.1:16378-41374 GCA_018262095.1 Pseudomonadota bacterium
CGGAGCCGTTTTCTTTTTGAGTTCATTTCCGAGGAGAGAATCATGTCACAGAACGTTCAAGCGCAAACCGCCCAAACCAGCCAGACCACCCCGTCGGCCAAGCCGGCTGCCGCCCCGACCATCGCCATCCGCAAGAGCTGCAACCCGGACGGCATCGGCCTTTCGCACTATGTGCTGATGGATACGGCCAAGGCCAAGTAAATGAACGCAGCCGTTTTGAACCGGGCTGACGATGGCCCGGCGCTGATTGCCGTCGACATCGGCCACGCCACCTACGCCGCGCTCACCGACCCGCGAACCGCCTTCTGGGCGCTCGTAGACAAGACCCTGATTGCGGATCAGATCAAGGCCGGGGCGCTACTCGACCGCTACCGCGAAAAAGCCGACGACTTCGCGCGAGAACTGCACGCGCTACGCTTCGAGCTCACGCCTTCAGGCGTTTATCTCAATCCGACCGAGCGCTGCAACCTCAACTGCACCTACTGCTATCTGCCAAGCGAGCAGCGCAGCGGCGGTAGCCACATGTCGGAAGAAAAACTGATCGCCGCGCTCGCCAAGCTGCGCGACTACTTCCGCTCGGTGATGCCCGAGGAGCGCAAGCCGCGCGCCATCTTTCACGGCGCCGAACCGCTGATGAACAAGGCGGCGGTGTTCGCCGCGATCGACGCTTTCGCCGACGACTTCGCTTTCGGCGTGCAGACCAACGGCACGCTGCTCGACGACGAAGCCGTAGCGTTTCTCACTTCGCGCAACGTCAGCATCGGCCTGTCGCTCGACGGACCGCTCGCCGAAATCACCGACGCGACGCGCCAGACCTGGGGCGGCAAGAGTGTGCACGACAAGGTGCTGGCGGCGATGGACAAGCTCAAAGGCTACGGTTCGTGGAGCGTGATCACCACCTGCACCACCGAGAACCTGCCGTATCTGACGCAGATGATCGAGCTCTTCCACGCCAAGGAAGTGCCGACCTGCATGCTCAACACGCTGCGCTGCACGCAGCCCGGCGCGCGCGGCGTCAAGCCGGCCGACGACGCGATGGCGAAAGCCTTCTTCGCCGCCATGGATAGAAGCCACGAGCTCTATCGCCAGACCGGGCGCAAGCTCTTGGTCGCCAACTTCGCCAACATCCTGATCGGCATTCTGGCGCCGACCGCGCGCCGGCTGATGTGCGACATCTCGCCGTGCGGCGGTGGCCGCGCCTTCTTCGCGCTGGCCGCCGACGGCGGCCTCTATCCGTGCAGCGAATTCATCGGCCTGCCGCGCTTTTCCGGCGGCAATCTGTTCGACTCCGGCGGTGTCGATGCTGCGCTCAAATCGGACGCCTTCCGCGTCGTCACGACGCGCGACGTCGATACCTTCGCGCCGTGCAGCGACTGCGCGATCCGACACTTCTGCGGCTCGCCGTGTCCGGCCGAGGCGCACGAGATGAACGGCGGAATGGATAGAATCGGCGCCTTCTGCGAGTTCTACAAGGCGCAGGTCAACTACGCGCTGCGCCTGATCGCCGACGGCAAGGCCGACGACTACCTGTGGGACGGCTGGGACGAGAGCACCGAAACGACTTTCCTGATGGCGTAAGCGGCAGCAGTCGAAAAAAAACGGGGCGGCCCAGGCCGCCCCGTTTCATTTCGCGAGCAAGATCAGGCCAAGCCGTGCTTTACCTTGCTTGCCTGCTCCTGCGGTTTGAACTGGCCGAAGCGCGGCAGGAACTTGTCCCAGTCGATGATGTGGCTGTTGATCTCCGGACCGTCGACACAGGCGTGCTTACGAACCATCTTGCCGTCGATGGTGACCGGCACCATGCACGCGCCGCACATTCCGGTCGCGTCGACCATGATCGAGTTCAAGCTGGCCACCGTCTTGACACCGTAAGGCTTGGTCAGGTCGCTGACCGCGCGCATCATCAGCGGCGGGCCGATGGTAACGACCTCGCCGATTTCGCGGCCTTTGCCCTTGGCCTTGAGCATCTCTTCGAGCGGGCCGGTGACAAAGCCCTTGATGCCGAAACTGCCGTCATTGCTGGTATAGATGATCTCGAGCTGGTCGCCGAATTCGGCTTTGAGTTTGCCGACGCGCTCGTCATCCTTGGTCCAGAACAGCAGGTCGGCGTTGCGGAAGCCCGAAATCAGCGTGACGTGGTTACCCTGGCGCAGGTGCTCGCGCATGATCGGATAGACCGGCGGCAGACCGACGCCACCGGCGGTGAACACCACCGTCTTGTTGCCTTCGTAACGGTGTATGTCGCTGGGCAGGCCGAGCGGGCCGGCGATTCCGGCAAACGAGTCGCCGACCTTCATGCGGTTCATCTCGATACTGCTGGTCCCCATGCCTTGAATGACGAGGCAGATGGTACCGGCGTCGGCGTCCCAGTCGGCAAGAGTCAGCGGAATCAGCTCGCCGTTCGGCCAGCCGAGAACGCGGACGAATTGACCGGCGCGCGCGGCGCTGGCAACGAGCGGCGAATGCACGATGAATTCGACGATGCCGCCGGCCAACTCGACCTTTTCGAGAATGGTCTGCGGCGCAGCGCCAAGCTGGGTGTAATGATCGGCACCAGCGACCATGGTGCGGATTTCTTCGGGCGTGAGGTTCATGTCGCCGACGATCTCGCGCGCCGCCGCCTGGCCGTCGCCGGCCGCACGGATCGCGGTCGATCCGCCACGCGCCGCGTCGCCGCCCGAATAGACGCCTGACAGCGAAGTCTGTTGCGTTCCCTGGCCGACGTCGATGGTTCCCCACTTGGTCGTCTTGAGCGTCGGTTCGGACTCGCGGATGATCGGGTTGGGCGTGTTGCCAAGCGCCATGATCACCAGGTCGACCTTCATCGGCTCGATCTTGCCGGTCGACACCGGGCTGCGGCGGCCCGACGCGTCAGGTTCGCCCAGATCCATGACGTCGAGCATGGCGTGCGTGACGAAATTGGTCTTGTCGTCGCCGACAAACTCGCACGGCGCGCGCAGGAACTTGAGCTTGATGCCTTCCTCGATGGCATGGTGCAACTCTTCCTTGCGCACCGGCATTTCGGCTTGCGTGCGGCGATAGACGATGGTCACGTTGCCGCCCAGACGACGCGCGGTGCGCGCCGAATCCATCGCGGTATTGCCGGCGCCGATGACGATGACTTCCTTGCCGCGGGTTTCGGGCAACGGCGTTTCGTAGTCCTCGCGCAGCCCCTGCATCAGGTTGACGCGGGTCAGGAACTCGTTGGCCGACATGACGTTGATCAGGTGCTCGCCGGGAACGTTCATGAAACGCGGCAGCCCCGCGCCGGTGCCGACGAAGACCTTCCAGAAACCGGCGTTCTTGAGATCCTGGATGGTCGCTGTCTTGCCGACGACGAAGTTGGCGACGAACTTGCCGCCCAGGAGCTTGATCTTGCCGACGACATCGTCGATCAGCTCGTTGGGCAGACGAAACTCGGGGATGCCGTAACGCAGCACGCCGCCGAGCGCATGGAAAGCCTCGAAGATCGTCACAGGATAACCTTCGGCGGCCAGCAGGTAGGCGTTGATCAGCCCGGCCGGCCCCGAGCCGACGACCGCCACCGGCGGTTTTTCGGCTTTTTCCCAGGGATCGGGGAAGCCGGCAAAGCGCGCACTGATGCCCTCGGCGTTAACCAGCTTTTCGCGCTGCGGCAGGTACCACTCGATCTGACCGATTTCGATCGGCAGCTTGGTGTGCGTGCACACGCCCTGGCACTGCAGCTCCTGCGGGCAGACTCGACCGGTCACGTTGGGCAGCGGATTGCAGTTCTCGATCAGCTCCATCGCTTCGCGGAAGCGGCCGGTGCCCAGCAGTTCGAGCATTTGCGGAATATGGATCTTGACCGGGCAACCGCCCTTGGGCTCGAACTTGCCGGGAACGTGCAGCCCGACTTCGCAGGGCTTGTCTTCGCACTGCTTGTCGCGCAGCGCTTCGAGCCAGACGATCAGTTCGACTTCGCGCGCGCTGTAGCCGAGGTTCATATAGCCAAGGTAGCCTTGATTGACCAGACCGAAGTCGTTGGCGCGTTCGTCGGCAGCGCGGACATAAGGCGGAATCGCGTTGTCGGCCGGCCAGTTTTCCGACAGCCCCTTGAAGAACGGGTAACGCTCGGAGAGGTGCAGATCGAGCGCTCGAACGAACTTGCGCTTGAGTCCGAGCGGAACGTTCCAGACAAAGCGCATCAACACGCGGCTGGTATCGTCGTCGCGCAGCAAGAGGTCCCAGAAGGTATTGATAAACGCGGCGCCCAGTTCGGGCTGCTGAAACTCCCAGACGATGGCGTTGGTGCCGTCGGCGATGAACATCTCGCGGAAGGCCCCGGGCTGCTGCAGCAAGCGGCGGCGCAAGAGCTCCATCTGGTTGTGAAAGTCCTCGACGGCAGCGGTCTGCTCGAGCGCTTCGATCTGCGACTGCGTGCTCTCGAGCGTCGTGCTGGCGTTGAGGTAGCGGTACAGATCGTCCGGGTTGGACGAAGAGGGTTTGATTTCACTCATCGAATGATCTCCGCGTCGCAATTGGCCGAAACCCGCTTGATGCGTGCCTTGAGCTCGGGCGTGACGGTCACGCGTTCAAGCGCGCCGGGAATCAGCTGAGCGACCTCCCGGCTCTCGCCATTGACGACGATCCGCGTCTTCTCGAACAGTTCGGAAAGGTCCTGATAGCAGGTCTTGCAGTTGGTGCATTTGACCTGATCAGCGGGATCGTAGGTCACCAGCGCCTCGCCAACCGCGACTGCGGCACTGGCAGCCGGCGTTGCCGCTGCCGCGCCCGCCACCGGAACGATCGGGATCACCGTGCCGCTGCCGACCTGCGCCTTGCTGGAAGACGCCAGTTCGGACATGGCGCGAGCAAAACCGTCGAGCGACGAATCGCGCTGCTTGACCGAATCCTGATACTGCGCCTGCAGCTTGTCCATCCCAACGCGATGCTCGGCGTTGATCCGGTCCACATGTTGGCCGGCCAGATATTGCAGCAGGCTCCAGTATTTGCGGCGCTCTTCGACCAGCGCGACGATCGCAGCGGTCATGCCGATCTTGATCAGCCGCTTCTTGCTGTCGGTCGAGTAAATGAAGGCACTCTTGCCTTCGCGCTGCGCTGCGGAAAGATCGATGAATTCCTCGATCGGCACCAGGTTGGCGGCATCAGCGGCGAGCTTGCTGAACTGCTTCTTGAAACGGATTTCGCCAAAAGCGAAGTGCGCCGGCGTCAGCGCCATCGTCTTGAGTTGAAGCTGACCTGCGTCGTCGAGGTATTCGAGCGAAGCGGTCGTCCAAGTGCTTTCGAGGTCCGGATTGCCGTCGAGCGAGAACCATTCGTGCAGCGTCTTGCCGCGCCGCGGATCATGGACGAACAGCGGATTCATGCGGCTTTCGACCGCCAGACGCGACTGACGCGCCGAGATGTCGTCGGCGATGCCGTGCTCGCCCTGGCAAGGCGTATAGACGTCGAGAACGGCCGGCGAGTCGGTGTAGGTCAGGAACTCCATCGTATTCTTGAGGAAGTGGTTCTGCATCGCGGTGCTGGTCGAGCAGACGAACACGTTGGAATGGAACGAGGCGATCAAGCCGAGTTCCTTGCGCGCTTCGTGCTTGCCGCTGGCCGCCTTGCCGATACGCGCGAGGTCGGAATCCTGACCGATAAAGCTCGACGTCGACGCCTGGCCGCCGGTGTTGGAATAAGCGCCGGTATTGAGCACCAGAACCTTGAGCGGCGTATCGCTGGCCAGAATTCGCGACAGTGCGCCAAAACCGATGTCGTAAGTGGCGCCGTCGCCGCCGACGGTCATCACCGTGGGCATGTAGCCGAGTTCCTGCTTGGTGAATTGACCCCACGACAGGTAGCGCAGCGCCTGATCGTGCTTCTCGGGAAGATAGGCGTCGTCAAGTTCGAGACGCGCCAGACGCAGCGTGCGAACATCGTCGACGGTCTGCGCGGCAACCCCTTCGAAGATCCCCTTGGCCAACGGCTGGGCATCCTGGAACAGGCTGTTGACCCACGGATCGTTGTAGGCGTTGAACGGGAAGGTCGAAGCGTAGACGCTGCTGCAACCGGTCGAATTGGCGATCACTGCACCGGCCGGGCCGTTGCCGGTCGGACCGCTCTCAAAGAGGTAGAGCCGCTTTTCGAGCGCGGCGAGAAGATCGCCGATACGCTTGCTGCGCTCGCTTTCCTTTTTCGTCAGCGAAGCCTGCTTGTCGCCCAGTGCCGCGATCAGGCCTTCGAGTTCGGCGATGTGAGCGTGCCGACGCTTGTCGGTGATCGCGTGGTTGGCGGCCATCACCAGACGGATCGCGGTGACTTCGCCGCAGCCACGGCAACCGCCGTGACCGCCGGTGGTCGAGTAGTAGTTGGAACGGTCGAGCAGCAGGCGCTTGATTTCGCCACCGGGCTCGAGCGCGCCGTCGACAAAGCGTTCCGGCGTGTTCGGCAGCTTGCTCATGAAGTTGAAGCGATTCTGCAGAGTGGAAAGCAGCGCAGCATCCTGCTCGTGGGCGACGAGCGCGCCGGGACCGCAAACATCGATGCACTCGAGGCAACCGGTGCACTTCCACGGGTCGATCGTGACGGCAAGCAGCGCACCGCTGCCGGCAAGCGATTTTTCCATGGCGTCGAAGAACGGCCGCGTCCTGGCAACCGGATAGGTCGATAGCAGATCGACGAGCTTGGTGAAGTTGCTGAGCAGCGTGAGCTGCTTGGTCGAGATCTTCGCGGCGGCTTCGGCGACGAGCTCGTGGAAAGCGCGCGCTTCCTTACTTTGACGATAGGCTTCGCGCACCGTCTCGGCAATGGCATAGACGTGCCCGCGCATCGCTTCGCGCTGTGCCTCGGCAATCTCAAGTTCGCGGATACCGGTGAGCAGCAACTCGTGAATTTCGTGCGCGGTGTTCGGGATCGCGGCATCCGGACAGACCAGCGTGCATTCCATGCAACCCGTACATAAATCCGGGTTAAATACAGGAACGGCGCGACGGAACAAGCCTTTGTCCTTCGAACCGGCGGTGCCGGCCGGCATGAACATTCCCGTTCCGGGCAGCACCGGCGCTTCGCCGATGGTGCCTTCGCGGAACGGCTTGGCGATCATCTCGTCAAAATAGTCGCGGTCAAACAGACCGCCGCAACCCGACGATCCCGACGGCTGACACATCGACGCCGAAAGCGTCACGTTGTGCAGTGCGATCGGCGCCGGCCGCGAGTCGATCTTGACCAGCGCAGGGGCCGTGTAATCGACCTTGTGGGTTTCCTCGATACCGTCGCTGATCACCGCCATATTGCCCTCGACGACGGCGGCGCCCTTGCCGCCGAATTTCTTGGCGATCTGCTTGCGGATCTTTTCGAGGATCACCTTCGCCGACGCGCCACCCGAGACCTGCGGGACGTGTCCGGCGACGGCGCCGATGAAGGCGATACCCATCATGCGCGTGGCCAGCCCCGGATTCGGCGCGTGCTTCTTGGCAACGGCAAAGGCATCGACGATCAGGAAGTTGATCTTCTTGTCGCGGATCGTCTTGCGCGCCGCCGGTGGCAGTTCGGCCCAGACCTCGGCCGCCGTAGCCGACGATTGCATGATGAAGGTGCCGCCCGCGACCAGACCGCGCAACGGATTGGTATGGCTGAACGCGCGGTGATCGGGGGAGATCACGACCTCGACATCTTCGAGCTCGGCGTTGGTGATCTTGATCGCTTCGGGACTGAGCGTAATGTAAAAATTGGTCGGCGCGCCGCTCTTCTCCGAGCCGTATTTCGGCGCCGACTTCGAGTGCATGTCGAGCACGCCGGCCAGGATGTCGGTCAGCAACTTGCCCGAGGCGATGGTGCCGTAACCGCCCACCGAGTGGAAACGCACGCGGAACGCCGAAGCCGGCAGCAGCCTGGGATTCTCACCGGTTTCCAGCGCCATCAGTTCGGTTTCGGGATACGCTGCCTTCAGACGCTTCTGCAGTTCGGCAACGCGCGGCGTCGGATTTTTGGCGAAGAACTGCGAGCCCAGATAGATCAACGGCGCGCCCTTGGCCGATTCCATGTTCTTGAACGCGGCAATCAGGTGGCGCGGCTGCAGGTCATGGCCGCCCAGACCGAAGATCGCGGTGGTCAGCCGGGGCATCGTCTTGATCGCCGGAACGCCGACGTGGCGCACTTGGCTGGCGTTCTCGCAGCCCTTGAACAGCGCCTGGGTAACCAGCGCGGTGAGCGCGGTCTGTTCCGAGCGTTCGAGGACGGTGACCGCTTTTTTGCCCTTGAGCGCAGCGACCACTTCGGCGTCGGGGAAGGGTTGCAGCAGCTTGATCGAGACCACGCCGACCTTCTTGCCCTGGCCGCGCAGGTAAGTCACCACGGCTTCGACGTCGTCGGTCACCGAACCCAGGCCGACCATCACGGTATCGGCGTCGTCGCACATGAAGGTGTGCACCGGCGAGTAATTGCGGCCGGTCAGCGCCGAGTACTCGGCCATCGACTGGCGCACCAGCGCCGGAACGTCGCTCACGAAGTGCGTGCGGTGATCGGCCGAGCCGGCCTGGAAGTCAGGCTGGTTCTGCACCGGGCCGGTAAGTCCCGGATTGTTGACGTCGATCTGCGCCGGCACCAGTTGCCGCGTTCCCTTCTCGAACGCATTGCGCCACTGGCGCGCCCACTGGCCGTGCAGTTCTGCGGGCAACCAAGCCAGCGTCTTGGCGATCAGCGCGCCGTCGTTGTCCTTTTCGATCTTGGCGGCGCTCTTTTCGAGGAATTTCGTGAGCGCAGCCAGGTCGCCTTCGGCGATGTCTGCGGCGTGACGAGCCAGGTACTGATTGAGCTGAACAACGCGACCTTTGGAACCAAACAGGATTTCCTGTGCCACAGTCGGTGCCATGATGCGACCGGCGGGATCGCCGAGGTACTCGGCGAGCAACGCCGGTTCGGGCATCAAGGCCTCGCTCATCATGTGGCTGGTGGCAAAGCCGTCCATCGCATTGGCCACCGGGATCAGCGACAGCGACGAGGCGCGATACGAGATCGCCGCCAAGTCGGCCGCCTCCTGCGGATTACTGCCGAACAGAATCGTATAGCCCGACGACAGCAAGGCATAGATGTCGTCATGGCCGGCCATGACGTTGAGCGAATGCTTGGACACGACACGCGCCGCGACCTGCAGTACAAAGCCGCCGACCTTCTTGCCGACGGTCACGTAATGGGACTCGAGCGCGTAGAGAATACCCTGGCTCGAAGAGGCGTTCGAGATGAATTGCCCGCCCGTCAGCGTCGCGCCCAGCGCGCCACTTTGGGCCGAATGTTCGCCTTCCGGTTCGAAAAAGAAGGGTGCCTTGCCAAAGACATTGAGGCCGCCGTCGGCACGGAATGCTTCGTAAATCTCTGCGATTTCGGTCGACGGGGTGATCGGATAGCCGATGACGCCGCCACAGACCTGGCTCATGACATGCGCCACGGCGCCGTTGCCGTGAATGACTTGGGGAAGACCGGGATACTTTGCTTGCTTTGATTTCATGCTGACCTGTCCGAAGGAAGAATGAGAAATACAGCCGAAGGGCTGGGGATAAATCTCTGCCACCATTGCCATGGCCGCGATCTCTCGGCCATACTCAAAAACATCGAAAACGAAATCTCCGCTTCGCGAGCTTTCTGGGATTCCCTGAGCGCACTATAGGTAGTGCCAAACAGGAATAACGAGTTGCGTAACCGGAATGATGATTCTACAACTTCGCGCAATGTGAAATCATGTTTTGTTCTATTTTTTTGCGTCGCTGGCCGAAGGCTATTTTGGCGGCCGTTCGGCTGACGCGTCCGCTGGCTGGGCGCCAAAAAAAACAGGGCGCAAATTGCGCCCTGTTTTGAAGTGTTGCGCCGACTCGCGGTCAGTTGTTTTCCGGCACCATGTTGATCGCGCCGCACGGACACTCGGCGGCGCACATGCCGCAACCCTTGCAATAGTCGTAGTTGAACTCGAAGCGCTTGCCCGGGCCGAGCTTGATCACCGCGTTGTCTGGACAGACGCCGTAGCAGTTGTCGCACTCGAAGCAGTTGCCGCACGACAGACAGCGGCGCGCCTCGAACAGCGCGGTGCTCTCATCGAGGCCACCCTGAACCTCGTCGAAAGTCGATTGGCGACGGATGATGTCGAGCATCGGACGAACGGTCTTCGGCGCATCGGTGTAGTACCAGGTGTTGAGCTTTTCGAACGTCGCGACCTGATGCTTGGGCGGCGCGACGTAAGTCGTTCCGCGCAGCCAGGCGTCGATGTTGCGCGCCGCCTTCTTGCCGTGGCCGACACCGATGGTGATGTTGCGCTCGGTCGGTACCATGTCGCCGCCGGCGAAGACACCGGCGTGGCCGGTCATCATGTTGGCGTCGACCTGGACGACTCCCTCGGCGACTTCGAGGCCCGGAACGTTGTCGAGCAGGCCAAGGTCGACGTCCTGACCGAGTGCCAGAACGACCGAATCGGCCTCGAGCGTTTCAAACTGCCCGGTCGGTTGCGGGAAACCGGCGGAATCGAGCTCCATCTTTTCGATGGTGATGCTGGTGTCGCCGGCCTTCTTGATCGTCGACAGCCAGCGGATCATCACGCCTTCCTGCATCGCTTCTTCGATTTCAAAGTCGTGCGCCGGCATCTTGTCGCGCGTTCGACGGTAGACGATGATCGGCTCGGCGCCCATGCGCTTGGCGGTACGCGCCACGTCGATCGCGGTATTGCCGCCGCCATAGACGATCACGCGACGCCCGAGCATCGGCTTGTCTTCGCCTTCCATGCTGCGCAGCACGGAGACGGCATCGACGATCTTCGAGACTTCACCCGACGGAATGAAAGCACGCTTGGCGATGTGCGCGCCGACAGCCAGGAAGGCGGCGTCGAATTTGCCTTCTTTCATCGTTGCGAGAATGTCATCGACCTTGGTGTTGAGTTCGACCTTGACCCCCATATCGACGACGCGATTCATTTCGGCGTCCAAAACGTCGCGCGGCAGGCGGTATTTTGGAATACCGAAGCGCATCATGCCGCCGAGCAGCGGGCCAGCTTCGATGACCGTGACGCGGTGACCCAAGCGGCGCAAGTGGTAAGCCGCCGACATGCCGGACGGTCCGGCACCGACGATCAGAACGTGCTTGCCGCTTTCGACCTCGGGGGTCGCCAGCTTCCAGCCGCGCTTGATCGCTTCGTCGCCGAGGAAACGCTCGACCGAATTGATGCCGACCGGCGCGTCGAGTTGACCGCGATTGCAGGCGCCTTCGCAGCTGTGGTAACAGACGCGGCCCATGATCGCCGGGAAGGGGTTGTCACGCGTCAGGTGCTGCCAGGCTTTCTCGTAGTTACCGGATTCGGCGTGAAACAGCCAGCCCTGGATGTCTTCACCCGCCGGACAGGTGTTGTTGCACGGTGGCAGCCGATCGACATAGACCGGACGCTCGGTGCGCCACGATCCGGTGAGGTTGGCCAGCGACGAACCCGGATTGAGGGTGATTGCAAACGGCTTATTAGGCATTAGTTTGCCTCCTTGTCGAGCAATTGATACTTGCGAATGTTCTTGTCTGCCAGCGCTTGCAGACGGACCAGCGTAGCCACCGCCGGCGTTTTGCCAAAGAGGTGCGCAAAGCGCTTCTGCGGCCGCAGGTATTCCTCGACCGGCAGGACCCGACGGATTTTCGACGAGTTGGTGAGCTCGCCGTATTCGGCTTCGAACACCGGGAACGTGCCGGTTTCCTTGGCCAGACGCGACAGCTTGATGGTGTCCTGAGACGCCGCTCCCCAACCGAGCGGACAGGGAACCAGAATATGGATGTAACGCGCGCCGCGGAAAGTCATCGCCTTCTTGACCTTGTGTTCGAGATCGCGCAGGTCGGCGACGGTCGCCGTCGCGACGTAGGGAATCTCATGCGCCATGGCAATCGCCGGCATGAACTTGCCCTGGCCGAAGACGTTGCCCGGCTGCTGACCGACCGGCATGGTCGTCGCCGTGCGCGCCGCCGGCGGCGTCGCCGAACTGCGCTGAACGCCGGTGTTCATGTAACCACCATTGTCATAGCAGATATAGAGCACGTCGTCGTTGCGTTCGAACATCCCCGAAAGGCAGCCGAAGCCGATGTCGGTGGTGCCGCCGTCGCCGCCCTGGGCGACGACGCGAACGTCATCCTTGAGGCCTTTCTGGCGCTTGATCTTGATCGCTGCAGCGATGCCGGTAGCCACCGCCGGCGCATTGCCGAACAGCGAGTGCATCCACGGAATCTGCCACGACGTTTCGGGATACGGCGTCGAGAAGACCTCCAGGCAACCGGTCGCGTTGGCCGCGATCAGCTGGTTGTTGGTGGCGTGCATCGCGGCGTCGATCGCGTAACGTGCGCCGAGCGCCTCGCCGCAGCCTTGGCAGGCGCGGTGCCCGGAATTGAGCGAGTTGGTCCGCTCCATATTGGCCTGCACGCTGCGCTCTTCGGGAACCAGCAAACGGTTGCCGACGGTGAAGGTGCCGGTCTGGTAAAACTTGACAGGTTGAAAGCTCATAATCTTCTCCTCAGCCGAGATGGGCGGCAGTACTGCTCACGTCGCGCAGGATGTTTTCGGCGGCCGGGCCGGAACGGCGCATCTTGCGCTCACGCTCCAACTGTTTGTTGACCACTTTCCAGTCGAGATCGAGGAAGGTCAAGCGAGGCAGGTCATCGCGACCGGCCTTTTCGAACAGTTCGTGCAGCGAGGCCTTGGTGATCGGACGACCGCCCAGACCGGCGATGACCGTATACGACTCGATCTGGATGCCGAAGCCGAAGAACGAGGTACGCACGTCGGTGGCCAGAATGCCGCCGATACCGACCGCGAAAGTCTTTTCGAGCACCACGACGCGCTTGGCGTGCTTGATTGCCTCACGCACGGCGTCGAGCGGGAACGGGCGGAACGAGATGACGCCGAGCACGCCGATCTTGACGCCGGCATCGCGCATTTCATCGACCGTATCCTTGATCGTGCCGAGCACCGAACCCATGGCGATGACAATGGTCTCGGCATCCTCGGTGCGGTAGGGGCGAACCAGACCACCGCTGTCGCGACCGAAGATGGTCTTGAATTCGCCGGCCAGCTTGGGGATCAAATCGAGCGCCTGCATCTGCTTTTCGTGAGCCAGGTAGCGCACTTCGGTAAAGGCTTCGGGGCCGACCATTGCGCCAATCGAAACTGGCGCGTGGGTGTCGAGCACCTGGCGCGGCTCATACGGCGGCAGGAAGGCGTCAACCTGCTCCTGGGTCGGGATATCGACGCGCTCGTAGGCGTGCGTGAGGATGAAGCCGTCCATGCAGACCATCACCGGCAAGCTCAATTCTTCGGCCAGCTTGAACGCCTGGATGTGCAGGTCGAGCGCTTCCTGGTTGGTTTCGGCGAAGAGCTGAATCCAGCCGCTGTCGCGCTGCGAAATCGAATCCGAGTGGTCGTTCCAGATGTTGATCGGCGCGCCGATGGCGCGGTTGGCGACCGTCATCACGATCGGCAAGCCGAGGCCGGACGCGTTATAGACCGCCTCGACCATGAACAGCAGCCCCTGCGAGGCGGTCGCCGTATAGGTCCGCGCTCCCGTCGCCGACGAACCGATGGCGACGCTCATCGCGGCAAATTCGGATTCGACGTTGATGAACTCGCAGTTGGTGATCTTGCCCGCCTTGACCATTTCGCCGACACCTTCGACGATATGCGTTTGCGGCGAAATCGGATACGCGCAAATGACTTCCGGCCGGCACAAGGCAACGGCCTCGGCAACGGCGTGTGAACCTTCCATCTGCTTAAGCATGGGCAGCCTCCTTACGTGCGCTTTCGATTCGGGCGCGGACCAGTTCGAATGCTTCGGTGGCGCCGGCGATATTGCCGGCCGCGACCTTGCCCGAGAACTTGGCGTTGATGGCCATGATCACTGACTCGAGCTTGATCACACCGGACAGCGCGGCGAAACCGGCGAGCAGCGGCACGTTGGGCATCGGACGCCCGACATGCTTCAGGCCAAGGTCAGTCGCCGCCAGCGTACACAGGCGGTCGGCGGGCCAGTCACGGACGTAGTCGGCCAGGCCGAGCTCTTCGAAAGTGCTCTTGGTATTGATCAGAATAAAACCGTCTTTTTTGAGGCCGGAAAAGACATCGACCGATTGCAGCAGCGTCGGATCCTGAATAATCAACGCATCGGGCTCCATGATCGGCTCGCGCAACCGGATTTCCTTCTCGGCGATGCGACAGAAGGCAACGACGGGGGCTCCGGTCCGCTCGGACCCGAAACTCGGGAAGGCCTGTGCGTGATGCGCTTCTTCAAATGCGGCGATCGACAGCATCTCTGCCGCAGTGACTACTCCCTGGCCGCCACGGCCATGAATACGTACTTCGAACATATTCTCTCCTCGTGGGTTTCCGGAAACCACCCTGTCGCGCCGCCGGTAGGCGATGGGACAGCGGACAGCCTCCTAAGAGCCGAGCATTTTATACGTGCTTTCGAAAAAAGGGAAAAAGTTCCATCATAAGAAAAATTGTTTCACGATAAGAAACGAATATTTGGCTTGCATTGCGTTGCGTGGCGCGACGCGTGCCGAAAGCGCGCCAGCAAAGCGCCTTTGGCGGGTTTGTATGCAAGCTGGCAAGTCGGGAGATCGCCGAGATTGCTTGCGCCAGAATTTTCTGCCGGTTTGTGCGATGATCGTTGATGCGGCGCAAGCGCTGCACGTACGCAGCCTAGCGCCGTACTTCGACTCGCATCGCCACACGGAGGTTCCGACAATGAATATTCAGGAGCGCGAACAACTCACTCGATTTCTTGAGCAATTGGCTCAGGCACAAGTCGTCCAGAAGGATTCCGAGGCCGACGCCCTGATTCGCGCAACCTGTACACGACAGGCCGATGCAGCGTATCTACTCGTTCAGCGCGCGATGCTTCTGGAAGCCGCAGTGTGCAATTCACAAAGCGAAATAAACCGCCTGCAGGGCGAGCTGGAGCAGGCCCGCAATCAATCGCCGACCGGCCATGGCGGGTTCATCGACGCCAACAGCTGGGGAAATTCGCCAGCGCCGCGGCCGGCGCTGACGCCGGCAATGCCGCCCGCCGCCAGCGCCTTACAAGCAGCAGCCCCCGGGGTGGTGGCGCCACCCGTCAGCGCCTGGGGCTCCGGCATGCTGGGCACGATCGCGACCACTGCCGCCGGTGTCGTTGCGGGGAGCTTCCTTTTCCAGGGAATTGAACACCTGCTTGGCAATCAGCGCCCGCCTTCCGGGTTGACCGATGGCCTGAACAGCCCCGTTTCGGCGCCGCACGACATTGCGACAAGTGTCGACCCGCAAGACGGTACCGCCGACATCTTCGATACCAGTTCGGTCGATGACTACATCGCAGGCGACGACAACGCTTGATCGACGCGGTGGCGGCGGCGTCCTACGATGCGAGATCCCGCTTGTCAGCGATCTAAACCGCTCAGCGCTTCCTGGCGGGTCTGCTATCTTGGTGTAGGGATGTAGCTTGATGCCGCAGTCGAACTGGCAAGAGGGGAACCGAGATGGATAATGGCGAAAAAACTGGCAAGGATGCGCTTGGCAATTGCATCGACAAACTTAATGCGCTTACCAAACAACGTGATGAGTTGCTTCGAGCCACCAAACTGCTTCTTGCCGTCATTGACAGGCAAGCACCGAGCCTGGAAGGGATGATGGAGCTTGAGGATATCCGGGCGGTGGTGGCCAAGGCTCGCGGCGAAGACGGGGTGGAGTTGTCAGGAAAGATGGTCGAAATACCCATTGAGAAGTTCTACAAGTTTGACCATTCAATTCACCAAGGCAAGTACTCCGTTCATGTCGATAGTGAGGCGAAATACGGATTTTTCGAAGACGACGAACTCGGTGACGAGCACGGCGGTAGCCTTTGGTTTGCCACCGATGCGCAAGGCAAGCTAGCCTTGACCAGCTACGATGGATTGGCTGTTCTGCCGACAGGAGTCGTCCGGGCACTTGAAAGCCAGGGGTTTGTCGTGGCCGACAAGTTCAAGTGAATCACCATCGAAGCCTTGCCAAATAGCGTTTTTACGCGCCTGCGCAAGCCGCTACTTCTCTGAATATCAATACCGCGAACGGAAACAGGAAAAGCCATAATGCTGCCAACGCAGCCGTCAGGGGCTATCACTGCGCGCTCAAGATTGACCGGCACGCGTAGCCTGCGCTGACCGGCCTGACTCAATAGGAGTTGACCGAGTCGATAAACTCCTGCGGCACCATCTTCCCGATGCCGCTCCAGTAAATCGGCCAATTGGTGTTCGTAATGGGGTTCGAGGCGTTGTTCCCGGAATAATAGAGACCTCTGTAAAGCGCCTGTTTTGCGCCATTGGTGACCAGTATTGGACGCAGTTCGGACAAGGTGACGTCGAGGAAACCTTGCATCGAATAGGCTGACGAAAAGGAGTAATAGCTATTGAACTGTCCCGGCATCGAGGCGAGGTCATAATTGAAGACTCGATAATCGATCGGCCTTAAGCTCTCGCCGGCAATGCTGAAAACCTTGAAGGCCGGGTTGTTGCCGAATTTCGGACTGATCGCTGGCGTTACTTCAAGAACGTTGCCCGGCGATAGAACGCGATACTCATCCATATGCGTATGCGCGGCGAGTGTCATCGTGACCAGGCCCGGATAGCTCGCCAGGATGGCCATCAAGCTCTCATAGCGCCCCGGCGTCCACATCATCGTAGCCGTCGTGATATGGCCGTCGCTGGCTACATTACCGGCAGCGGTGGCCGTGGCGCCCAGGACCGCACCGGGAGGGACATGCATCAGCAGCCAGACCTTCCTGCCCGCCGCCTGGGCCGAGGCGAGGCTTGAATCAAGCCACTTGAGTTCGGCCTGCACTTCGCTTTCAGTCTGCGCGTATCCAAACAGGACGGTATTGAGTCCGATCACCGTCAAGTTGATCCCCGGTGGCTGCGCTGCGTAATACCCTCCCTGTGTGAACGAACCCAGAAAGGCCTGATGATCCACACTGCCATTCAAGAAGTTCGTGTAAAAGAGCTCCGCTGTATTGGCAAGAAAACTGGGCTCGGGCAAGAGGCCAACGTACGAATCGGCATTGCCAAGAACGAACATGACGGGAAGATTCCCGACGGCCGCTCTGATCTGCGCCGTGACAAAGGCCACCGTCTTGTCGGCAAAAACCTTCATCGCCGCTTCGTTTTGCACGCCTCCGTTATATTGCCGGAACAAAACCGGAAAAAGATGTCCGAGCAGATCGCCGGTATAGATGACGAACGGGCTCTTGCCCAGGTTCTGACTGACGCTTGCCAGGGCAAGCACCAGCGAAGGGTAGTTGGTATCGGCGGCCCATGCAGAAGGAGCCTTTACGCTCGACGTCTGAAATATCCCGGCCCAATCGCTGGCCGGTGCAGCGTCAAGCGCCGCAAAAATCAATGGATCATAAAAGGGATTGAAATGAATATCCGAAAAGACCAGTACAGGGAATGTATCGACAGAATCAGCCTCACCGCCTCCACCGCCACATCCGAAGTTTAATGAACTCAGAGAAACAGCACCGAACGCACCTGCTGAATATTTCATAAATACTCGCCGCGATATCTCCCTGCCACGGTCCGAATCACAAGCTTTTTTTGAATTTCTGCTAGTCATCCTGCTTCCCTTTATGTATGGCGCGGCGCGTAATGGGGCGTTGGCGAAGCGAAAGGCGTAGCCGACCACCCCAATAGCGCTAATAGTAGCCCGAGCGGCAGCCGCGACTTGAAAAAATCGTATCTTCGGTGACGCTGCGCAAAACCCGTCCAGGCGGCAACGCACGTTTGGCAGATGAACGGCCACAGCCCTGCCACGACAGCCACTCAGCTTTCGGCTTCAATTGTCTAAATTACACACTATTCCAAGCAATTAAAGTCGAAGAAATCCGAGCCACCCTGGTGGCGGCTTATGCGCTGACGATCAGCCGCGAAGGGCTGCCCGACACGAACACTGAACATCGGTGCACCGCGAGCATCGGCGTGGCTATCAATCATCACGCCAGTCAAGACATCTTTAGGTGGGCCGATAGCGCGATGTATCAAGCCAAGGCAACCGGGCACAACGTGATTCGCTTTGCTGATATAAAAGGCTGAGCGATTGGACGGAACAGCATCGTCATGGAATCCCGTCTTTTGCTGACGATCCGACCATGAGCAGCGTCGCACGTGACCGCGCCAGCCACTCAAAAAACCGCAAGACCCCTATGCTCAGGGGCGGTCACCTCGTCCTCCCTGTAAAGGCGACCGCGCCCAGATGCCTTGAATACAGACAGGTTTCCATTAGGGCATAGTTTTCCCGCTCTTAGCTAACGGTATTGCCTTATAGTCGACTTGGACAAATGCAACGAAGGTCTCCGGAAATTATTCGAGACATCGAAACGACCTCGTCTTTCATCAATACCGCCACCCGGACGCACGAGAACAGATATATGCGCACGGTGCTCTGGGTGGAAAATAACGCGGCAGATCTCATGCTGGTTGAAGACATTGTTGAACGTCTCCCAGGCATTCGCTTGCTGTCGTCAAGGGATGGTGACCACGATATAGCGCTGGCGCGTAGTGCATTGCCGAAGGTTATTCTGATGGACATCAATCTGCCAGACATCAACGGTTTTAATGCAATGAGGATTCTGAAACAAGATTTCAAGACCGCGCATATGCCGGTAATTGCGCTCAATTCCGTTTCCTGACGACATCAAAGGGGGCCTGGCCGAGGGTTTTTTCCGTTACCTGGCTAAACCGTTCAGGCTATCTTGTTTTTTGGAAACACTGAACATCTCCCTACAAATAACAGAAATGAATGACGTACCCGGCAATCCAGACGTTTCTTGAACGGCACATCACTATATAAGCGCAGAACCAGAATAAAAACCATTGAGTCCAATGCCCGAAGCGTTTGACTAACGGAAGACGAAAATCGAACTTCTGCTGCCCCGTGCCTTGATGGCGTGATTCATCTTGTTTGGTTTAAGAGGAGAAATAATGGCTGTACAGCACGAGCGGCGAGTTGCCAAAGATCGTCGAGCATTCGCAGTGTATTATCGCTATGGAAATGAACGCCGTAACAACACAGGAAACCGCAGGCTAGAGACAGTCGAGGAACTTCGGCCTTACTTCGCCAGAAGAATAGCGCGAGGTGACGCGGAAGCTACTGAAAGGGCCGCCGAAATCATCAAGGAAATCGCGGAGGCTTTCGGGGTCCAGCCCGACTCTCTCACGTTGGTTGAGAATGACGACCTTGTCGATAGTGCCGAGATTTGCCAGCCATGTGAGGATCGTGCTAGGCGGACCGGGGAACTTGAGGCTGAGCTAGCTGAGCGCCCCCCCGGAATTGAGTAGCACGTGACTTTAGAGTCCAATCCGACCATCAAGGAGATTGGACATGAAGAAGCGATTCACCGAAGAGCAGATCATTGGTTTTCTGCGGGAAGCCGAGGCCGGCTTGCCGATTGCCGAGTTGTGCCGAAAGCACGCTTTCTCGGAAGCCAGCTGCTACCTCTGGCGCAGCAAGTTTGGCGGCATGAGCGTTTCAGATGCAAAGCGTCTGAAGGAATTGGAGCTGGAGAATTCCCGGCTCAAGCGCCTGCTCGCCGAATCCATGCTGGAGAACGAGGTCACGAAAGAGGCCTTGAGAAAAAAGTGGTAAGCGCACCGTCACGCCGTGATCTGGTGCGCTACATGATCGACAAGGGGCTCAGCGAGCGGCGCTCGCTCCGGGTGGTTGGCATGAGTCCGAGCGCCTTCCGTTATCAACCGGTTGCGGACCGGAATACGGCCTTGAAGGAAAGGATCATCGCGCTCGCTCAACGCCACCGACGCTACGGGGCCGGGATGATTTATCTGAAGCTGCGCCAGGCCGGCGAGGTCGTGAACCACAAGCGTGTGGATCGGCTCTATGCCGAGGCAGGTCTGCAAATGAGAAGGCGCAAGCGGAAGAAGATCTCGGTCGCGGATCGCCATCCACTGGTACGCCCCTTGTCAGCCAACCAGGTCTGGCCAAGCGCGAAAACACTATCTTCGTCACCGTCAAAGGCGGGGATCAGTTCAAGCTTGGTCCGATAGAACTCTTTGGCCCTCGCCAAATTGTCCGCCGCCAAGGCTACCACCTTTATTTCTTGAAAACCAAGAGCGTTCATGACGTCGTCCACCGAAATGCAGTCGAAGATTGTGTCGGTCTTCGTGACCTTAGCCAAGTAAGCCAATTGGTCCGGGGTAACTGACAGCGTCGAGCCTGCCCGTATCAACGTCGTAAATGAACCCCCGCACCGTAATGGCGTCTGGGCCGGACATCGGGAGCCACGGGTGGTTTCGGATCGCGGAAATGCTGCGTCGCACATCCCACTCAAGGCGTGCAGTATTTTCGGCGTCGCGCGGCGTATCGAGCGGTTCGATTGCGCCACGAAATGCATAAAAGGCCGCTGGTGCGGCGGCGCTGGCATGGCAGCTAACAAATGAACGACCCGTGGCCTTGCCCAGAATGTTTCCGGCACGCTCATCCCCCTCTAGCGCCGAGCACAAAAGATCGTCGGTAAACGCCAGCATGCCGCAACGCGTATGGTGAATGAGAATAATCTCATTGGTATCGAGCAGGTGATGAGAGATCACCAAGGAGCGAATGACGTCTTCAGAAACTACGCCACCGGCGTTGCGAATGATATGCGCATCGCCTGTCTGCAAGCCGAGCATATCCTCAACATCCAAACGAGCATCCATGCAAGCCACCACGGCCATGTGCTTGGCCGGCTTTATGGCCAAACTGCCGGGGTACGTCGGCTTATGCAAGGCTTCGCCAATGGCAAACCGTCGATTGCTCTCGACGCATTGATCAATCGTTGATGCAGACATAATAGATGCCTCCTTAACTGAGTCGTGCGCAAACAGGCCCATTCCGCTTGAAAGCCGGTTGCCGGTCGACCATCGTGCCGCGGCACCTGATGAAACTCAGTTCCACCGCGGGAGTCGGTAACCCCATGCGCTAATCGAAAACCGTACAGTCCGACGCATGGAGTCGTGAAAATTGGCTCGATGCCGTGAGACATGATGGTTGCGGCGCTGTTGGCAGTGTGGCGACTTAGTGCGTGCTTCCAGGCGTTCCATCGCGTCATTGATGCCGCGGTCGATTTGCACTAAGCGATGCGGGTTCGCGCGCCCACGCTGACGGAGAAAAACCGTAGCAATCGTCAGGTACCCTGTCTTGCTGCGCCCTCTCCTGATCGCGAAAATCCACATTGCGGTCCCAGTAGAGTGCTCGCCCAACCCACTGGTCCTCGACCACTTCTGGATGTTCACGCAAGAACCGATTCATGAAATCGGTGTACTCTGAAACGTAAGCGCGATCCAGCCGCTCGGCCGCTGCTTCTCGCACGCCTTCGTGAAATAAGCGAGCAATGACACCGCACATTTCGGTCTTCCTGTTGCGCTGTGTGCAATGGGTCCAGAAGAACGCCCTTTTCGCCTGCGATTTACACGTGACCGTGTTTTCGCCACCGTTCGATGGCATGGCTACGCGCCATCGCTGTCCAGGCCGACAAAACGGCAACGAGCAGCCCGACCACTACAGCATTGGTCGTCAGATCGCGCATGCCGCTGAACCCAAGCACCCAAGGCGAGGCAATGGCCCACAGGCCGATGAGGAAATCAATAACCTCTTCCCAAGTCTCTGGCTTGGTCAGCGCGCCGCCGGAGAAAAGCACCAACGCGGCACCTATTCCAACAAAGTTGAACAACACCAGCGGTTCGCTCTCCCCATGCCCTAATACCCATGGCGCAACGGCAAGCCATATACCGGCGACCATTGTTACAACGTCCTGCCATCCTTTGTTCGACATATCACACCTCTCAATCCGCTAAGTAAGCGGTCGTGAAGGAAAGCCTCCTTCATTGGCTTTGATCTTTACCTAGGAGAGATGTTCCCGCTGGCAACCATAGTTGCCCTGCTGGTTATTTCGAGTCGCTGACCACGCCTGTCGGCTTCGTGCATCAGCGCTCGCATTCGATCTGCTACTTGAGCGACGCTAGCCGATTGCTTTGGATCGCCGCCAATGCAAACACGAGTTTTCAAGATAGCCACTTGGGGTTTTCTCGCTGCTACCCCGTTTCGCGTATCTTGAATTGGGACATCGCGGTATTTCTGCCCCGCCACCGCCTCGTTTAGACTCGTCCCCTCTTTTGACCACCCAGCAACATCCTGCGAGTTCTAGCTGTGTGCACCAATCGGTCCCGCCGATTACTTGCCTAGCCTGCCAAATTTGACTAAACGACAGGCAGCTCGCACTCGTTATGGTTACAAAATCAGAACGCAACCAAAACAGACAAACAGAGCCTCTAGAAATACGCTTAACTCCGATACGGTATACCAATCAAGCAGGAGGCATTCATGGGGCTTCAGCATGAACGCAGAAGCGGTAAGGATCGCAGGCAGTCTCTGTTTTCTAGCTTGGATCGTCGGCAGTCATTCTGCCGCTGGCAAGAGGGACTGAGGAGTGAAAGCCCAATTACAATGGAACAAGTAAGCAACCACCCCTCCTCCGAAATAGTGGTGACTTATCGGGGGGGTGAGCGGACGCCCAGTCCGTAGGCGAGGCTGGCTGAGCTCGACAGACAGCTTGAAAATCAATGCGAAAATTGCATACCCGACCTCATCAGTCAGCGGGGCGCAAATGGGTATTCAAGCAAGCGGTCTATCAACTCAATGACCTTCCTGCGTCGCTGTCCTTCTGATGTTATGTTCAACGCCAAACATGAATCGTTGCGGGCCATCAAGACGTCTATCTGAGTATCAGCCGAAAACCAGCCTGCGGGCAGATTTCTTCTGCAATATCGTCAATGAACGTGTTGCCCAACATCATACGAATCTTAGCGACCATCAGCGTCGAAAGAACGGCACTGTTTTCCAGCACCAACTCTTCGCCGAGTTTCTTGGCCCGGGTGAGCGGGCCATAACGGAAGATCGCTTGTTGTCCATCGCAGTATTCGGTTCCGATGAGATCATCGAGGTCGGTGTTGACTGTGCATGTATAGACCATGTTATTTCTCCGTAGAGAAGAACCTCTAGAGTAATTAACGGATGATCGCCCAAAAAGGTTGATTTGAAATCTCAGGCCAAATACACGTCGAAATCCGCTTCTGCCTTGACACTGCCCTATTTTTTACCGCCTGCGGTAATGGGTGGTCGCAAGAGTGCCGACTACTAATACGCTCGGTCGAATTTAGCTACCACTTTTTTCTCAAGGCCTCTTTCGTGACCTCGTTCTCCAGCATGGATTCGGCGTGCAGGCGCTTGAGCCGGGAATTCTCCAACTCCAATTCAACTCCAATTCCTTCAGACGCTTTGCATCTGAAACGCTCATGCCGCCAAACTTGCTGCGCCAGAGGTAGTAACTGGCTTCCGAGAAAGCGTGCTTTCGGCACAACTCGGCAATCGGCAAGGCGGCCTCGGCTTCCCGCAGAAAACCAACGATCTGTTCTTCGGTGAATCGCTTCTTCATGTCCAATCTCCTTGTTCGTGGGATTCGACTCTAAAGTCACGTGCTACTCAATTCCGGGGGACGTCGGTAGCAAAGTACAGCGGACATACGCTCTGCCTGGCGACCGAGGCATGTACAACTCATTCCCCGCCGTCCGCGACTGGAACTGCTGGCGGACCGCCTGGTCAAAAAAATACGAATGACAGGCGCTCCCGATGATGCGACCGTCCCGTCGCACGGGTTTTCCTGCCCGCAATCGGCCATCCTGATGCCACGGAGTCGCCGATAGTGAAATCGGTACCACTGGAAACGCCTTGCTGACACGATTCAGCCCACGGCGAGACGCACGGAATTAATGTGTACGGAAGAGGAGCACGAAGATGAAGCATACAGCTATCACTCTCGCACTATCTGGCCTGCTGGCCTTTACCGCCGCTGGCTGCGCCATTACCCGCGACCAATCCACCGTCGGCGAATACGTGGATGATTCGACCATCACCACCCGCGTCAAGACGAAATTCGCCGAAGACTCGAAAGTTAGCGCGATGTCCATCAGCGTCGAAACGTTGAGAGGCGTAGTTCAACTTTCCGGCTTTGCCAAGAGCACCATAGAGAAGAGCCGCGCCGGCGAGCTCGCCCGGGCAACGCCGGGGGTCAAGAGCGTGATCAACGACATCATCGTGAAACCTTGAGCATCTTGGTGACCAAGGCCGTTACTAGCCCACGGAAGGGGGCGTACGCGCAACCTGACGATTCCCCCTTTCTTCCGGTCGCGAAGCTGGGATTTTTATTGAATGGGGCGATTACGTGCGGGCGGTTTTTTCGCAAAGATTCGATACGTATCATTGCTCGTTGCCGATTATCCGCCCAATCCCAACGTCGCTAATTATGGCGATGTTTATTCGGGGTACGGCGTGGTGCATTCCATCGAACTCGTGCAGCAGGATCAAAGAGAGAATACCGGGAGCCATTAGGGTTTGAAAAGTGAAGAGGTAACCCCATGAAAACGATGCGTAGAGTTGCAATCAGTACCGTAGTCATCGCTGTGTTGCTCGGTCTGGGAGCTTGCGCCGGGATGTCGAGGCGGGATCAGAACACGATAATCGGTGCCGGTGTTGGCGCCGTTAGCGGTTCCGTTCTTACGGGGGGCAGTGCAGTCGGAACGGTCGGCGGCGCAGCTGTCGGCGGTGTGATCGGTCACGAAGTCGGGAAATGACGATCAAAGGGGGATGTGTCAGATACAGACGGCGGGAACAGCGACGCTGTTTATCACCAAGGTCGGTAAGGCAGCCAACTGGGGTAGCAAAGGCCGATCAGATCCTGTTCCGGGCAAAGCGGCTGGGACGCATAGCGCCATGGTTAGCGAATACGGCGCGGCGTTGGGCGTTCGGCCGCTTGCTTACAGCCGGGGTGCCTCAAAATCGAAAATTACCGGCGCCGAAAATCCCAATCAGACCGATAACAGGGGTGGCCCCGATCAGTTGGACAGGAAGCCGGGGTTTTTAAGTGATATTTCTACCGGGTTTTAAGCCGCCGCGGCTAGCGGCGGCTTGCTGAGGTT
>JAGTRW010000078.1 GCA_018262095.1 Pseudomonadota bacterium
CCGTCGAGGGATGCTCGGGGCCTTCTGCTTTTTCCGAGATGGCCAGCGCCCGCACATAGAACGGCTCGGCACGGGCGTACTGTCCCATGGAATTGTATAGCCAGGCGAGGTCGTTGAGGCGTATCCCTACAGAAGGATGTGTTTCACCGAGCACTTGTGTTGCGATAGTCAGGCATTTTTCCGCCAGAGGCAGTGCTTCACGATATTTACCTTTTTTTTCAAGTCGATCAGCCTCTCCCCTGAGGCGCCGAACGTCCTGCCAACGTAGCTCGTTTTGCTCGAACCATTGTCTGGCCCGGCGGCTTTCATCGACCTGCCAGCCTTTGCCGATGAAAAGATCAAAATCGGCCAGCGGGCCGTCTTTGAGCGCATATTCGCCGGGAATGTTAGGTAGCGTTTTTTTATACCATTCCTGCGCGGCCGTGGTATCGCCCTGCAGCAGCCAGGTATGTCCGAGGTAGGCCTGTGCCGTATAGTTGAACTGGTCGAGGTCGACGGCCTTCTGGCAGTTTGGGCGAGCGTCGATCGGTCGATTGAGGACGATCTGCGTCCAGCACAAGCCGTTCCAGCCGTCGGCATCGTTCGGCGCCAATTCGATGGCCCGGCGGTAGGCGGCGATCGCCTCGTCGCCTCGTCCCAATTCGCGCAGTACCTCGCCTTGCCGACGATGACCCAGAGGCACTGTGGGTTTTTGCAATACGTAGCGGTCCCACAAGCTCAGCGCCAGCGGCCAGTCCTTGGCACGCATGGCGGTCTTGGCCGATTTTTCGAGCGCAGCGGGGTCGGTCTCGCTCGACGTCTCCACGCTCTGCGCCTGCACGGGAATGCACGGCCAGGCCAGGGACAGCAGGACGGCGAGAATCAGTGCGCGCATGGAAATTCTCCAAAAAGGTGATCGGCGTCGCATGCGCCGGGTTTTTCGCTTCGTCGTCGTTGACGTCGGCCGCCGCGAAACGTCAGGAATTCGTCGTCACCGGCGCGCATGATCAGACGCCTTCGCGCCGGCGGAAAACCGAGAGGATTCCGCGCTGTTTGAGCGCGACGAATTCGCGCACCGGCAGCGTGTTAATTCCGGGGCCGGGCTGGCCGACGTCGTCGCGGCCGTTGTAGGCGTCGGAGCTCACGTAGTGGGTCACGTCGAGCTGATCCCCGAGCTGCGTGACGATGCCGATGTGCCCCCAGATCGGGCCGGGCAGGTTCTTGCCGTCGCTCAAATCCGACGGCCACAGGATCAGGTCGCCGGGGCGCAGCGCGTCGTAGTCGAGCGTCGTGTCGGCGGCGAGCGACGAATCATAGAGACGGATCCAGTCGCGGTCCTTGCCGAGCCGGCTGTAGAGCGATCGGGTGTTGAAGCGCTTGTGGTAGCGCGGCACGCCCAGGTAATACATCGCGCCATGAACGAAGCCGGTGCAGTCGAGTCCGGCCAGGTGGTTCTTGATGCTGCCGCCCCAGGCGTATTTGAGTCGGTAGTCGTTCTCGATCTGGCTCATGCGCAGCGCGACGTTGCCCAGGTTGGGGGCTTGCCCGGCGGCTGTGGTTTCGCGAACCGCGCGCTTAAAGTAATCGTTCTTGACCGCCAGCGTGGTGTGGTCAGATCGCGCCATGCGGCGCGCGGCGAAGATCTGCTGCCTGCTCTTGAGCGACGTAGGAGGCGAATCGTCGGCGAGCCACAACGTGGCGCCGACGACCGCCAGCGCGGCGACGGCGAGCAGGGCGGTGCGCATTGTTCCTGGTCCGCTCTAGGGGCGGATCACAGCGCTGACGACCCAGGCGCAGGAAAGAATGACGGCGGCCAGGACGATCGCCATCGAGACGTTGTTTTTCCTGATTTCCTCCCATTCGTCGATGTCCTGCGTGACCCAGGAGAACAACTTGAGACAGAGCACAATGCCGGTGCACATTCCCAGCGAGCCGACGATCGCCCAGCCGAAGGTGATCAGGTAGTCGATCAAGACCTGTTGCATTTTGTTATCTCCCTGTGTTTTTTTTGTTGCGCCAGGATTCTGGCAGATTCGCGGGCCTTGTGCGCACGTGTGGGGGGAAATTCCGACCTTAATTCCGAGCTTTCCGGCGATGGCTGTATACTTTCGCCTCTTTCATTTTCGCGATCCGCCATGCCCAATCCCAAACGTATCGGTCTCGTCTCGCTCGGCTGCCCCAAGGCGCTGGTCGATTCGGAGCAAATCGTCACCAAGCTGCGCGCCGAGGGCTACGTCATTTCGCCGACGTACGAAGGCGCCGACCTGGTGATCGTCAATACCTGCGGCTTCATCGACGCGGCGGTCGAGGAGTCGCTCGAAGCCATCGGCGAGGCGCTCGCCGCCAACGGCAAGGTGATCGTCACCGGTTGCCTGGGCGCCAAGGAAGGCGTGATCGAAAAAGCGCACCCGCGGGTGCTGGCGATCACCGGTCCGCACGCCGCCGACGAGGTGCTGCAGCACGTTCATGCGCACCTGCCGCCGTCGCACGACCCGTTTACCAGCCTGGTTCCGCCGCAGGGAATCAAGCTCACGCCGCAGCACTTCGCCTACCTCAAGATTTCCGAAGGCTGCAACCACAGCTGCACCTTCTGCATCATCCCGTCGCTGCGCGGCCCGCTGGTCAGCCGGCCGATCGGCGATGTGCTGCAGGAAGCCAAGAATCTGGCGGAGGCCGGCGTTCGCGAATTGCTGGTGATCTCGCAGGACACCAGCGCCTACGGCGTCGACCTCAAGTACCGCACCGGCTTTTTCGGCGGCCGGCCGGTCAAGACGCGGCTCAAGGAACTGTGCGAAGCGCTCGGCGAGCTCGGCATCTGGGTTCGCCTGCATTACGTCTATCCGTATCCGAGCGTCGACGAGCTGTTGCCGCTGATGGCGGCGGGCAAGATTCTGCCTTACCTCGACGTACCTTTCCAGCACGCCAGTCCGCGAATCCTCAAGGCGATGAAGCGGCCGGCGAGCGCCGAGAACAACCTCGAGCGCATCCGCGCCTGGCGCGCCGTGTGTCCCAATATCACGCTGCGCAGCACCTTCATCGCCGGTTTTCCGGGCGAGACCGAGGCCGAGTTCGAGGAACTGCTCGACTTCATCCGCGAGGCGCGGCTCGACCGCGTCGGCTGCTTCGCCTATTCGCCGGTCGACGGCGCGAGCGCCAACGAGCTGCCGGGTGCGGTTCCTGAAGAAGTGCGCGAGGAGCGTTGCCGCCGCCTGATGGAAGTTCAGGAGGACATCTCGGCCGAGCTGCTCGCCGCCAAGATCGGCCGCGAGATCACCGTGCTGGTCGACGCCGTCGATGACGAAGGGACGATCGCGCGCTCGTCGGCCGACGCACCCGAGATCGACGGGCTGGTTTTCGTCAATGACTATCACGACTGCGCGCCGGGCGACTTGATTCGCGTCACCGTGATCGACGCCGACGAGCACGATCTCTACGCCGAGATCGCCGACGGCTGCTATTGCTCAGGAGAGTAAGCGTGTCCAAGGAAAGTCTGATCGAAGAGTTGGTGGCGCTGGTCGGCGAGGCCAACGTGCTGACCGCTGCCGCCGAGATGGCACCGCATCTGATCGACTGGCGCCGGCGCTACCGCGGCGCGGCGCGCTGCGTCGTGCGCCCGGCCAATACCGCTGAAGTCTGCGCCGTCGTTCGCGCCTGCGGCGAGGCCGGCGTTCCCATCGTCCCGCAGGGTGGCAATACCAGCCACTGCGGCGCCAGCATTCCGGATGGCAGCGGCGAAGCGATTGTGCTCAGCCTGTCGCGGATGAACCGCAT
>JAGTRW010000053.1 GCA_018262095.1 Pseudomonadota bacterium
AGAAGCGGCCGTGCGCGCCGGAAAGGTTGAGCAGCATGCTGTCTTCGCCGGCGACCGGGATCACCCGAAGTTCGGTGACGGTCGGCGCGCCGCTGCAGTGGGTTTGCTTTTCGTTCATTTCAAGAAGTCCTCTCTTCGCGTAAATGGTTCTCGGCCGCCTGTGGGCAGAAGCCAGTGGGAGTAATCAGTGGGAGTAATCATAGGCGGCTATCGATAGCAATCAGCGTTAGAATGTGCATCGATCAATTCAATTTACGCAATGATCCTCGACCTCACTCAACTCAACTGTTTCGTCACCGTCGCCGAAGAGCTGCATTTCGGTCGCGCTGCCGAACGCCTGTGCATGACCCAGCCGCCGCTGAGCCGGCAGATTGCGCTGCTAGAGCACGCGCTGGGCGTCAAGTTGTTCGAGCGCACCAGCCGCACGGTTCGCCTGACGACGGCCGGCCAGGTCTTCCTGACCGACGCCACGCGTCTGCTCAACCTCGCCAAACAGGCGGCGACCAACGCCCAGCGTTCGAGCAAGGGAGAAACGGGCCGCGTGACCATAGGTTTTACTTCGGTGATGGGCTTCGACCTGATGCCGAACCTGATCGCTGCGGCGCAGAAGGCATTGCCGGACATCGATGTGGTGCTCAAGGAAATGGTGACGGTGGCGCAACTCGACGCGCTCGAGAACAACACCATCGACATGGGTTTTCTCTGGCCGCTGGCGACCCGGCTGCATCTTGAATACCAGACGGTATTCCGCGAACCGCTGATGCTGGTCTTGCCGGTCGATCATCCGCTCGCCGCACGCAGTCGCATCGTCGTCGACGACTTGAACGATTTGCCCTTCGTCATGTATTCGTCGGGACAAGGCAAGTATTTCTATAGCCTGGTGACCGGGCTGTTCGTCTCTTCCGGGGTGATGCCCAAGTACATTCAGCACTTGGACCACGTGCACACCATCGTCGGCCTGGTGCGCTCGGGCGTCGGCGTCTCGATCGTTCCGGCCGCGGCGTCACAACTGCGCTTCGACAACGTCGTCTTTCGCCCCTTGTGGCGAGACGACGTGATTGCCGAAAGCCGAATGGCGTGGCGCGCCGATTACGACAACCCGGCGCTCACGACTTTTCGCCACTTTGCCTCGGATTTTTTCGCCCGACGCAAGTAAAGCGGTGAACTCGATATCCGCAGGCCAGCGCCCCGACTCGCTCGGCGCGCTGGTCCGTCGCGCTTAGCCCAAATCGATCGTCAGCAGGCCGTCGAGCAGCGCGATCATCTGGTCGATCTCGCTCTCGGCGACGTTGAGCGCCGGCATGAAGCGCAGCAGATTGGGGCGCGGCGAGTTGAGCAGCAGCCCCATCGGTTGCAGCAGCTGCGCGGCCGCAACGATTTTCGGACCGCGCCCGTCGTCGAGCACCAGCGCGCGCAGCAGGCCGCAGCCGCGTTCGCCGCACAGACCATGGCGAGCAGAGAGCTCGAGCAGACGGCGCGAAAGATAGTTGCCCTTGGCGACGACGTCGGCGAGAAAGTCCGGGTTGGCGATCCGCTTCATGATCGCGACGCCGACCGCGGCCATCAGCGGATTGCCGTTGTAGGTGCCGCCCTGGTCGCCGGGAACGAAGCAGCAGATTTCCTCGCGCGCCAGCAGCGCGGCGAGCGGCACGCCGCCGCCGATTCCCTTGGCCAGCGTCATGATGTCGGGCGTGATGCCGCTGTGCTGGTAGGCAAAGAGCGTCCCGGTGCGCCCCATTCCCGACTGCACTTCGTCGACGATCAGCAGGATGCCGCGCTCGCGCGTGAGCTCGCGCAGCGCGCTCATGAACGATGGGTCGGCCGGGATCACGCCGCCCTCGCCCTGCACCGGTTCGAGCATGACGGCGACGGTATCGGGACCGATCAGTGCCTCGACGCTCGCCAGGTCGTTATAGGTCGCCTTCGGAAAACCAGGTACCTGCGGCGCGTAAAGCGTGTCCCAGCCGTCCTTGCCCGACGCCGACATGGTCGCCAGCGTGCGACCGTGGAAGCTGTGGTCGAAGGTGATGATCTCGTAAGCGCCATCCTTGTGCACGCGGCCCCACTTGCGCGCCAGCTTGATCGCACCTTCGTTGGCCTCGGCGCCGGTATTGGCGAAGAAAACGCGGTCGAAACACGAGTTGGCCGTCAGCAGACCGGCGAGTTCGATCATCGGACCGTTGTAGAAAGCCGGGCTCGGATTGATCAGCTGCCCGGCCTGATTGACCAGCGCTTCGCTGATTTCCGGCGGGCAATGGCCCAGGCAATTGACCGCCCAGCCCTGGACGAAGTCGAGATAAGCTTTGCCGTGCTGGTCGTAGAGGTAAGCCCCCCGGCCGC
The DNA here is from genome assembly GCA_018262095.1 of Pseudomonadota bacterium. Taxonomy (GTDB): domain Bacteria; phylum Pseudomonadota; class Gammaproteobacteria; order Burkholderiales; family Rhodocyclaceae; genus Propionivibrio. The sequence continues at coordinate 2,341 of JAGTRW010000053.1, forward strand.
GCTCGAAGACGAGGTCGGGACGGGTGGTGATGAACATCAGCGAATCGGTCGAAAAACCTTTGTAATCCATGGCATGCTCCATGTTCTTAATGTTAATTACCATCATTCTTGGCGAGCGTTCTGCGGCGGCTCTTCAAGTCATTCACTCCAGGCGTCGCCCGCCGCGAGCATTTCCTCGAGCAGGCGGACGTGTTCCTGTTCCTCGAGCGCGAACTCCCTGGCCATCGCCACCACCCGGGGGTCGGGCGAACTGTCGGCAACGCTCTGGTAGTAGGCAAGCCCGCGGCGCTCGCTGCCGAGCGCGAGTTCAAGCGCCGAGCGACCATCCATCATCGCGTCGACGCCCCACCACGGCGCCGCTTCGGGCGACTCGCCATCCGGCCAGTCGTAGCCGTCGCGCGGCAGCTCGGAAAGATGCAGAAAACCGGCGCGGTCCATCGCGTGCTTGAGGTGCAGGCGCGAGAAATCAGCAAATTCGCGGAAGATCTTCTCCACTTCCTGGTTGCCGTGCGTCGCCATGTCGTCGGCCAGTTCGTCGAAACGCCGTGCTGCCTCGGCTTCGAGGCGAACGGCGTGGGCCAGAAAACGTCGAATCGTTCCCATGGCAGACCTCAGCCGAACTTGAACAGAATACCGAAACCGCCGCGCGGATAGTTCCAGTCGACGTTGTCATGATCGCACACCAGGCGGCAGGTGCCGCACTCCAGGCAACCGTCGACCACCAGGTCGATCTTGCCGCCGTCTTCAACGCGCCAGCAGCCGGCCGGACAGCAGACCGTGCATGGTTTGGCGTCGCAGGCGAGGCAGGCCTCGGCGTTACGCACCGCAATGTGCGGACGACCGGCATCGACGCGGTAGCGGTTCTGAAAGAGCTTCTCTTCGACATTGATCGTCGGTAACTCGGTCGCGGCGTTCATCGGAAGGCTCTCCAGAAATGGTAGGCATCGCCGAGCAGGCCCAAGAGCGAGCGCCGGCTCTTGAGTTCGGCGTAGATCTTCTGCTGCTTGGCGCGCTTGCTTTGTCCGTCGACCATGAACATCTCGTGCGCCGCGTTGCCGAGCAAGCGCGGATAGACGTCAAGGATATGCGGCTTATTGTGCAGGAAGTCGGGAACGTCGGCGTATTTTTTGAGGTCGGCGATGATCACGCTGTCGTCGAGACGACGCTTGTACTCGGCGAGATGGCGCGCATCGAACGGTTTGCCGGCTGCCTTGAGCGCGACCAGCGATTCGGCCGCCAGCCGGCCGGAGGTCATCGCCAGGTTGGAGCCCTCGCGGTGGATGCCGTTGACGAAACCGGCCGAGTCGCCGACCACCAGCCAGCCGTCACCGTAAAGCTGCGGCAGCGCCTTGAGGCCGCCTTCGGGGATCAGGTGCGCCGAATACTCCTTCATCTCGGCGCCTTCGATCAGCGGCCGCACCGCGGTGTGGCGCTTCAAACCTTCGAGCAATTGGTAAGGGGTGATCGTCTGGCGCTTCATGTCGCCGAGCATGCAGCCGATGCCGATCGAAATCGAGTCCTTGTTGGTATAGAGGAAACCGGTGCCGACCATGCCGTGCGTAACGTTGCCCGCGAGTTCAATGACCACGCCTTCGTCGCCGCTGATGTTGAAACGCGCGTCGATCGTCTCCTTGGGCAGGAACAGCACCTCCTTGGCGACCAGCGCCATGTCTTCGGCCTTGATCTCGCGGCGCAGACCGGCGCGGCTGCCGAGCAGCGCATTGGCGCCGTCGGCGAGGATCACGCAATCGGCGAGGATGTCGCCGTGCTCGCGCTCGGTGCGAACGCCGACGACGCGACCTTGGGCGTCGCGCAGCAGTTCGCTGACGGTCGTCTCGCAGATCACCAGCGCGCCGGCTTCCTTGACCTTGGCCGAGAACCAGCGATCGAAGCGCGCGCGGATGATCGTGTAGCGGTTGTACGGCGGCGTCGAGAAGCGCGCGTCGCGATGCGTCATGCCGGTGCAGACGCTCGCTTCGTCCATCATCCACATGCGCTGTTCGGCGACATGGCGCTCGAGCGGTGCGCTGTCGCGAAAATCGGGAATGATTTCTTCGAGCGCATGGGCGTAGAGAATCGCGCCCTGAACGTTCTTGGTTCCCGGCGATTCGCCGCGCTCGAGTTGCAGCACGTTGACGCCGGCCTTGGCCAGGGTATAGGCCGCGGCGTTGCCCGATGGACCGGCGCCGACGACGATGACATCGAATTTTTCCATCAGCTATTCTTCCTTGGGCGCGCTGCGCGTGACACGGGCGCGGGTTTGCGCCAGGCGAGCGGCGAAAGCCGTCTGCAGCGCCGGCAGCAGTTCGAGCGCGTTGCCGATCAGCGCGTAATTCGAGAAATCGAAGATCGGCGCATTGGCGTCCACGTTGATCGCCGCGATCACGTCGGCGCCTTCCATGCCGACGCGGTGCTGGATCGCACCGGAAACGCCGGCCGCCAGATAGAACTTCGGCCGCACCGTCTTGCCCGATTGCCCGACCTGGCGTTCGGCGTCGGCCCAGCCGGCGTGCACCGCCGGACGCGACGCACCGACCTCGGCGCCGAGCGTCTTGGCGAGGCTGAACAACAGGTCGAAATTCTCGGGTTTGCCCATCCCGCGGCCGCCGGCGACGATATAGTCGGCAAACGCCAGTTGCGGCTTGTCGGCGCGCGAGTCCGGGATGAAGTCGATGACTTTGGTGACGATAGACTCTTCCGCAAGATCGAACGCGTGTTCGACGATTCGGCCCGGACGCTTCGGGTCTTTGACCGGCAAGGGCATGACGCGCGGGCGCACGGTCGCCATTTGCGGGCGCGTCGCGAGGTTGACGATGGTGCACATCAGGCTGCCGCCAAAGGTCGGACGGCTCGACAGCATCGAGCGGTCGGCCAGGTCGATCTCGAGGCCGGTGCAGTCGGCCGTCAGTCCGGTCAGCAGCGTCGTCGCCACCGACCCGGCCAGATCGCGGCCCTGGGTCGTCGCGCCGAGCAACAGGATTTCCGGCTGGTAGGTATTGACCAGCGTCGTGATCGCCGCCGTATAGGCTTGGTTGCGGTAGTCGTGCAAGACCGCATCCTGCATCAGGTAACACAGGTCGGCGCCGTAGGCGAAGGTCTCACCGGCCAGCGCGGCGATCTTCGGCCCGGGCGCGCCGATCAGCACGCCGGCCAATTCGACGCCGAGCTTGTCGGCGAGCTCACGCCCCTTGCCGAGCAGCTCCCACGACACCGGGTGCACGTGGCCGTGCTCGTGTTCGATGAAGACCCAGACGCCTTTGTACGAGACAAAACGTTCGGGCAAGACGCGCTTCGGTTTCTTGACTGGTTTGGCGGGAAGTTCGCTCATGATTGCTGCTCCTGCGCAGCCAGCTGGTCGAGGTGCTCGAGCAGCGCCTCTTCGAGTTGCGGGTAGTCGGTAAACAGTTTGTCGACGAAAGCTTCGGCCATCGCCGCCGGCGTCTCGCCTTCGATGCGCAAGGCGCGGACCGCCTTCGGCTTGGGCGCGAACACCTGGGCCACCACGGTCGGCGATCCTTTGAGACCGACCTGGGTGAGGTCGGTGATGCCGATCGCCTCGCGGTTCCAGTGCTGCGTCTGCTGACGCGCGGCGGTGAACATTCCCGGCATGTCGGCGAAGCGGATGGTGTTGGTCCCTTCGAGCATGGTGATCACCGCCGGCAGGCGTGATTCCAAGACCTGCACGCCGCCTTCGGCGCGGCGCTCGACGACGATGCGACTATCCTGCACATCGATCTTTGCAATGCGCGAGACGTAGGTCAGCAGCTGATACCCCAGGCGAATCGCGATCCCCGGTCCGACCTGCGCGGTATCGCCGTCGATCGTCTGCTTGCCGGTGAACACCAGGTCGAGCGGCTGTTTCTCGTGCAGCGTGCGCAGCGCAGCGGCCAGCACGTAGGAGGTGGCCAGCGTGTCGGCGCCTGAAAAAGCCTTGTCGGTGACCAGGATCGCATCGTCGGCGCCGAGCGAAATGCACTTCTTGAGCGCGTCTTCGGCCTGCGGCGGACCCATCGACAGCACCGTGACGCGCGCCCCGGTGCGGTCCTTGATGCGTAGCGCCTCTTCGAGTGCAAACAGGTCGAAGGGATTGACGATCGCCGGAACGCCTTGCCGCATGATGGTGTTGGTCACTGGATGGACGCGGATCTGGGCGCTATCCGGAACCTGTTTGATACAGACTGCGATGTGCATGGTGCGAAGCCCTTGAGGTCGAGACCGACCAGCGTTGAATAAGCAAGGGCGACATTATACTTTTACTGGTTTGAATCGTTGATGGTGCAGCGCAGAAAAGACAAACCGCCGCCCAGTCTAAAGACCGGCGAGCGCCAAGTATTTTATTTCCATGTAGTCATGAAGGCCGTGGTTCGATCCTTCACGGCCAATTCCTGAGCTCTTGACGCCACCGAACGGTGCGACCTCGGTCGAGATCGCACCGGTATTGACGCCGACCATGCCGTATTCGAGCTGTCCGGCCACACGCCAGACACGCGCGTGATTCCGCGAAAAAAAATAAGCCGCCAGGCCGAACTCGGTGTCATTGGCCATAGCGACGGCCTCATCCTCGCTCGAAAAACGAAACAGCGGCGCCACCGGGCCGAAAATTTCTTCGCGCGCGAGCGCCATCGCGGGCGTCGCGTCGGCCAGGATGGTCGGCTCGTACCAGGTGCCGCCGAGCGCGTGGCGCTTGCCGCCGCAAACGACGCGAGCGCCCTTGGCGAGGGCGTCATCAACCAGTTGCCCGACCTTGGCGATCGCCTTCTCGTCGATCAGCGGCCCTTGCGTCACATCGTCGTCAGTGCCGTTGCCGACCTTGAGCGTCGCGACGGCGGCCGCCAGCCTGCTGGCGAACTCGTCATAGACGCTGTCCTGGACCAGAAAGCGGTTGCTGCAAACGCAGGTTTGTCCGGCGTTGCGATACTTGGACGCCATCGCGCCGGCGACGGCGGCGTCGAGGTCGGCGTCGTCGAAGACAATGAACGGCGCGTTGCCGCCCAGTTCGAGCGACATTTTCTTGACCGTTCCGGCGCATTGCCGCATCAATAGCTGGCCGATCGGCGTCGACCCGGTGAACGTGAGCTTGCGGACGACGGGGCTGGCGGTCAGCACGCCACCGATCGCGCTCGCCTCACCGGTAACGACGCTGAAGACTCCGGCCGGAACGCCGGCGCGCTCGGCCAGCTCGGCCAGCGCCAGCGCCGAGAGCGGCGTCTGCTCGGCGGGCTTCAAGACAATCGTGCAGCCGGCGGCGAGCGCCGGCGCGACCTTGCGCGTGATCATCGCCGACGGGAAATTCCACGGGGTGATCGCCGCGCAGACGCCGATCGGCTCGCGGGTGACAACGACCTGACGATCGGCAAACGGCGATGGAATGACCTCGCCGTAGGCGCGCTTGGCCTCCTCGGCAAACCACTCGACATAAGCTGCGGCATAGGCAATCTCGCCGCGCGACTCGGCGAGGGGTTTGCCTTGCTCGGCGGTCATCAGTTGCGCCAGATCTTCCTGGTTGGCGAGCAGCAGGTCGAACCAGCGGCGCAGGATGCGGCTGCGCTCGGCGGCGGTGGTGCGGCGCCAGGTCTTGAGTGCACGCTCGGCGGCGATGATCGCGCACCCTGTTTCGGCGGCGCCGCACAGCGGCACGCTGGCAATCGCCTCGCCGCTCGCCGGGTTGGTGACGATGATGGTTTCGCCGCTGTCGGCGCCGACCCAGGCGCCGTCGATATAGCACGCCTGTCGCAGCAGGGTGCTGTCTTTCAATGCCAGCATAAAGTGTTCTCCCTTAGTTTCTTGTTAGTACGACGCGCCGGTCTTGCCCGAATCATCATCCTTGAATTTGGCCGCCAGCGCGACTGCGGCGTTGCGCAGCAGCAAGGCATCGACGCCGACCAGCAGGAAGCTCGCGCCGATCCGGCGATACGCCGCGGCGACCGCCGGGTCGGCGGAAAAAACACCGGCGGCCTTGCCGGCGGCGGCGATGGCGGTGATCGCGCCGTCCACTGCCGCCCTGACTTCGGGATGACCCGGCTGGCCCAGGTAGCCCATCGACGCGGCGAGGTCCGAGGGGCCGATAAACACGGCGTCGACGCCGTCGACGCGCACGATCTCGTCGAGTGCGGCGAGTCCGGCGAGCGATTCGATCTGGACGATCAGGCACATTTCTTGGTCGGCCTGGCCGAAATAGCCGTCGACGCCGTTCCAGCGTGCGGCACGCGAGAGCGCCGTGCCGACGCCGCGGATTCCGGCCGGCGGATAGCGCATGGCACGCACCAGCGCGCGCGCCTCGACAGCCGTTTCGACCATCGGCACCATCAAGGTCTGCACGCCGCCGTCGAGCAGTTGCTTGATTCGCGCGACGTCGTGATCGACGCTGCGTACCACTGGCCGCACGGGATACGGCGCCAGTGCCTGCAATTGCGCGATGATTGAGCGCAGGTCGTTGGGGCCGTGCTCGCCGTCGATCAACAGCCAGTCGAAACCGGCGGTGGCGACGACCTCGGCGCTATAGGCGTCGGCCAGCCCGAGAAACAGGCCAAGCTGAGTTTCACCCGCCGCCAGCGCGCGCTTGAAAGGGTTGAGGGGCATCTCCATGATCGACTCCGGTAAGTGAATAGGCTAAACAAACCGGCAGGTGATATTGCCGAGCCGGCCGTAATCGACGTGGAAGGTATCGCCGCGATGGGCGGCGATCGGGCGCGTGAACGAACCGGCGAGGATGATCTGCCCGGCCTCGAGCGCGACGCCGTGCGGCGCCAATCGCTTGGCCAGCCAGCAGATACCGTTGGCCGGATGATTGAGCACGCCGGCGGCGACGCCGGTTTCCTCGATCACACCGTTGCGGTACATCAGCGCCGAAACCCAGCGCAGGTCGAAGTCCATCGGCTTGACCGGGCGCCCGCCCATGATGATTCCGCCGTTGGCGGCGTTGTCGGCGATGGTGTCCATCACCTTGCGCGGCCGCTTGCTGTCGGGATCGATTCGCTGCGAGCGCGCGTCGATCAGTTCGAGCGCCGGGATCACGTAATCGGTCGCCGACAGCACGTCGGTCATCGTCACGTTCTCGCCTGCGAGGCGGTCCTTGAGGATGAACGCCAGCTCGACCTCGATCATCGGCACGATGAAACGGTCGCACGGGATCTCGCTGCCGTCGGCAAATACCATGTCGTCGAGCAAGGCGCCGAAATCGGGCTCGTTGATCTGCGACGACATCTGCATCGCGCGCGAAGTGAGCCCGATCTTGTGGCCGACGATTTTTCGCCCCTCGGCGAGCTTGATGTCGACCCACGCTTTCTGGATCGCGTAGGCGTCGGCGATGGTGATTTCCGGATGGTCGAGCGAGATCTGGCGGATCTGCTGGCGGCTCTTCTCCGCCTCGTGGAAACGGCGCGCGGTCGATTCGATAATCTCTTGGGTCAGCATTTTTCGTCCTCAGGAGGGATCAGGTCTGGCGGTAGCGCGCGTGGATGTTGTTCTGCTTCCAGGTTCCGGCCTCGCTGAATTCGACGATCTCAAGCGAGAGCGCCAGGCTGCGCCGGGCGAAGATCGCCGCGAAATGCTCGCAAATCATCTTGAACAGCTCGTCGCCGGCCTTCTTTTTGGCGTCTTCCGAACGCCCTGCCCCGATCTTGAGCTGCGCATGGACGAAGGCATCGTCAACCGTGCCGTCGGCGACGCAGTATTCAGTCAAGCGAATCGCGCGCGAGCGGATGGCGCCGGTCGGGAACACCCCGCCCTGGTCGATCAACAGCTGATTCGATTTTCTGAGCAGCGCGGCGATGTCGGCGTCGGGCAAGAGGTTGTCGGTGTATTCGTAAATGAGGTGGGGCATGGCGTTGTTCTCCGAACCGGGCATCACTCAGGAAAGCGTCGAACCGGTGCCGCTGGCCGCCTTGGGGATGGCGCTGACCGGAAAAATGGCGTTGATCTGGCCGGTTCCCGACGAACCGAAATACGGCGTCACCACTTCGGCCTGGCCCTGGTACTGGTCCCAGCCGAGCACGCCGAGCAACATCGCGGTGTCGTGCATAGTCCCTTCGCCGTGGCACTTGACCGCATATTCAGGCAGCATGCCGCAGAAGGTTTTCCAGTCGCCTTTGCGCCACAGGTCGACGACGTGGTGATCGACGGTCTCGAGGAAGGGATCCCAGACCTTGTGCAGGAACTCATCGGCCCGCCCGTTCTGCGCGAAGCGGTGCGACAGCGAACCGCTGGCCAGCACGGCAACGGTGCCGTCGTACTGATCTTCGATCGCACGGCGGACGGCGCGGCCGAGTTCGACGCTGTCGATCAGATTATGCACGGTGCACAGCGCCGAGATTGAAACGACCTTGAAGCGCTTATCAGAATTCATGTAGCGCATCGGCACCAGCGTGCCGTACTCGAGGCTGAGACTGGTCGCGTCGTGCGCGCGCGTCAGCACGCCGGCAGCGGTCGCCGTCTGCGCGATCAGCTGGCCGAGTTCGGGGTTGCCGGCATAGGCGAACGGCAGGTTCTTGATGAAGTGCGGCAGCTCGTTGCTGGTGTAAACACCTTCCCACGACGGCGCGCAGTTGATGTGGTAACCGGAGTTCACCAGCCAGTGCGTGTCGAAGACGACAATGGTATCGACAGCGAGTTCTCGGCAACGCCGAGCGATTTCGCGGTGGCCGTCGATCGCCGGCTGGCGGCAGCCGTAGTGCGGCCCGTCCTGCTCGGACAGGTACATCGACGGCACATGAGTGATCTTGGCCGCCAGTGCGAGTTTTCCCATTTTTGACTCCTCGGTTCTTGTTCGTAACAACTGCCGTTAAAACCTCTTTCGACGCAGAGGTCGTCAACCCTTCACACGCCCCAGCGCGGAATAGTGTGGTTGCCGTACGACACGGCGACGTTCTTGGCTTCGCAGAAGACGTCGTAGCTGTAGTGATTGCCTTCGCGGCCGGTTCCCGAGGCCTTGGTGCCGCCGAACGGCTGGCGCAGGTCGCGGACGTTCTGGCTATTGACGAAGGTCATTCCCGACTCGATGGCTTTGGCGACGCGCAGCATGCGACCGGTGTTCTCGGTCCACAAATACGACGACAGGCCATAGAGTGTGTCGTTGGCGATGCGGATCGCGTCGTCTTCGGTCGAAAACGGGATCAGGCAGGCGACCGGACCGAAGATCTCCTCCTGCGCGACGCGCATCCGGTTATCGACGTCGGCGAAAACCGTTGGCTCGACCCAGTTGCCACCCGCGAACTTCTGCGCCACCGCCGGCGTGCCGCCGCCGCAGACCATTTTGGCGCCCTCTTGCTGGCCGATCTCGATGTAGCTCCTGACCTTCTTGAGGTGGCCCGGCGAAATCATCGGTCCGATGATGGTCTGCGGATCGAGCGGATCGCCAACCACCAGACGCGAAGCGCGCGCCGCGAAGTCGGCGACGAAGCGCTCGTAGATCGTTTGCTGGACGATGATCCGCGAACCGGCGGTGCAGCGTTCGCCGTTGGCCGAGAAGATCATAAAGATCGCGGCGTCGAGCGCGCGCTCGTAATCGGCGTCGTCGAAGATCACGAACGGCGACTTGCCGCCGAGTTCCATCGAAAACTTCTTGACGCCCGCCGAGCGCACGATGCGGTTGCCGGTCGCCGTCGACCCGGTGAAGGAAATGGCGCGGACGTCTGGATGCGAAACCAGCGCTTCGCCGGCGGTGTTGCCAAAGCCGTGGACCAGGTTGAAGACGCCGGGCGGAACGCCGGCCTCAGTGATCAGTTCGCCGAGGCGACTGGCGGTCAGCGGCGAGAGTTCGGACATCTTCATCACCGCGGTGTTGCCCAGCGCCAGACACGGCGCGGTTTTCCACGTCGCGGTCATGAACGGGATATTCCACGGCGAGATCAGCGCGCAGACGCCAGCCGGCTGCCACAGCGTGTAGTTGAGGTGGCCGGTGTCCGAATCGTAGGTCTCGCCGTGCTGATGCTGGGCGAGCTCGGCGAAATAGTAGAAGTTGTCGGCGGCGCGCGGAATCAGCGCCTTGCCGGTCTGGCCGATGACCTGGCCGCAGTCGCGGCTTTCCATCGCGGCAAGCTCGGGGACGGCTTGGGTGATCAGGTCGCCGACCTTGCGCATCAGCCGCGCGCGCTCCTTGGCCGGCGTCGCCGCCCAGCCCGGAAACGCCGCCTTGGCGGCGGCGACCGCCGCACCAACCTCGTCAGCCCCGCCGCTGGCGACCTCGCCGAGCACCTCGCCGGTCGCCGGGTTGATCGTCTCGAAGTGTTCGTTGCTATCGACCTTGCGGCCGTTGATCAGGTGTTTGATCATGATCTCTTCTCGCTGTGGGCAAAAAATCGCCGGTCGTCGACGATGGTGTTCTGCAGGTTGCAGACGTTTTCGATCTCGGTCTCGACGATATCGCCGGCCTTGACGTCGGCGAGGCCCTCGGGCGTTCCGGTCAGGATGATGTCGCCGGGATTCAAGGTCATGAACGACGTCAGGTATTCGATCAGCGTCGCGACGTCGAAAATCATGTCGGCGGTCGTTCCCTGCTGGGTGACTTGGTCATTGACGCGCGTCGTCAGCTTGAGCGCCATCGGATTGGGAACGTCGTCGCGGTCGACCAGCCATGGGCCGATCGGCGTGCAGCCGTCGCGGTTCTTGACGCGCAGGTTAGGTCGGTAGTAATTCTCGAGGTAGTCGCGGATCGCGTAGTCGTTGGCCACCGTGTAGCCGGCGACGAGATCGAGCGCGTCAGCCTTGGCGACTTGATATCCGGTCTTGCCGATCACCACCGCCAGTTCGCACTCGTAGTGCATATAGGTCGCGTCGGCCGGACGGCGCGTCTTGGCGCAGTGACCGAGCAGCGTGTTGGGCCCCTTGAGGAAGATGAGCGGCACTTCGGGCGGCTTGAACGCGAGTTCGCGCGCGTGGTCAGCGTAGTTGAGGCCGAGCGCAAAGATCGTTCCGGGGACGACCGGCGGCAGCCAGCTCACCTCGGATTCGTTGAGCAGTCGGCCGTCGGCCAGACGCACGCGACGATCGGCGGCCTGCGTGACCTGGTGGATGGCGCCCTGGTAAGCGATACGACCGCGCTTCATGATTTGACTCCTGTATCGGCGGCGATTTTCTCGGCGGCGATTGAAAATTCGAGGCTGCCGACGCCAGCGGCGCTGAGCCGCACGCGGCTGCCCTCGCCGGCTTGTGGCGCCTGGTAGCGCACGCCGACGAGCAGCACCTCGCCGGCGGCCAGCGTCATGAACTCGCTGACGTCGGCGAGCAATTGCGCCGGCGGGCGGATCAGGTCGGCGAGCGAACGCGAATCGACGAGCGCACCGTCGATTTCGGTGGTGATCACCAGCGTCGAGAGATCGGGCAGCGGCAAAACCTCGCTGATCGGCAACGAGCCGTCGAAACACTTCTCGCGAATCGCCGGGCGGTAGTAGCTCGCGTGCGGCAGGCTGAGGTCGGCGGCGAGCACCACGCCACAGACCGCTTCGAGTGCGTTGGCAGCGTCAAGCCGCGCCGCCGCGCTGCCGATCACCAGGCCCAGCGTGGCGCCGACTTCGACCGTCGTGGCGCCGCGCGGCAGCGTCACCGTCGCGCCGCCGGCGGCACGGGTGTTGGCCGGCTTGATATACAGCGCCGGTGCCTGCGGCGCGCCCTGGTAGGGCGCTGCGTCGAGCGTGCCGATTTTCTGCAGCGAGACGGTGTCGTTGAGGATGACGCCATACACCGTTGCGCCGACGTTGTGGGTAATCATTCGTTGATGCTCCGATCAGCCGAGGGTGTTGACCAGGCCGAGACAAAGGAAGGGGAAGAAAACAAGCACGACGATGCGGATGAAATCGGAAGCCAGGAAAGGCATCACGCCGAGCGCGGTATCCTTCATCGGAACGTTCTTGGCGATCTTGTTGATCACGTAGAGGTTCATTCCGACCGGCGGATGGACCAGGCCGATTTCGACGACCATCAGCGCCAGGATGCCGAACCAGATCGACTTGTCGGGGACCGACATGCCGAAGAAGTCGAGTCCCATCACCACCGGGTAGAAGATCGGGATGGTCAGCAGGATCATCGCCAGAGAATCCATCACGCAGCCGAGCAGGATGTAGATGATCAGGATCGAGAACAGCACGATGAGCGGCGGCAAGCCGCTGTCCTTGACCCACAGCGCGAGTTCGGTCGGCATCTGCGACAGCGCCAGACTCGAATTGAGCAGGTCGGCGCCGATCAGCACCATGAAGATCATTCCGGTGGCGTGCGCCGTGCCGTAGATGCTGTCGACCATCCCCTTGGTTCGCATGCCGCCGGAGACCACGGCGATGATGCCGCAGGCGGCGGCGCCGATTGACGCCGCCTCGGTCGGATTGGTCCAGCCGCCGTAGATGCCGACGATCACCACCAGGAAGACCAGCAGCACCGGGATGATGCCGATCTGCGCCTTGATCATTTCGGCGAACGGCACCTTGATACCCGCCGGCCCGGCGGTCGGGTCGCGCCGCACGGTGATGGCGATCACCGCGACGTAGCCGAGCGCGGCGAGCACTCCGGGAATCACCGCGGCGACGAACAGCTTGCCGATCGACTCCTGCGTGAGCACCGCGTAGATCACCAGCGGCACCGACGGCGGGATCATGATTCCGAGCGTTCCCGCGGCAGCCAGCGTTGCCGTCGAGAGCTTGCCCGAATAACCGTGGCTGCGCAGTTCGGGCAGCGCCACCTGCCCCATCGTCGCTGCGGTCGCCAGCGACGACCCGCAAATCGCGCCGAACGCCGCGCAGGCGCCGACCGCGGCCATCGCCAGCCCGCCGCGCAAATGGCCGACCAGCGTTCCGGCGGCCTTGAACAGCGACTTCGACAGTCCACCGTGGGTGGCGAACTGACCCATCAGCACGAACAACGGAATCACCGCCAGGTCGTAGTTGGAGACTCGCGCATAGACCAGGTTGTTGAGCGTGTAGAGCAGCGTGTTGATCTCGCCGTGATTCATCACCACGTAGATCGCTGCGCCGGCGACGAACATCGCCACCGCGATGTGGATGCGCACCACCAGCATCAGCAGCAGGCCGCCCAGGCCGATCAGGCCAATCGTGATACCGCTCATTTATGGTTCCCCGGAATTCTCCACGTCGGATGGAAGAAAACGCAGCTGCGATAGAACGCCGCGAAGATCATCAGCGTGACTCCCGGGACCAGCAGCGCCGTCGGTATCCACAAGGGCAGCGAAACCAGCGTCGTCACCTCGTGCGCCTCGTAGGCGTCGATCGCCGAGAGCGCGGTGCGCCAGGCCAGAATCGACGCCATGCCGGCGAACAGCAACTCGGCGATCCCGTCGATGGTGCGCTTGAGCCGGGGATTCATGCTCTCGGTGAAGAACTCGACCTTGATGTGCTCGCCGAGCAGCGTGCAGTAAGGCAGAAACGCCGTCGCCGCGATCGCGGTCCCGGCCTGCATCAGCTCGATGTCGCCGGTAATCGAGCCGAAGCCGAGCTTGCGTCCGACGATCGAAACCAGCGACATGGCGATCAGGCCGATGAAGATCAACCCACCGGAAATTGCCATGATCCGGCCGTAGATCACCAGAAAGTGCTCGACCGGGTCGCGGTCATTGACCAGGACATGCCCCAAAGGATCACGCATGGCTCCCCCTTCAGAAATGAGTGGACTCGATTACTTGCCGGTGCCGGTCAGCTGGCGCGCGGCGGCGACCAGCGCCTTGCCGTCGAGGCCTTTTTCACTGGCCTGCTTGGCCCACTCGTCTTCGACCATCGCCGTCGCCTTCATCATCGCGCTGATTTCGGCGGGCGGCAGATTGGTGATCTTGTTGCCGACTTCGACGATCTTCTGCCGTGCCTTGGCCGACTCGTCGTCGAAGACGGCGCCAAATTTGGCGACCAGCGCCGAGCCGCTGTGTTTGTCGACGATCGCCTTGAGATCGGCCGGCAACCCGTCGTATTTGGCCTTGTTCATCAGCACGGCGAGTACGGTCGCCGTCGGGAATGCCCCGCCTGGCGCCGGTTGCGCGTGATATTTGGTGACCTCCGAGAGCTTGGTCGGAAAGACCAGCTCCCAGGCGCCGAACGAACCGTCGACGACACCCTTGGCGATCGCCTCGGTAACCTGCGCCGGCGGCATGGCCACCGGCGATCCGCCGAGCGCGGCGAGCGTCTTGGCGCCGACTCGCGTCGAGGTGCGCAGCTTGAGATCCTTGAAATTGGAGAGGCCAATCACCGGTACTTTGGCGGTATGAATCGCCTGGCCGCCGTCGGTGTGGAAAGCCAGCACCTTGTAGGCGGCAAATTCCTTTTGCGCGTGCTGCTCGTAGAAGGTCCACAGCGCCTTGCTGCTGCTCGTCGAGTCGGCGACCATGAACGGCAACTCGAAAGCCTCGATCGCCGGGAAACGGCCGGCCGAATACCCCGGCCCGGTCCACACCACGTCGGCGATGCCGTTCTTGACCTGGTCGACCAGTTGCGACGGCGTTCCACCGAGTTGCATGGCGGGGTAGAACTGGCAGACGATGCGGCCCGCCGACTCCTTGCCCAGGTCGTCGCACCACGGCTGCAACACGCGCTGCTGGGTCGGCGCCGCCGACGGCAGGAAATGAGCGATCTTGAGGGTGACCTGCTGGGCGGCCGCCGGCAACGAAACGGCCAAGGCACCAAGGACTGCGAAGCAACGGTAGTTCATCTTTGACTCCTCCGGTTGTTGGACCTGAGCGAACGCCTTGGTCGTTAATATGTTAATGATTAAATCACTACGATGTTAGTGAGTCAACAGGAAATCGAAATTTATTTGCAGTGTTTTTTTGATGTCGCGGTCGGCGCCAAACGCAGACCGCGACGAACGCCCGGCGAAGGCTCAGACGCGCTTGAACAGCGGGCTGCGAACCTGCTGCGCGTCGGCCGCCGAAAAGAATTTTTCCGTATAGATGTCGCGCTCGAACAAGCGTCCCTGCATCAGCGTGCTGATGCACGCTTCGATCATCATCGGCGGGCCGCACAGATAGGCCTTGCGGCCGCGAAAATCGTTGTTGAAATGCGTCTTCGCGGCGTCGTGGACGAAGCCTCGAAAACCCTGCCAGTCGCTGTCCGCCGGCTCGCCCGAGAGCGCCGGGACGTAAGTGAATTGCGGGTATTTGGCGGCCAGATCGAGAAACTCCTGGTGGTAATAGAGCTCCTGCTGGTCGCGCGCGCCATAGACCAGCGTGATCGGCAGTTGCGATCCTTCTTCGAGCAGGTCGAGCAGCATAGACCGCGGGCTCGACAGGCCCGAACCGCCGGCCATCAACAGCGATGGAACAGCCGCCGATTTGTGCACGTAAAAGCGCCCGTAGGGACCACTCAGCTTGATCGCATCGCCGACCTTGAGTTGCTGGTGAATCCACGCTGTCCCGGCGCCGCCCGGAACGATGCGGATGTTGAGCTCGATTTCGTTGCCGCTGCTCGGGGCATTGGCCAGCGAAAAGGCGCGAACGCCGATTTCCTTGGGCAGTTGCAGGTTGATGTACTGGCCGGCCTGGAAGGCTAGCGTTTCGCCTTCGGCGAGCTTGATCCAGATGCCCTTGATCGTCGGCGTCAGGTTCTCGATGCGGCTCACCACGCCGTGGAAATCGCGCACCGGCAGATCGCGCGAATCCTCGTCGGTCTCGATCTCGACCTCGATCACGGTATCCGCTTGCAGTTGCGCGCAGCACGCCAGCGCACGCCCCTCCTCGCGCTCGTAGTCCATCAGCGCGAAACTCGACGCGTTGCCGTGATCGATTTCGCCGTCGACGACGCTGATCTTGCACGTCGCGCAATAGCCCTGGCCGCAGGCGTGCGGCAGAAAGATTCCGGCGCGCAGGCTGGCGTCGAGGATGGTCTGACCGTCTTCGACGTCGATCGTCCGGCCCAATGGTTCAATCGTCAGTTCGTAGCTCATTTTTCGTCCCCCATGGTTTAACCCCTCCCGACCTCCCCTTATCAGGGGAGGAGACCACCTGCTCCCCCCTGAGAAGGGGGCTGGGGGGGTTGCCGTTTTTAGTATCCCGTATCGGCGATGCCGTTGAGGCCTGGCGTCGTGAAGCGGATCAGGTCCTTGTGGCCGATACCGTTCTCCTTAAGGCTCTTGACCGGATCGGGCGAGAACACCGTGTTCGAGTTCTGCCAGACGACGGTGCTCCAGTCGATCCTGGCAAAGTCCGGGTGATAGCGGTAACAGTCGGTGATGTACTTGTCGACGATCACCGAAAACGGCGTTTCGGGCGGCAGCGCGACAACGAAGGGGCGCGAAAACATGCGGTGCTTTTCCCAGTTGATGTACAGGAGCTGCTTGCCCTGGTAGTTCTCGAGCGCGTCGCTCGACTTGAACCGATAGTCGGCCAAAGCCTTGACAGTCATTGCTCTCTCCTTAGTTTTTGGTCGCTAGGTCGCGCCAGGCGGCGAAGTTCTTCTGGTCTTCCGAGCCGTTGAAGTCGCCGGTCGCGCGCGGATCGAGACGCCAGTAGTCGGCGATGTGCGATCCCGGGTTGAAGTCGGGTGCGTGGGTATCGACCCCCTCGGGGGCGCAATTGCCCTGCAGCGCCTGGTGCGACGAAATATAGGTCTGGATGTACTTTTCGGGTTCGTCTTCGAAGATTTCCTGACAGTGGCCGGAGCAGAAGTGAAATTTCTCGCCCTGGTAGACCGTCTCGCGGAAGCACATTTCCATCGGATCGCCCGGCTCGTTGTACTTGATGGTGTTGACGCAGACCTGGCAGTTCATCGGTTGCGTCTTGTTGTTGAAACGATTGCCGGCTTTTTCCTGCGCGTCGAGGTACTCGTACATCGGCCGGTAGTATTTGTCGAAGGTATTGGGGTACTTCTCGGACAACCAGTCGAGCTCGTCCGGACCCGGAATCCAGGTATGGAAAGGCGTCGATTCGGGCTTCATGTAGAAGCCGAGCCAGGACTGGTGCGTCACGTGCTCTTTCTCTTCGACGGTCTGCGCAAAGCACTTGGGAATCGTCACGCCGTAGCGCGCGAGGTCGGTGAATAGCGCCGCGCCGTTCTGCTCGAAGTAGATTTCCCAGGCTTCCTTGAAGCTCATGATGCGCTTGGGCAGCATGTAATCCATCATCATCCCGACACTGGCCAGCTTGCGCGTTCCGCGCCAGGTCCATTTGTCGATCCAGCGCTGGACGATAGCCAGATTGTCCGGGTCCTGTTCGAGCATGAACTTGATGCATTCGAGGCCGAGCGTCATGTGCCGCGCCTCGTCGGACTGCGCCGAGAAGCCGACGGTCATCGCCGCCATGTCGCCGTTGTACGCGGCGCCCGAGATGAAGGGAACGAACAGGATGTTGGTCAGCACGTATTCGAAGGCGAAGCCGATGGCGACCATGAACTCGAACGGTCCGGCGGTGATCGCGTCGTCGAAGAACGACTTGCCGTCCGAGAGGTACCACATGCGCGACTGCTGGTGCGCGAATTCGTCCATCCCGTTATAGAACTTGTTGTAGTTCGAGATCGAGTGGATCTGCGTCTGGAAGTGGCGGTACTCGTCGACCGCCTGCATCTGACAGGCGACGCGCGGACCGGCGCCGACCATCTGCCGGCCGACCATCGAGAAGCCGCGCGCGGCCATCAGTTCGAGCGGCGGCGTCGATCCGAGAAACAGCTTGAGCACGTTGATGTAACGCCCGTCGGTGACCGACAGGTGGCCGTTGTTTTGGTTGAACGCGTCGAGGATGGCGTAGAGTTTGCGCTCCTTCTCGGCCTGGTACTTCCAGTAGGCGTCCATGGTCAGGCGGAAGGGGTCTTCCCACTTGTCCCAGTCGTGGATCTTGATCCCCTCGTAACCGACCTGCGGAAAGACCTTGTCCATCGGCTGGTAGGTCGTATCCCACGCGAGGTCGCGCGTCATCATCGTGTAGCGCTCTTTGAGGCCGAGCTTCTTGCTTGTCTTCATGTCCATGGTGTTCGCTCCAGGGTGGCGTGGATCAGAAAGTCACGAAGTCACGAGTTCCAGCTCAGCGTGAACTCGTCGTCGGTCTCGTCGAGATGCCCAGAAATCGTGATCAGGTGCAGCTGCAGCTCCTGCAGGTCGAAATCGCGGCCGAGCTTTTCCTCGACGCTGGTGCGGCGGATCACCAAGCGATCAGGAACGTCGATCTTGACCATCGCCGGCTGCTCGACGACGATCGCTCCGGGGTTGTCTTCGACGATCGCTTCGACGATTGAGCGCGTCACGTCGTTGGTCTGAAAGGCGATGAAGGCGTTCGATGTCATGCCGGTTCCTCTACAGGGGGATCCCGGCCTTGGCGGCGCGGGTATTGAGTTGCAGGATCACTTCGTCGAGCATTGCCGTGGCTTTGTCGCCGAAGGCAATCGTGGCGATCGGCGTCAGCGCCTTGACAGTGCGCTCGCGAAAATCGTTGATCCAGACCGCCAGCTGCGCCTTGTTTTCGGGGCTTTCGCCGGCGGCGACCTTGAGTACCGAATCGATCCACTTGGCCGTTTCGCCCGCCCATTCGCGCTGAAAACGCGTGAGCATCGAGAACACCGGGCCGTAAGCGGCGTTGAGCTTGTCGTTGAAGCGCTCGTAGAGCAGCGGATAGAGCAGTCCGTCAATCACGAAGTCCTGCGCGACGAGCAGCGCGAACCAGTCGTGCTCGACCATCAGGTCTTCGACGAAATGCCGCAGTTCCTGCCACTCGCGCCCTTCGAGCCAGGCGCTCTTGGCACTGGCCAGCGACTCGAGGTCGTCAAAGGCGATCGCCAGCCGCGTGACGTACTGCGCGACGCCGAGCTGATCCATGCTGGCGTAGCACGCCGCCTGGGTGATCGCGATGCCGTAGCCGTAAGCCGAGACGTAGGCGTTGTTGATGTTCGACGCCCAGGCGACGTGGCGCAGCGGCAACAGGACGCGAAGCGCGAGGTCGCGGCCCTCGGCCGGATAGGCTGCGGCGAGGCCGAGCTCGTCGACCAGGTCGAAGTCGCCGCCGGCGGTCTCTCCCATGCGGCCGCGCGCCAGCGTCCACGGGCCGTAGTAGTACTGGCGCGGATCCTTGAGCGCGTACCAGTCGTGCATGACGATTCGGGTGCGGCGGGCGTCGAAGATTTCGTACTGCGGCTCCCAGGTCGGGCGATAGTGGTAGTTCTCGACCGGTTGCAGATCCATCGTCGCTTCCATGTAGCGCGTGGCCGGCTTGTCGGCACCCATGCGGCGCGCCAGATGACCGAAGGTCTGGCGTAGCGGCGTGATGCTGATGGTCCGCAGGTCCATGCTCATAGCTCTCTCCTCGAAAAGTGTCAGCGGAAGCGCTGATGGGTGGCTTGATGAAGATTCCAGTGAAAATCGGCGTCGGCCGCGTCGCCATCGGCGGGCGCGGCGACGGGATCGGCAATGAACTCGACCTGATTGCTGGCACAGAATTCGTCGAAAGCCGCCTTGGGCATCACCAGTTCGACCGCCAGCTCGGGTTCGCCGACGGCGAACTCGAACTCGATCAGTCCGTTCGGCAGTGTCGCCAGCACCCGAACAAATTTTCGCGTCGGATCAAAATCCTTTACCTCCATCGCAACGCCTCCTTGATTCGCTTTTGCTGCCCGGCTCGTTGGCCAACCGTCGGCGACGACGGCTATCCCGTGGCTCCCATTAAACAGATTGCTAACATATTAATGAATGCACTTTTGAGAAAACCACTGGTACTTTTCGGAGCGATGCAAGCCTGGCGACGGCGCTGGACGATGCCTGCCCTGCCGACGTTTCAGGAGCGACCGAGCAGGCGGAACTGGCTGGGCGACAGCCCCGTACGCTTGGTGAAGAAGCGTGAAAAATAGGCCGGGTCGGTAAAGCCGAGCTGGTAGCCGATCTCGCTGACCTGCACCGCTGAAAAGCGCAGCAGACGGCGCGCCTCTTGCAGCAGGCGTTCATGGACCACCTCCTTGGACGGCAGGTTGGCGATCCGCCGGCAAATATCGTTGAGGCGAGCGCCAGTAATCGAAAGTCGTTCGGCGTAATCGGAAAGCGTCAGATGGTCGCTAAAATTGGTCTCGACCAGGTCGCAAAACTTGAGAAATAGACGCAGGTCTTCGCCGCGCTGCTGGCGCAGCGGCGACACCTGTTCGCCGGCCTGCAACAGCCGCGCGAGGACGATGAAAAAATAGTTCCCAAGCGCCAGCAACGCCGCCGAGCGCGCCGGTTTGGCTGCGAAGAATTCCTCTTGTAAAACTTCAACAACATTCAGCAAGACATTGAAATCGTTTTTATTTTCACCGCTTAATTTGTTGAATTCAACGAATGAAGGCGAGCGCATCAGCGCATCGGGAAACTGCCCGGGAATCATCTGCTGCCAACCGCGAACGACACCCTGCCTGACCGTGAGCACATGGCCATCGGTATTTTCTTCGGAGTAGAAGGAGTGCGGAACGGCTGGCGGCGTGAAGATCAGCAGCGGCGCTTCGCCGCAATAGACGCCCTGGTCGAGGGTCAGGTGGATTCCGCCTTGCACCAGCAGGTGGATCTGAAAAAAACCGTTATGCCGATGCATCGGCGTATTGCGCCCGAAAAACTGCGCGAGCGTGCCGAAGGTTTCGTAATGGACGTCGCATTCCGGATCGCGCCGATGGTAGACCCGGCCGATGTGAATGTCCGGTATCGCCTGAACGGGTATCGCCGCCATTTGTTCCCCCTATCATCCTGCGAGAGTGCCGATCAGGAGCGCTCGCGGACCGCGTGTTATCCGCGGCTCAAGGGGCACTGACAAGAAAAGGGGGTGACGCGTTCCCGTCAAGCGACGATGAAGCGGAGTTTTTCCCAAAACTCACTAACATATTAACCAATCAGCTGCTATCATTGGCAGCGAAAACTGACCTGGCCACGCTGCCACCTTAACCGACTGGAGATGTTGTCCGATGCCCAGCAAAAAGCTCGCGTACCGAAACCTGCCGCACCTTTTCCTCAAAGCCAGAGAAGAACTGTTATGCCATTTCCGCCCGATCATCACGCACTT
Source organism: Pseudomonadota bacterium (assembly GCA_018262095.1). Classification (GTDB taxonomy): domain Bacteria; phylum Pseudomonadota; class Gammaproteobacteria; order Burkholderiales; family Rhodocyclaceae; genus Propionivibrio. Next base: position 23,261 of record JAGTRW010000053.1, read on the forward strand.
TGGACTCACTGAACAGCAGTGGCGGATTCTGCGCACGCTTGACGAAAAAAATGAGCTCGAACCTCGGGAAATCTGCGAACTCTGCCACATCCTGAGTCCCAGCCTGACCGGGGTACTCTCGCGCATGGAGGCGATCGGGCTGGTCACCCGCCAGCGCATGCCGGGGGATCAGCGCCGGGTCATCGTTCGCCTGACGCCCAAGAGCGAAAAACTGGTCGCCGAACTGGGTCCGCTGATCGTCGCTCAATACAAGATCATCGAGCAAGCCTTGGGACCCGAGCTGATCAAGCAGCTTTACGACATCATGGACCAGCTGATCGCCACCGAAAAAGGCCCGATCACGCGCATCGCACTGCCCGAAAAGAAGGACTGGGCGAACATGACGGACTAACGCTGACGCGAGTCCTTCCTGCGCCTCACAGCACCTTGCCGGGATTCATCAGTCCCTGCGGATCGAAAGCGCGCTTGACCGCGGCCATCATTTCCATTTCGAGCGGGCTCTTGTAGCGCCGCAGCTCGTCACGCTTGAGCTGGCCGATGCCGTGCTCGGCGCTGATGCTGCCGCCGAGCTGGTGCACGATGTCGTGGACCAGTTCGTTGACCTGCGGCTGCATGGCGATGAATTCGGCATTTTCGCCGGACTCGGCTTTCGACTGGTTGTAGTGCAGATTGCCGTCGCCGACGTGGCCGAAGGCGACGATGCGAATTCCGGGAAAGGCTTTTTTGAGCGCCGCGTCGGCCTGATCGACGAAGTCGCCGATGCGCGAAATCGGCACCGAAACGTCGTGCTTGATGCTGATCCCTTCGATCTTCTGCGCCTCGCTGATGTTCTCGCGCAGCGCCCACAGACGCGCCGCCTGTTCGCCGCTCTGCGCGAGAACGGCGTCGCTGATCGCCTCGCCTTCGAGCGCCTGTTCGAGGAAGCGCTCCATCGCCGCCGCGAGTTCGCCGTCCTCGCCGGCGCCCGACAACTCGACGAGCAGGTACCACGGGCTGTTCGAGAGCGGCGGCTGGGCGCCCGGAATGTGCTTGAGCACCATGGCGAGCGACACGTCGGAGACGAGTTCGCAGGCGGTGAGCGTCGCGCCGAACGCCGCTTGCAGGTCGCCGAGCAGGCGCACCGCGGCGTGCGGAGATTCGATCGCCAGCCAGGCGGTGGCCGTCGCACGTGGCAGCGGGAAGAGCTTCATCACCGCCGCGGTGATGATCCCCAGCGTTCCCTCGGCGCCGATGAAGAGCTGCTTCAAGTCGTAACCGGTGTTGTCCTTGCGCAGCCCGCGCAGGCCGTTCCAGACCTCGCCGCTGGGCAGCACCACTTCGAGCCCGAGCGTCAGTTCGCGGGTATTGCCGTAGCGCAGCACCTGGACGCCGCCGGCGTTGGTTGAGAGATTGCCGCCGATCTGGCAGCTGCCCTCGGCCGCCAGCGACAGCGGAAACAAGCGCCCCGCGTAAAACGCTGCCGCCTGCAGCGTCTGCAGCACGCAACCGGCTTCAACGGTGATGGTGTTGTTGGCCACATCGATGGCGCGGATGCGCTCGAGGTTGTTCTCGGCGCTCGCCGGCCGCTTCATCGCCTTGAGGATTCGCGGACTGGCGTGCTGGAAAGGTA
>JAGTRW010000054.1:0-50045 GCA_018262095.1 Pseudomonadota bacterium
GAGCGAGATCACCGCGGCGTCGGAAGAGCAGACGACCGGCGTCAATCAGATCAGCCAGGCGATGACGCAGCTCAACAGCGTGACGCAGCAGAACGCGGCGTCTTCCGAGGAGCTTTCGGCGACCGCCGAAGAAATGAGCGCGCAGGCCGAAAGCCTCAAGGATCTGATGGCGCAGTTCAGGGTCGCTGACGGCGGGGCGTCGTCTGCACCGCGCGCGGCCAAGGCGGCGAAGGCCCCGGCGGCGAAGAAAACCGTTGCCGCCAATGCCGGGATGGCGGATTTTGAACGCTTCTAGGGAGTTGGCCATGAATACAGAACTGCAGCTTGCTGCTGCCCCCCGATCGCCGGTGGTGGCCAAGTCGGGGATCGGCGACGGGATCGCGACGGGGCAGCCGTATCTGGCCTTCCGGCTGGCCGGCGAGGTCTATGCCATCGATATTCTGCGCATTCGCGAAATCATCGAATACACGCCGCCGACCACCGTCCCGATGATGCCGCCGTCGCTGCGCGGCGTGATCAATTTGCGCGGCGCGGTGGTGCCGGTCATCGACCTCGCGGTGCGCTTTGGACGCGAGGCCACCGGCGTTGGCAAGCGCACCTGCTTTGTGATCGTCGAAGTCGAGCACGAAGGCGCGACCCATGTTCTCGGCCTGATGGTCGACGGCGTGAACGCCGTGATGGAGATCGGTGCTGCCGACATCGAACCGCCGCCGTCGTTCGGTACCCGAGTCAATGCCGAATTTATCGCCGGAATGGCGCGCGTCGATGGCCGCTTCGTGATCATCCTCGACATTGCCCGCGTGCTGTCGATCGAGGAAATGGCGGCGATCAAATCGGTCGATAGAGCCGATTGACGAATGCTGGTGATTGGTTTGCAGCAGCAGCGGTAGGTGGTTTTTCGCAGTTCGTGCCGGAAGACAGTTTGCTTGGGCTGTCAGATTACGATGGCTGTTGAGATTGAATATTTTCCGACCAAAGGAGACTCAAATGTTTTCAACCATTAAAGCAAAACTGATCGCTTTAATCGCCGTAGCCATGGTCGCGATCGTCAGTATTTCGGCAACTGGCTTCATCGGCATGCGCAATGGAAGCGACGCGGTGAGGCAATACAGCGAACACCGTATGCCGTCGCTTTATGGATTGATGGAAATCGCCCGCGGTCAGCTCAGAGTGCGGGTCAATAACCGCGATTTGGTGCTGCTCGAAAATGACCCGGGAGCGCAAGCCAAAGTGAGCAAATTGCTCGAAGAAAGGTTGTCCGCCTTAGGTCAGATCGAAAAGGGCGGGAAGATCTACGAGTCGCTTCCGCTGGGGTCGGAAGAAGCTGAAGTGTGGAAGCAGTTCAAGAGCAATTGGAGCGAATTTCTCAAGCTGTGCAACGACGTCAACCCGGAAATGGAGAGGCTCGCCAAGGCCAAGTCGCCAAAGGAGCTCGTTGAGATCTTCGGCGAGATAAAGAAACTCATCGCCAAAGTCAGAGTCAGCGCCAGCGCCTTGCAGCTTACGCTCGACAAGCTGATGGAAATGAACGATCGCCAGGCGGCATCGTATGCGCAAAGCAGTGCGGCGTTGATGAGTACGATGACGGTGACGACCAACAGCGCATCAGGCATCGCCATCCTGCTGATTCTCTTGATCGGCCTGTATGTTTTCCGTAGCACGATGAAACAGTTGGGCGGCGAGCCGGGGGTCGCCGCCGAGGTCGCCAACCGCATCGCGCTGGGCGATTTTACGAGCAAGATCGAGCTTAAGGCTGGAGACAGCGGCAGTCTGATGGCTTCAATGCAGCAGATGAGCGAGAAGCTCTCGGAGACGATCACTCAGGTTCGCACCACGGCTGAGGAACTGACCAACGCCTCGACTCAGGTTTCATCGACCTCGCAGGTGCTGTCGCAGGCGACTTCGGAGCAGGCGGCGAGTCTCGAGGAGACGACATCGGCGATCGAGCAGATGTCGGCGTCGATCGCGCAGAACACCGACAACGCCAAGACCACCGACGGCATCGCGCGCAAGTCGTCGGAAGACGCGCTGGCCAACGCGGCATCGTCCGAGGAGCTTTCGGCGACCGCCGAAGAAATGAGCGCGCAGGCGGTCAATCTGATGGAAATCATGGCGCAGTTCAAGGTCGTCGGCGACACCACGATGCGCATGGCGACGCGTCCCGCCAGTACGTCGCGGACCACTTCGGCGAAGCGCCCGGTCAAGGCAAGCGAGGGTGTCAACGATTTCGAGAAATTCTGAGCCGCGCCATGAGATGAGGGTTTCTGAATACGCCATAACCCAGCCAAGCGCCAAAAGGCCGGGGTGAGTCGCCAAGGAAAGGGTAGGCATGGGAAAAGAAATCAAGGTCATGGTGGTCGATGACTCGGCGGTGGTGCGCAAGGTGATGAGCGCCATCCTCGAGCGAGATCCCGATATCCGGGTCATCGGTGCGGCGCCTGACCCGATCTTTGCGATCGACAAAATGCGTCGCGAGTGGCCTGACGTGGTCACGCTCGATATCGAGATGCCGCGCATGGACGGCATTACCTTCCTTTCGCAACTGATGGCCGAGCGGCCGACGCCGGTGGTGATCTGCTCGTCGCTGACCACCAAGAATGCGGAAACGACCTTGCAGGCGCTGGCGGCGGGCGCGGTATCGATCATCACCAAACCGGGCCTCGGGGTCGGCGATTTTCTCAAGGATTCGAGCGACGATCTGATCGCCGCCGTCAAGTCGGCGGCGCGCGCCAATATGGGGGCAGTGCAGCGTAGCGCGCAATTGCGGGCCCCGATTCGCGAACCTGGTGTGACTTCCGGGGCGGCGCCGCGTCTGGCGATGGCGCAGACCACTGAGCGCCTGGTCGCGATCGGCACCTCGACCGGCGGCACGGTCGCGCTCGAGCATTTGCTCACCGCGCTGCCGCGGGTGGCGCCGGGGATCGTGATCGTTCAGCACATGCCGGAAATGTTCACGGCGGCCTTCGCTGCGCGGCTCGACAGCCTTTGCGAGATTAACGTGCAGGAAGCCAGGAACGGGCAACGCGTCTTGCCCGGGCTGGCGCTGATTGCTCCCGGCGGCAAACACATGCAACTGGCGCGTAGCGGCGCGCAGTATGTGGTCGAGGTCAAGGATGGCCCGCCGGTCAACCGCCATCGGCCGTCGGTCGATGTGCTGTTCCGTTCGGTGGCCAAGTACGCGGGCCGCAACGCGATGGGCGTGATCATGACCGGGATGGGCGACGACGGGGCGCGCGGACTCAAGGAAATGCACGATGTCGGCGCCTTTACGCTGGCTCAGGACGAGGCCAGTTGCGTCGTCTACGGCATGCCCAAGGAGGCCGTCAAGCATGGCGGCGTCGATCGTTCATTGCCACTTTCAGCGCTGGCCGGGGCTATTTTGCGCGGCCGCGATGGCGCTTGACCGCGCTGATCGACAGCGCGCTGAAAAACCGACCGCTGGTCGATAGCACGGGCGCTGCTGCCAAGCCCGCGTGCTCAGCGTTCGCCGTAGTCGGTCAGCGCCTTGAGTACCGGCGAAGAAAACTCGCGGCGCGCCAGGACGATGACGATGATCATCGTCGAGACGATGAAAAGCCACGGTGAAACCATCCATGACATAACCGCCATGCCGAAATAGTAGGCGCGCAGGCCGCGATTGAAATCGTTGCCGGCACAAGAATTGACCGCGGCAAACTTCAGCGCATGGTTTTCCAGTTCTTCGCGGCTGGCGTCGTGGGGCACCGACCCGAGGGTGATCGAAAGCAGATTGAACTGGCGCAGCGACCAGGTGAATTTGAAGTAGGCGATCACGAATACGCCGAGCAGAACGAGCAACTTGAGTTCGGTCGCTTCGCGCGAGATGACGCGTGAAAAGGGTAGTTCCGAGGCCGCGTTCATCAACTGGTCCATGGTCCCCAGCGCGGCGAACAGCGCGGCGATGATATAGATCGAGGTGTTGGCATAAAAGGACAGGCTGGGCAGCAGGTTGCCGATCAAGGCGACATCGACGATGCGCGGGTCTCGGCCAAGCATCACCCGTGCCCAGCCCTGGCGAAGCTTGTGCGTCTCTTCCATCAGGCTGGTACGGCCAGTCCAGCCGCGCTCGACAACCTGCTCATAACCAAACCAGCAGATCAGAAACCAGATCAGCCCGAGCCAGTCAGGCCAGGAGAATTTGGTAAGAAAGTTGGCAAAGGACATGATCGGCAATCCAGGCGTATTCGTCAGGCCAATAGTTTCTCACGAATCCCGAGAAGCACTGCGTCGTCGTCGAAGAGCGTGTTGTACCGCCTGTCTGATGGCCGAGACCGTCGTCTTGGTCGTCGAAACGAGCTTGCATCAGCGCCGTGCCGGCAAAAAATGACTTGTCAAGACTTGACTTATCAACAAATTGCAAACGCCAACGATTTATTACGTTGCAACAGTGAGTTAGCGCTTTGGTGGCTGGTTAAAATAAATTAACCGATAATAAACAACGGGTTATGATTTGCTTAATAAATCCGCAAAGTAAGGCAAAGCCTTGTCTGACAGGCACTTGGCACGCTCTTTCCTCTTTCATCCACAGACTTATCCACAGAAAATGTGGACAAGTCAAAGTCCGCTCAATGGATGATGGTCTTACTCCTGCAAGTTAATGTAATACATTAATGCAAATAGGGTAATTTACTCGTTTGGGGTAGCCGATGTCATGGCTGTCGGTCGCGGGAAAACGGCGATCTGTGCGAGCCCGCCGACGACATCGGCAAGAATTGAGCTTTCAGCCGACGTGGCTTTTTACCCAGCTCACGTAACGATCCATCCAGCCTTGCAGGAATTTCCTGCTCTCGGTGCCGATCTCGCCGGACGCGTCGAAGAGACCGTCCTTGGCTTGAACGAAAGCCTCAGGCTGACCGAGCGTCTGCACGTCGAGGTAGGCCAGAATATTGCGCAGATGTTGTTGCGCCATCGCCGTACCGATGGCGCCGACGGAAACGCCGAGCACGCCGGCCGGCTTGCCGGCCCAGGCGCTCTGACCATAGGGGCGCGAGGCGTGGTCGATGGCGTTCTTGAGGACGCCAGGAACAGAACGGTTGTATTCGGGGGTGACGAACAGCAGCCCCTTGGCCGCAGCGATTTCGGCCTTGAGCTTGATCACCGACGGCGGCGGGGTGGCGTCGTTGTCCTGGTTGTAAAGTGGCAGGTCACCGATGTTCACCTGCGAAAACGAGAACTCGGGCGGCGCCAGTTTGGCGATGGCGTCGGCGAGCTTGCGGTTGAATGAATCGCGGCGAAGGCTGCCGACGATAACGGCAATCGGATATTGACTCATGGAGATCTCCTGTTGAGAGTGGTGCGTAGTCCAGGGTAGTGCAGCCTGAACGATCGTGCCAGGCGCGAAGCCAGGCGCCATCGTCAGCGCTCACGTCAAATCAGGCCCGGCTTGGACCTGTGGCCAGGCCGGGATCAATCAACTCAACGCTTGATCGGCGAGATCTTGGTTCCCTCGATCGAGAGCGTCGCCATCAGGCCCTGCTGGTCGAAGATGAAGGCGTAGGCATCGTCCTTGAGCGTCGACGACGACAGATTCTTGGCGACACCTTCATTGACCACCACCACGTTGGGGCCGACGCCAATTTCCCACCCCTTTGACTTGTCGAGGTATTTGACGGCCTTGTCGCTCATCAGGAAGACGACATAGCTATACGACTCGGCGCCGGCCTGCCAGCCCCACGACGCGGTAACCGAGTTGTAGTAGCCGGAGAACTTTTTGTTCTTGGTCAATACGCCTTCACCGTAGGCGCCGCCAAAGATCAGTCCGGCCTTGACGATGTTCGGGAAAACGAGGATCGCTTTGGCGCGCTTGCCCACCGCTTCGGCGGCCGGGTTGCTCTGGTAGAGCTTCTCCAACGCCTGCGCAGCGTCCTTGTTGAGGTCTTCGGCGGTCGCCGCGCCGGCGTGGGTGCTGACGGCGGCCAGCGAAACGGTGGCAGCGGCCACCAGCAGAAGATTCTTGATGATGCGTCCGAGGGGGATCATTTTGATTTCCTTTAGCTTGAATTGAACTGCGTGACAGGAAAGCAGGTGTTTCGCCGGCATCCGAACGGCAGGCTCGGCTAGGCTGCGCCTTGAATTCCGGCATGCAGCTTAGGTCGCAGCGCGCCGCCGCACGGTGCGCCAGCACACAGAGCAGCCTATTTCAGCAGAGCGGCCTGGCGAGGGGGCGCGCTATGTTGGCCAGCGCACCGACGTCGGGTGCGACGTTGCCGCATAGTGCGGCCGAGCGTGAATCTGTGTCGCTAAGCCCTCCCAACCTCCCCTTGTCAGGGGCGGCGAATCCTCTGACGAAAGCCTCTCATGCCGTACGTTTCCGGGAACCTGTCCGCCGCGCTTCTCCTTGCCGCAGTGCTGCCGACGCTGGCCATCGGCCAGGACGTGAGCTGCGCGGCGATCGCCAGCAACGCCGAGCGCTTGGCCTGTTACGATCGCGCCTCGCTGCTCGCCATCACGGCACCAGCGACGGTCGACGACGTCAAAGCGCCGGCCGAGCGCGGCTTGAAGGACCGCCTGGCGACCTTCAATTCAGGTGAGAACGACCGCCTGCGCAGCCACGGGTCGGCGCTGACCGACCAGTGGGAACTCGATGCGCCGAGCCAGCGCGGCGTTTTCGTGCTGCGTCCGTACAAGCCGATTTACCTCCTGCCGCTGAGTTACACCAACAACGTCAATCAGTCGCCGTCCTCTGCGGCGATCGGCCACGGTGGCGCTGAACAAGGCAATCTGGACGCCGTCGAGGCCCGGGTCCAGTTCAGCCTGAAGACCAAGGCGCTCGAGAATCTGTTCGGCGACAACGGCGATCTGTGGCTCGGCTATACCCAGTCGTCGCGCTGGCAGGCATATAACAGCGATCTTTCGCGGCCTTTCCGCGAGACCGATTACGAGCCCGAAGCGATGCTCGCCTTCCACACCAACTACGAGTTCCTCGGCTTCAAGGGCTCTTTGGCGAGCATCGGCGTCAATCACCAGTCCAACGGTCGCGCGCTGCCGCTCTCGCGCAGCTGGAATCGGGTGATCGCCCAGGCCGGCTTTGAAAAGGACGACTGGATGGTGCTCGTTCGCCCGTGGTGGCGGATACCCGAGAGCGAGAGTTCAGACGACAATCCGGGAATCGAGAACTATATCGGCCGCGGCGAGCTGATCGTCGCGCGCCAGTGGCAGGGGCAAGTGTTTTCGTTACAGGCGCGCCACAGCCTGCGCGGTGGCGAAAATTCGCGCGGTTCGGCGCAATTGGCTTGGTCGTTCCCGATCGCCGGCGACCTCAAGGGTTACGTTCAGGTGTTTTCGGGTTATGGCGAAAGCCTGATCGATTACAACCACCGGCAAACCGTGATCGGCGTCGGGGTCTCGGTGTTCGACTGGTATTAGCCGCGGCGAATAGATTCGTCCCTAAGGCCTGACGACGCTCTTGTTGAGCGCGGCGATAGCGGACTCGAACTTGGCGAAACGCTCGTCGAGCTGCTTGAGCAGGCGTTTTTTCTCGTTCGCCGGCAGGAACGAATAGCGCAGGCCGTTGTACGAGAGTTTCTTGACTTCGGCGTAGTCGGGCTGGTAACGGCTGGCGAAAAGGACGTATTCGTTGGTCAGCGTGTTGCGCGAGACGCCCGCATCGTCGGTCGACAGCACCAACGGCACGGCGTACTTGCGGTATAGCGTAAGCGGATGCGATTGCCCCTTGACGCCGAGGATGAAGTCATTGCTGGTGAGGTTGATTTCGACCGGAAGGTCCTGATCGCGCATCGTTTTGATGATCGCCAGCGCGTTGGCTTCGTGCGCCAGATCGATGCCGTGGCCGATGCGGTCGGCGCCGGCAATCGTCAGCGCCTGCTCGATATGAAATTTGAGCCCCTCGGGCGGAACCATGCCGAGCGCCAGTTCGCCTGCATGCAGCGCGAGTTTGACCTGCGGGTATTGCGCCTTGAGGAAGCGGAACATCTTCATGTGCAGCGAGTAGTCGCGCATCGAAACGTTCTGGTTTTCAGCGCCGACGATGTTGACCCCGACGATCAGCGGGCTCGCGCTGGCGGCCTTGAAACCGGCGAGCAGCGAGGAAAAGACTTGCGACGGCGCGAGCAGGCGGACGACGTAGGTCTGATAGCGCATGGTGAATCGCTCATCGTCGATGCCGGCGCTGCTCGCCTCGGTGCGCGCGACGTGATCGGCGATTTTCTGTTTGAAGGCCGGGTCGTTGTCCAGAGCGATCGCCTGCGAGCGGAAAATGGCGCTCAATGATTCGTCGTCGTCGCGCGCCTGCGCGACGGCCTGGTCGAAAGCATCGTTCGCTATCGCCGGTGCCATCTTGAACATCGTTTCTATATAGCTGACGTTTTCGGCAATCGCGCGCTTCTTGATCGTCTGCAGGCCTTCGTCGAGATGCGTGCTGGAGACCGGGCCAAAATAGCCGAATGTCTCGAAGAACTGGCGGTCGGGTGGCGGCTGGAGCGCGCCGTGGTTGGCAAAATCCTTGCTCGACCAGCGCTGCAGCAGTTCGCGATAGAGCAAATCGTTGGCCACGATCTCTGCCGCTGACAGGCACTGGCGCGTCGCCGCGTCGAGTTGGCGCTGGGCGGTGATCAGTTCGGGATCAGTCTGGATTCGGTAGCTTGTCTGGTCGATGCAAAAGCCTTGTCGTTCAACCCATTCAAGGTACTGCTCGGCGTAGATCGCTCCCGAGTAGTGGTGGTGCAGGTCGCCGCCCTTGGGCATTTGGCTGAAGAAGAGCGTCAGTTCGGCGAGCTCGACCGGGTCGGCGAGCAGTCTGGCCAAGTGGCGTGCGGTCAGTGTTTGATTGGTCGGCGGTGCAGCGTCAACGTGGGCGCCGCAGCACAGCGCGAGGATCAGCAGCAGGCGCAACAGGTAGGTTTTCATCGTACTTGTCCAAAAAAGGAGGGGGCTAGCGCGAATCGAATAGGCCGCTCAACCCCCCGGCGGGTGCCAGCCGCCGTCGGCGGCGATCAGCGCGTCGGCCGCAGCCGGCCCCCAGCTCTGGCGCGCGTAAGGCTCGACCTGCGGGTGGTCGACAAGCACCGGTTCGACGACCGACCACGCTGCTTCGACCGCGTCCTGGCGGATGAACAGCGCGCCGTTGCCGGCCATCGCGTCGCCGAGCAGCCGCTCGTAAGGCGTTTCCTCGCCAGGGCGTTCGTCGAGCAGAAAGAGCTCGCGTTGCTCGCCGATGAACTCCTTGCCGGCGAGTTTGACGCGCGCTGCGAGGGCGACCGCGGAACTGGGCGACAGGCGGAAACGCACGTAGTTGGCCAGCCCGTCGGCCGGCGCCGAGTCGGCGAACAGCCGCTGCGGCGGCGGTTTTAGCGCGACGATGACTTCGGCGGCAGTGCCCGCCAGGCACTTGCCCGAACGCACGTACCACGGCACGCCGGCCCAGCGCCACGAGTCGATCGACAGGCGCAGCGCGCAGAAAGTCTCGACGTCCGAGTCGGCGGCGACGCCCGCCTCGCGCCGATAGCCGTCGTATTGGCCGCGAACCACGTCGGCGGGCTGTAACGGGCGCATGGCGTGAAAGACTTCGGCAGTTTTGTCGTGGATCGCGCCGTAGCCGCGATACGCCGGAGGTTCCATGGCGAGCAGCGCGACCAGTTGGAACAGGTGGTTCTGGATAACGTCGCGCAGGCAGCCGGCGGTCTCGTAAAACGCGCCGCGCCCCTCGACGCCGAAGTGCTCGGCCAGCGTGATCTGAACGCTGGCGACGTGATCGCGGTTCCAGATCGGCTCGAGGAACGAGTTGGCGAAACGGAAATAGAGGATGTTCATGATCGCTTCCTTGCCCAGGAAGTGATCGATGCGGAAGATAGCCTCTTCCGGGAAAACCGAGCGTGCGATACGGTTGAGTTCGCGCGACGACGCGAGGTCGCGGCCGAAGGGCTTCTCGACGATCAGGCGCGCCCCGTCGGCGAGGCCCGATGCCCCCAGCCCCTTGATCATCGTCTCGAACAGTGCCGGCGGGATCGCCAGGTAGTGCGCCGGACGGCGCGCATCGCCGAGCGCCAGCTTGAGCGCGCTGTAGGTCGACGCCTCGTTGTAGTTGCCGCTGACGTAGGAGAGGCGCGAGAGCAACTGTTCGAGCGCGCGTGGGTCGTCGATGCCGCCGCTGCCACTGTATTCGCGGATGCTTTCGGTCGCCCGCCGGCGCAGCTCTTCGATGCTGAGCTTCGACGACGCGACGCCGATCACCGGAACACTGAGCGCGCCGCGCCTGGCCATGGCGTAGAGCGCCGGGAAGATCTTCTTGCGTGCGAGGTCGCCGGTCACGCCAAACAGCACCAGCGCGTCGGAATGTTCGGTGTCGCCTTCATTTTTGTACATCTTTGCGTCAGCCTTTCATGTTGGTCGGGGCGCTGCGTAACGGACAACGATCGATCCGCGATCGCCAAGCTGCATTTTCCGCCAAGAGGATACGCCTTTCGATAGCGCTGCGCTGGATGCGAAAATCGTGCACGCAGAGCTGTTGGGAAAGGCCGCGCAGCAGGTATGATTCGTCCGGCGTTTTCGAGTTCTCCTGGGCGGCCAGGGGGCAAGCCTCGCAAGCCGTCGTACCCATCACAATGTGACGCTTCCAGCGCTTTGCTCGCCAGCCGTCCCCAGACCAGGAATGCCCGGAAACGAGCCTCCTAACGAAGAAAGATGCGATCATGAAAACGAACCTCCCGGTAACCCACGTTGAAACGCTTCTGCCCGAGGGCGAGTTCATCTACTCGAGCACCGATCTCAAGGGGGTGATCGTCGAGGCCAACGAGGCTTTTGCGAAGATCAGCAACTTCTCGCGCGAGCAAATGATCGGCCAGTCGCACAATATGGTGCGCCACCCCGACATGCCGCCCGAGGCCTTTGCCGACATGTGGCGCGACCTCAAGCTGGGACGGCCGTGGCGTGGCATCGTCAAGAACCGGCGTCAGGACGGCGGTTTTTACTGGGTCGTCGCCAACGTCTCGCCGGTGCGCGAGAACGGCCAAGTGGTCGGCTATCAATCGGTTCGCGTCCGCCCGACGCGCGCTGAAATCGACGCGGCGCAGGACGCCTACCGGCGCATCAGCGCCGGCGACAAGTCGCTTGAGATCAAGAACGGGCGGGTGGTCAGGCATCGCGCGGCATGGCTCAACGCCTTCCTCTCGCTGCGCTCGCAAATGATGCTGGTCGGACTCGCCGCGCTGCTGCCCGCGATCGATGCGCTCAGCGATCAGCTCGGCGGTCCGACGCTGCCCGGCATTGCCGCGCTGCCGCTGGCCGTGTTGACGATTGCCTACGCGCTTTTCTTCCTGCTGATCTACGCACCGCGCACCGCGCGTGACCTCAATATTGTTTCGGACTGGCTTGAACAGGTGTTGTCGACCGGCGACCTGCGCCATCGTCTCGATTTGCGCCGGCGCGACGTGATCGGCAGCATCGCGCGCAAGGCCGACAAATTCGCCTCGTCGATCCAGGCGACCATCCAGGGAATCGCCGATACCGCGCAACAGGTCGCGGCAGCGACTGATGACGTTCAGGCGGGAGTCAAGAGTTCGCACGACTCGGCGGTCAAGCAGAGCGAGGCGACCTCGTCGGCCGCCGCGGCGATCGAAGAAGTCACCGTGTCGATCGGCGAGGTCGCCGCGCACGCGCGGTCGACGATGGAAACCGCGACGCAGACCGGCGAAGTGTCGCGCCAGGGAAGCGAGATCACGCGCAACGCCAGTCGCACCATCGAATCGTTGGCCAGTACCGTGCGCCATTCGGCCGAGCAGGTCGAGTCGCTGGGTCAGCGCTCCGTGGAGATTTCCCGCGTCACCGAAGTGATCAAGGAAATCGCCGACCAGACCAATTTGCTGGCGCTCAACGCGGCGATCGAAGCGGCACGCGCCGGCGAGCAGGGGCGCGGATTTGCGGTGGTTGCCGACGAAGTGCGCAAGCTCGCCGAACGCACGACGCGCGCGACGCAGGAAATTGCCGCGATGACGCAGAGCATTCAAGACGAAACGCAGACCGCCGTCGACGGCATGCGCTCGGGCGCACAACAGGTCGCCGACGGCGTCGAACTGGTCAATGCGACCGAGGAATCGCTGCGCCAGATCAACGTCGAAATGACCAAAACGACCGACATGGTCGGCGAGATTTCCAACGCCTCGGACGAGCAGCAGGCGGCGATGGTCGAAATGGCGCAGAACGTCGAGCGTGTCGCGATCATGACCGAACAGAACGTCGCGGTGGTCAACCAGACCGGCGCCACCGTCGACTATCTGAACGCCGCCGTCGTTCGCATGCGCAAGGCGGTCCAGCAGTACGGCGTCTGAGCCGGCGCTCAGCGCGTCCGCCGAGCGTCGAGGCTCCAGCCGCCGGCGCCGTTGGCCGCCAGCACCAGCAAGCCACCGACCACCGCGATGTTCTTCATGAACAGCAGTTGGGTGACGAACTGCTGCGCCGCGGGTGCGGCCCAATAGGCGTGAAAGAAGAACGAGGCGACCAGCGTAAATAAGGCCAGCACCAGTGCCGCGATGCGCGTGCCGAATCCGGCCAGCAGCGCTAGGCTGCCCAGGATCTCGACGGCGAGCGCCAGGGCGGCGCCGAGCGTCGGCGCCGGCAGGCCGACCGAAGCGATATAGCCGACGGTGCCGGAAAAGCCCGTGAGCTTGCCGATTCCGGCGGGCAGGAACAAGGCGACAAAGAGCAGGCGGCCGATCAGCGAGAGGGTGTTTTGAATTGAAGTGGACATCGTGGATTCCTTGAAAACGAGATCGATTGGGAAAATGCCTTGCGTCATTGCCGGGGCGTCGCCCCGGCAATGAACGATGGCTCAGGCGCGGCTGATCCAGGTCGGCGCGATCGAGGTACCCAGGCCCGCGCCGTAAGCCAGGTAGATGTTGAGGCCGGCGAGCGGTTCGAGGTAACGCGCGTTCTTCAGCCCGCCGGCATCGATCGTCGCAAAGCCCATGCTTTCGGCGAGCGTCTTGGCGGCGTCTTTGCCGCGCAGGCTGTCGCTGGCGACGAAAACCGGCACCGTTTGACCGTTGCCGAAGTCGGCGCCTTCGCCCAGCACCTGCGCCAGGACGGTGTTGAAGGCCTTGACGATTTCTACGCCGGGCAAGGCCTTGGCGATTTCTTCGGCGGCCGAAGTGCTGTAGCCGAGCGTCAATCCCATGTAATCGGCAGTCAGCGGGTTGCTGATGTCGATCACCACCTTGCCGGTGAGATCGCCGGCGCTCTGCAAGGCATCGACGGCGTCGCCGTAGCCGGTGGCGAGGATCAGGACGTCGGCCGAAGCCGCCGCGTCGGCGATGGCGATGGCGCCCACCCCGGTGTGGGCGGCGGCAAGCGCCTGCGCTTTTTCAAGGTGGCGTGCGGTGACGCTGACCTGATGGCCGGCGCGCGCGAGTTGTTTGACGAAGGCCGAGCCCATGTTGCCGGTGCCGATAACGGTGATTTTCATGATCTTCCTTTGAGTCGTTTAAGTGGGTCTGTATTGCAGACCGTGCACTCGCTGTGCAGTGCATGGCGTGGACTCTATTGAATCTTCGGAAGATGATAAACACTCTGATGTGGTATTAATTATTTCACTTTAAGGGATAGTCTGTCGATTCTTGGCGTTGCAGACTTTCTCTGCAGCGGTCGACGCCGGCCGCTTCGGCATTCTTCATCTGACACCGTTATGCGACGAGTTCATGGCGATACACGCCAAGCAGGCGCTCGACGCGATCGTCGCCGGACGCGCCGGGGCCTCGCCCGGCGTCGCTCGATTTGACGCGCTACACCGCGTGTTCGTGGGTCTTGAAGCCGGCCAGCGCCGTTGACATCGTCTGCGAAACGCCTTCAAGCTGGGTGGCGATCGTCGCTGCGATATCCATCTGATTGGCCGTACTGTCGCCCGAGATGGCCAGCGATTCCATGCTCTGCGCGATATCCTGGGACGCTGCCGACTGCTCAGCGACCATGTTGGCGACCTCGTCCGAGCCGACGGCGACATCGGTGATCAAAGCGTCGATTTCATTGAGGCTGAGTTGTACCTTGGACATTCGCTCGACGCAGTCGCGCAGCGCCTCTTCGCTGCCGGCCATGGCCATCGATACCTTGTCGGATTGTTCGCCGAGGTGTCCCGTGTTTTCGCGAATCGAGCTCGCCGTTTGGTCCGATCGCGTCGCCAATTTACGAACCTCGTCAGCGACCACGGCAAAGCCTCTTCCCTGTTCTCCGGCTCGCGCCGCTTCAATCGCGGCGTTAAGCGCCAGCAGGTTGGTCTGACTGGCGATTTCGGAAACCAGGGCCACCAGATCGTTGATTTTGCCGACGTCGTTGATGAACGATTGGGTCATTTCGCTGACCGCGGCAATCGAGTTTTGGGTATTGTTTAACGAAACGGACAGACTTGTCAGATCGACGACCCCTTGCTCGGTCCGTTGCTTGACCGACTGCGAGGACTCCTTGGCGTGCGCGGCGTGTCCGGCGACCTCGTTGATTGACACCGAGATTTGTTCGACAGAAGCCGCCACCTGGCTGGTCACGTCTTGTTGCGAGTGTGCCTGCTGGTTGGTCTGGTGCACGACCGATCCCAGGCTATGGGCTGAAGACCCCATCTGACCGGCCTCTGCCTTGAATTCGATGAACATATTGTGCAGCTTGCCCAGGAAGACGTTGAACGCTGTGGCCACGTGCGCCAGTTCGTCGCCGCTCGAATCGTCAAGGCGCACCGTCAGGTCGCCCTTGCCGCTGGCCAGCCCTTGCGCCATGGCAAGGAAGGCGCGCAGACGATTCGAGACGATGGTGCGAATCGCGTAGGCCAGGCCGATCGCCAGCAGCACGATGCCGACGAGGCCCACGCCGATCAAGACATAGACCATCTGGTGGGCCAGTTCGAGCATCTCGTCAGCCGAACTGTAGTCGATGCCGACGAAGATCGCGCCGCGGGTGCCGTTGGCGAACGAGACGGGCAGGTAGCTGGCCATATGCAGCCGCTGAAACAGGGTGACTTGTCCGGAGAACTCGCTCCCGGCGGCGAGCGCCGTGGCTGCCGCCGAGCCGGGGTCGAGTGCCGTACCGATGGCGCGGCTGCCATCTTCTTTTTTCAAGGTGGTGGCGGCGCGCACGTATTGGCCGCCCTTGAAGACGAACAAGGTGGCGACTGTCTTGCCGCCATTCGACGAGGCGTCGAGCAGGTCCGCCTTGGACAGCGCTTGTTCTGTCCATTGCGCTTCGTCGTTGAACAGCCCTTTCAATGAGTGCGCCAGCGCGCTGGTCTGCGAAGCCAGCGCTTTGTCCGTCAGTTGCGGAATCATCGAGACTTGAATGAAGCTGACGATGGCGGCGATCACGATCGCCGCCGAAATACACGACCAGAACAGCAATTTACTCGAAATGGATTTGTTGAGGCTTATCATTTTTATTCCCTGTTAGACAAACGCTTGTCTTGCTGATTACCGAATTCCGGCCCGCGGGGCCTTCAAACCTGGGCAACTCGCCGTCGGCGCGACGCGGTCCATCCGTCGAAAAGCAGCCTGCAGCGTCGGAGCGAGACTGCGCAGATAGACGCTGGCTCCTTTGCTAAGCAAGCGCAGTATCGAAGGCTCGTCGTGTATTCGCAACACGAAGCTGCCAAAAGTGAGAGCGCTTGTGTCAGTTTGTAACAATTCGCTCAAATTTGACCAAGCCGGGAACGCTGCCGCCTGGCCCTGCCGGGCGGTTTGAATGGTCGTGGCCGATGCGCTGGGGGCTAAAGCAGAATTCTGGCCGAGCCCGCACTCAAACGACTGCGCCGAACAGCGCGCCGACGCCGGCGGTGCTGGCCATCGCCAGCGCTCCCCAGAAGGTGACGCGCCTGGCGCCGACCAGCAGGCTGGCGCCGCCGGCGCGCGCGGCGACGGCGCCGAGCAGCGCGAGGAAGACCAGCGCGGTGGTCGCGACGCAGGGGATCAGCAGCCAGCCGGGCGCCAGCGCGCAGACCGCCAGCGGCAGCAGCGCGCCGATTGCGAAGCTGGCGGCCGACGATAGCGCTGCCTGCACTGGCTGTGCGGCGAGCGTTTCGGAAATGCCCAGTTCGTCGCGCGCGTGCGCACCCAGCGCGTCGTGCTGCATCAACTGGGTGGCAACCTGTTGCGCGAGTTCGGGCGCCAGTCCGCGCATGACATAGATCGCCGCCAGTTCGCGGTGTTCGGCGCCGGGATTGTCTTCGAGTTCGGCGCGTTCGCGCGCCAGGTCAGCGTTCTCGGTATCGGCCTGCGAATGGACCGAGACATATTCGCCGGCGGCCATCGACATGGCGCCGGCGACCAGCGCCGCGACACCGGTGAGCAGGATGCTGGACTGACTGGCGCTGGCCGCAGCGACGCCGACCACCAGGCTGGCCGTCGACACGATGCCATCGTTGGCGCCGAGTACTGCGGCGCGCAGCCAGCCGATGCGATCGGTACGGTGACGTTCGGTATGGCGGCGTGGCGAAATCATGGTCTGATCACTTCTGGGCGTTGTTTGGCCGCGGTGTCTGTCGGCGGAACGGCCATTGTAGCGGGTCGGGCGAGGTGCGGTGGTCGCCGTCGGGCCGAGCGGCTAATCCCAGCGCGCGTCGCGCACCTGAACCATGCCGTTCTCGATGCGTAGCGCAAAGGTCGCGAGCGGCTCGTAGGCGGGCGGCGTCAGGACCGCGCCGGTCTTGATCGAAAAACGCGCGCCGTGGCGCGGGCAGACGATTTGCTCGCCGTCGAGCGCGCCGCCGGTCAGCGTGCCGCCGTCGTGCGTGCACTGGTCCTCGATCGCGTAGTACTCGCCGGCAAGATTGAAGACGGCGACCTGGGTTCCGTCGACATCGAGCGAACGATATTCGCCGATCGCGAAATCGTGCTGGGGAGCGACATCAATCCAGTCCGACATGCTATCTCCTCACAATAAGCCGAGTTGCAGTTTGACGTGCTCGGGAATGAGCTCCATGCTCCAGGGCGGTTCCCAGACCAGCGTGACATGGACTTCGCTGACGCCTGGCACTTCGCGCAGGCGATCCTCGACGGTCCCCGGAAAGGTCTCGGCGACCGGGCAGCCCGGCGCCGTCAGCGTCATGCCGATGGCGATGCGTCCTGGCGGATCGATTTCGAGCGCGTAAATCAGGCCCAGGTCGTAGATGTTGACTGGGATTTCCGGGTCGTAGATGGTGCGCAAGGCGGCGATCAGTGCTTCGCGCAACTGCGGGGTTTGCTCGTTGGCGACGGCATCGGGTGACTGGATATTCATCGCTTACTCCGTAGTGGCTGGCTGGTTCTGGTTCTTGAGCGCGGCTTGCAGCGTGTGCCAGGCCAGCGTCGCGCACTTGACTCGCGCCGGAAACTCGCTGACTCCGGCGAGCACTTCGAGCTTGCCGAGTTCGGGGTGCGGCGCGTCTTCGGGCGTCGTGACCATGTGGTGAAAATCCTCGAAGAGGTCTTCGACTTCATCGATTTTCTTGCCCTTGAGCGCCTCGGTCATCAGCGAGGCGGAAGCCGTCGAAATCGCGCAACCGCTGCCCTTGAAGCTCAGGTCGGTGATGACGCCGTGCTCGACCTTGAGATAGACCGTGAGCTGATCGCCGCACAGTGGATTGAAGCCGTCGGCCTGATGGTTGGCGCAGTCGAGCACGTGGCAATTGCGTGGCTTCTTGTAGTGGTCGAAGATCACGTCCTGATAGAGTTCGCGCAGATCGCTCATCGTTGAAAAATCTCCGTAACCTGGTGCAGTGCGGCGACCAATGTATCGACTTCGGCGCGCGTGTTGTAGAGCGCGAACGATGCGCGCGCCGTGCCGGAAAGGCCGAAGCGCTGCATCACCGGCATCGCGCAGTGATGGCCGGCGCGGATCGCGACGCCGCGGTGATCGAGGATGGTGCCGATATCGTGCGGGTGGGTGCCGGCCAGCGTGAACGACAGGATGCTCGCCTTGTCGCGCGCGCTGCCGACGATCGTCAGCCCCGGGATCGCCGACACCTCGCGCGTCGCGTAATCGAGCAGGTCGCGTTCGTGCGCCGCGATGGTCGCGATGCCGATCGCGCCGACGTAATCGAGCGCCGCGCCCAGGCCGATGGCGCCGGCGATATTGGGCGTTCCCGCTTCGAACTTGTACGGCAGTTCGTTGTATTCAGTCTTTTCAAAAGTGACCGTGCGGATCATGTCGCCGCCGCCCTGATACGGCGGCATCGCGTCGAGCAGCGCGGCCTTGCCGTAGAGCACGCCGATTCCCGTCGGGCCGTAGATCTTGTGTCCGGAAAAGGCGTAGAAATCGCAATCGAGCGCGCGCACGTCGACGGTTAGATGTGCGATGGCCTGGGCGCCGTCGATCAGCACCGGGACGCCGCTGGAATGCGCGAGTTCGATGACGCGCTCGATCGGAACGATGCTGCCCAGCGCGTTCGACAGATGGGTGAGCGCGACTAGCCGCGTACGCGGGCCGAGCAGGCGCTCGAAGCTCTCGAACTCGAACTCGCCGGCGTCGTTGATGGTCACGACTTTGAGCAGCGCGCCGGTCTGCTCGCAGACCATCTGCCAGGGGACGATGTTCGAGTGGTGCTCCATCGCGCTGATCAGGATTTCGTCGCCCGGTTTGAGGCGCGGTCGCGCGAAGCTTTGCGCGACCAGATTGATCGCCTCGGTGGCGCCGCGCACATAGATGATCTCGTTGCTGCCGGCGGCGTTGATGAAGCGTGCAATCTTGCCGCGCGCCGCTTCGTACTGGTCGGTCGCGCGCTGGCTCAGGGTGTGCACGCCGCGATGGACGTTGGCGTTGGTGTGGCGGTAATAGTCGGCTTCGGCGGCGAGCACCGACTGCGGCTTCTGCGTCGT
The DNA here is from genome assembly GCA_018262095.1 of Pseudomonadota bacterium. Classification (GTDB taxonomy): domain Bacteria; phylum Pseudomonadota; class Gammaproteobacteria; order Burkholderiales; family Rhodocyclaceae; genus Propionivibrio. Next base: position 18,792 of record JAGTRW010000054.1, read on the forward strand.
CGCGGCGTTGTCGAGATAGACGAGCGGCTCGCCGCTTATCGTCTCTTGCAGGATCGGAAAATCGTCGCGCCAGCGTGCCACGTCGGCTGGCGTTGCGGCCTCGCGCAAGACCTTATTTGATTCGCTTCTCATGAAAGCTCCCTGATGCGTTCGCCCTGCGGCAGCCGCGCCAACAGGATCTGTTCAAGACGGGTGCGCAGCGACGTGACGCGGATGCGTTCGATGAGGTCGCCCGCGAAGGCGTGCACCAGCAGGCTCCTGGCCATCGTCTCTTCGATTCCGCGCGCGCGCAGGTAGAAGAGCTGGTTGTCGTCGATCTGGCCGACCGTCGCGCCGTGCGTGCATTTGACGTCGTCGGCGTAGATTTCGAGCTGCGGCTTGGTGTCGACTTCGGCGTCGCGCGACAGCAACAGGTTGTGGTTGGCCTGCCGGGCGTCGGTCTTCTGCGCGCCGGGATGGACGATGACCTTGCCGTTGAACACCGCGCGCGAGTGACCGTCGAGAACGCCGCGATACGTCTCGCGGCTGGTGCCGTTGGCCTGGGCGTGGTCGATTCGCGTATGGTTATCGACGTGCTGGCGACCGTCGACCAGATAGAGACCGTCGAACGTCGCGTCGCAGCCGGTCGCCGCGAAGCGCGTGCTGATGTCGTTGCGCGCCAGCAGCGCGCCGAGGCTCACCGAGTGCGACGAGAGGCGGCTGTCACGCGCCTGCAGCGCGTGGATCCCGGCGATATGGAAGGCTTGCGGCGCTTCCTGCTGCAGCTTGTAGTGTTCGATAGCGGCGTTGGCACCGGTGAAGATCTGGGTGAGCGTATTGGTCAGATAAACCGTGCCGTCGGCGCCGGCATAGTGCTCGATCACCGTCGCTTGTGCGCCGTCTTCGGCGACGATCAGATTGCGCGGGCAGATCAATGCCCCCGCAGCGCCGGCTTGCGTGGCGATGAACAGCAGATGGATCGGCTGCTCGACGACCGTTGCGCGCGAGAGATGCAGGTACGCGCCGTCGGCCATGAAGGCGGTATTGAGCGTGCCGAAGACGGTCTGGCCATTGTCACTGCGGTCGTCGGCGAGATAGGGTTCGAGCGCCTCGGGCGCACTTTCGAGCGCCGCGGCGAGGCTCTTCAGCGTCGCGCCGGCGGGCAATCGCCCGGGCGCCGACAGCGTCGGGCGGTAGCGACCGTTGACGAAGACCAGCAGATGAAAGGCGCCGGTCAGCGCAAACTGCTCGACCAGCGCGGCCGCTGCCTGGTCGTGACCGCTCTGCGGCGACATGGCGACGAAGGCGCGTTTCTCGATCGCCGCGACGCTGGTGTATTTCCACTCCTCGTCGCGCGCGCCGGGGAAGCCGTTCTGCGCGAAGCGCTCGAGCGCCACTTGGCGCGCGCTCACCAGCCACGGTACGCGCGCACCGGGAAGCGTCGCCTGCGTGCGCGCGAAGTCGGCGAGCGTATGGTCGCGCGCGTTCATGATTTGGCCGCGGCGTGAGCGGCGGTGGTCGGTGCGCTTTCTTCGAGCCAGCCGTAGCCGCGTTCTTCGAGTTCGAGCGCGAGCTCCTTGCCGCCGGTACGAACGATCTTGCCTTGCGACAGCACATGAACGAAGTCGGGAACGACGTAGTCGAGCAGGCGCTGGTAATGGGTCACCAGGATCATCGCGCGGTCGGGACTGCGCAGCGCGTTGATTCCTTTGGAAACGACCTGCAGCGCGTCGATGTCGAGTCCCGAATCGGTCTCGTCGAGGATCGCGAGCTTCGGTTCGAGGATCGCCATCTGCAGGATTTCGTTGCGCTTCTTCTCGCCGCCGGAAAAGCCCTCGTTGACCGCGCGGTAGAGCAGGTCGTCGTTCATCTCCATGAGCGCCATCTTCTGCTTGATCAGCGCCAGGAATTCCATCGCGTCGAGTTCGGGCAGACCCCGGTGCTGGCGGACGGCGTTGAGCGCGGCCTTGAGCAGATAGACGTTGCTGACACCCGGGATTTCGACCGGGTACTGGAAGGCCAGGAAGATTCCTTCGCGCGCGCGGATCTCGGGCGAGAGCGGCAGCAGGTCGCGGCCCTGGTAGAGCACTTCGCCGGCGGTGACCTTGAACGTGTCGCGTCCGGCGAGCACCTGCGCCAGCGTGCTTTTGCCCGATCCGTTGGGGCCCATGATGGCATGCACTTCGCCGGCATTGACCGTCAGATCGAGGCCGCGCAGGATGGGTTTGTCTTCGACGCTGGCGTGCAGCTTGCTGATTTTCAACATGGTTCTGTTTCCTTGGTGGATTAGCCGACGGTGCCTTCGAGGCTCACGCTCATCAATTTTTGAGCCTCGACCGCGAATTCCATCGGCAGCTCCTTGAATACTTCCTTGCAAAAGCCATTGACGATCATCGACACCGCGTCCTCGACCGAGATGCCGCGCTGCTGGCAGTAGAAGAGCTGGTCTTCGCCGATGCGCGAGGTCGATGCCTCGTGCTCGACGCGCGCGCTCGGGTTCTTGACTTCGATGTAGGGGAAGGTGTGCGCGCCGCACTCCCCGCCGAGCAGCAAAGAGTCGCACTGGCTGTAGTTGCGCGCGCCTTCGGCCGATTTCAAAATTTTCACCAGTCCGCGGTAGGTGTTCTGCCCGTGGCCCGCCGAGATTCCCTTGGAGATGATGGTGCTGCGCGTGTTGCGACCGATGTGGATCATCTTCGATCCGGTGTCGGCCTGTTGGTAATTGTTGGTCAGCGCCACCGAGTGGAATTCGCCGATCGAGTCGTCGCCGCGCAGGATGCAGCTCGGGTATTTCCAGGTGATCGCCGAGCCGGTCTCGACCTGCGTCCACGAAATGTGCGAACGCGCGCCGCGGCAGTCGCCGCGCTTGGTGACGAAGTTGTAGATGCCGCCTTTGCCGTCCTTGTCGCCCGGATACCAGTTCTGCACCGTCGAGTATTTGATTCGCGCGTCGTCGAGCGCGACGAGCTCGACGACCGCGGCGTGCAGCTGGTTTTCGTCGCGCATCGGCGCCGTGCAGCCTTCGAGGTAGCTCACGTAGGCGCCGGCGTCGGCGATGATCAGCGTGCGCTCGAACTGGCCGGTGTCGCGGGCGTTGATGCGAAAGTAGGTCGACAGCTCCATCGGGCAGCGAACGCCGGGCGGGATGTAGCAGAACGACCCGTCGGAAAAGACCGCCGCGTTGAGCGCGGCGAAGAAATTGTCGGTGTAGGGAACGACCGAACCGAGATACTGCTGGACGAGTTCCGGGTGCTCGCGAACGGCGTCGGAGAACGAGCCGAAGATGATGCCGAGTTCGCCGAGCTTGGCCTTGAAGGTGGTGCCGACCGAGACGCTGTCGAAGACCGCGTCGACGGCGACGCCGGCGAGCATCTCGCGCTCCTTGAGCGGAACGCCGAGCTTCTCGTAGGTGCGCAGCAGCTCGGGATCGACGTCGGCGAGGCTCTGCGGCCGGTCTTTCATCGACTTGGGCGCCGAATAGTAGATGATGTTCTGGTAGTCGATCGCCGGGTAGCGTGCCGTCGACCACGTCGGTTCGCTCATCGTCAGCCAGTGGCGGAACGCCTTGAGCCGCCATTCGAGCATGAACTCAGGCTCGTTCTTGCGCGCCGAGATCAGGCGGATGGTGTCTTCGCAGAGGCCGCGCGGTACGCTGTCGGCAGCGACGTCGCTGACGAAGCCGTGCTGGTATTCGTTGCCGATCAGCTCGTCGAGCTGGGTTGTACTCATGATGTCTCTCCTGTGGTCTGCCGGTGCACGACGCGCTGCCTCTGCGGACGCAGATCGGCAAGGCTCATCGTGTCGACGACCGGCTCGCTCATCTGCTGCAAACTGATCTGTTCGAGAGCTTCGAGCATGATGCGGCTGATCCGGTGCCAGTGGCTGTGAACCTGGCAGCGCAGTTCGTGGCCGCACAAGCCGGGCCCCGCGCTGCACTGTGTCATGCCGAGCGGACCGTCGATGGCGTTGATGATCTGCGCCGTCGAAATCTCGGCCGGCGGCCGCGCGAGCTTGTAGCCGCCCTTGGCGCCGCGCAGCGACTGAACGAGTCCTTGGCGGATAAATGTCTTGAGCAGCTTGCTCACCGACGGAACCGGCAAACCGGTGAGCGAAACGATCTCGGCGACGCTCTGCGTCCGCTCGGGTTCTCTCGCCATCGTCGTCAGCACGATCGTTCCATAGTCAGCCATTTTGCTAATTCTCAACATGTCCTGGTCTTCATCAGAGTATACGGGACCAATATAGTTCTATATATTTGAAGTCGCAAATCGTCTTTGAAGCGCACGCCGATTATTTGCCCTCGGCACCAAGAGAACTGTTCGTCAGCGAACAGTTCGGGTTGCGTCTTCGCGACAATCCGTTGCTGTTCGATTCGCCACGGTCAGTGAACACTTTTTTAGGAGCCTCTCTCATGAAAATTGCCGTATTCAGCGCCAGGCGTTACGACCGGGAGTTTCTGAGCGCCGCCAATTCCCTTGCCGGCCATCAACTCGCTTTTTTCGAGGCGCGCCTCGAGGCGCAAACCGTTGCCCTGGCCGCCGGATGCGAGGCCGTTTGTCTGTTCGTCAATGATCTCGCCGACGATGTCGTGCTCAAAGCGCTGGCCGCCGGCGGAACGCGCCTGGTGGCGCTGCGCTGCACCGGCTTCAACAACGTCGACCTGAAGGCCGCGGCAGACTGCGGGATCAAGGTCGTGCGTGTCGTGAGCTATTCGCCGTATGCGGTCGCCGAGCACGCCGTGGCGCTGTTGCAATCGATCAACCGCAAGATCCACCGCGCCTACAACCGCACGCGCGACTCGAACTTCGCGCTCGACGGGCTGCTGGGTTTTGACCTCAACGGCAAGACCGTCGCGGTCGTCGGCACCGGCAAGATTGGTCGCATCTTTACCAAGATCATGCTCGGCTTCGGCTGCGAAGTGCTCGGCTACGATGTCTTTCACTCGCCCGAGTTCGAAGCGCTCGGTGCGCGCTATGCCGCCGCGGCGGAAATCGGCGAGCGCGCCGACATCATTTCGCTGCACTGCCCGCTGACGCCCGAAACAAAGCACATCGTCAACGCGCATACGCTCTCGCGCGTCAAGCGCGGCGCCTTGCTGATCAATACCAGTCGCGGTGCCCTGGTCGATACCGAAGCGGTGATCGAAGCCCTGAAGAGCGGGCAACTCGGCGGGCTGGCGCTCGACGTCTATGAACAGGAGGCCGATCTTTTCTACCGCGATCTGTCGAATACGGTCGTTGACGACGACGTCTTGCAGCGCCTGCTGTCGTTTCCCAATGTCATTGTCACCGGCCATCAAGCGTTCTTTACGCGCGAAGCGATCAGCACCATCTGCGAAACGACGATCGCCAGTGTCAGCGAGTTCGCCGCCGGTTTGGCGTTGTCCAACGAGATTCTGGCGCCCTGATCACGCCGCCACGGCGCAGCGCAGGTCGGCCAATGAACGTGGCGGTGGGCTGCGTGGGCTGGCGTACAGACCGGCAGGGGAACGCTCGCTACCTTGAGGCCTGACCGTTAACGCGACGGCGATCAGGGGGGTACGATGAATTCAGGCAGAGCCCGGCGACTGTCCGGTCGGGAAAATACCGTGCCGGACGCCGCCGGCAGCGAGCTGTCATGGCTCGGTCGCTGGCGCTGGAATGTCCTGGCTGCGCTGTTCGCCGCCTTGCTGCTGGTCGCGCTGACCTTGCGCCGCTGGCGCCGAGGCGAAGTCAGCGACGTCATCGACGTCAGCCGGCAGCGCCTCGGCATCCGGGTCGCGCTGGCGATCGTCTTTGTCTCGTCGGTGCTCACTGGCGTGCTGGCGCTTTTTCCGCTGGCCAGCGACCAGGCCAACGCCGCGCCGATGGTATCGGAAGCGGAAGCGGTGGCCTATCCGGTGCGCGAAGCGGGCAGCGATCCAAAGTGTGCGCAATGCGGCGTCGTCGAATCGACGCGCGAGCTTGCCCGGATTGCCGAGACGTCGGCCAAGGGCGTCGAGCTTACCGTGCGCATGAAGGACGGCGCGAGCCACCTGTTCATCGCAGCGAGTTCCGAGAGCTCGGCGAGTTGGCGTGCCGGCGAGCGCGTGATCTTCATCGACGGCAGAAATCTCGCTGGCGAGTGATGCCGGGGCCGGTGAAGGCCCGAGGAATACTTCGCGGCAGGGTCGAAAAAACGGCCCCGATCATTGAATCTCTTCTGTGTGCGGCAACAGACAGACCACGCAGGACTCTCTCCCTAAGCTGCAAATGGTCGGAGCCAGGTGCGCAATCGCTACCGTGGCACAGCGTGCTGCTGCAAGGCAGAACGCTTGGCGAAGACTGGCCGTAACGCATTTCCCCATCCATTTATACAAGGAATTCTCATGAACACTTTCAATATCAAAATGGTCGCTCTGGCGATCGGTTTCGCCTTCAGCGCCGGCGCCATGGCGCAGACCATCAGCAAGACCGAGTACAAGGACAGCAAGAGCAAGATCAGCGCCGAGTACAAGAGCGCCAAGGCCAGTTGCGCCGCGCTCTCGGGCAACGCCAAGGATATCTGCGTCGAACAGGCCAAGGGCCAGGAAAAGGTCGCCAAGGCCGATCTTGAAGCAAACTACAAGCCAAGCACCAAGAGCCATTACGACGCTCGCGTCGCCAAGGCGGATGCCGACTATGGCGTCGCCAAGGAAAAGTGCGACGACGTGGCCGGCAACGTCAAGGACGTCTGCGTCAAGGAGGCCAAGGCTGCGCAAACGGCGGCGATAGCTGACGCCAAAACGCAGAAGACGACGGTTGGCGCCAACGCGGTGGCCGCCGAAAAGACCGCCGAAGCGCGCAGCGATGCGAGCGCCAAGGGCAGCGAAGCGCGCAAGGACGCTGCGGCAGAAAAGACCGAGGCGCAGTACAAGGTCGCTCAGCAAAAGTGCGACACCTTTTCCGGTCCGACCAAGGACGAGTGTCTGAGCAAGGCCAAAGTCAGCGCCGGCAAGTAGTACACGTGCGGGATTCGTCCCGCACTGGCGACAACCCCCTTTTTGAGACAGAGGTAGTCCAATGAAAACGAACCATAGATTTATACCCTGCGCCATCGTTACCGCGCTCTTGCTCGGCCTCGGCGGCTGTGCCGGGATGTCCAACCAGGACAAGAATACCGCCATCGGCGCCGGCGTCGGTGCCGTCGGCGGCGCGGTACTGACTGGCGGCGGTGCGCTCGGCACCGTCGGCGGCGCTGCCGTCGGTGGCGTCATCGGGGCGGAGCGCGCCGGCAAGGAAGTCGATAAGGCCGCCGACAAGGTCGGCCAGCAGATTGAAAAGGCCGGTGAAAAGGTTCAGGACGCGGCCAAGGGTAGCCAGAAATAAGCCCGCGCCAGAAGCGCTGCCGCGACGTTTGCGTCCTACTGGAGAGCATCATGACCTCACTGTTGAGAAACGTCCTGGCCGTCGCTAGCATGGCGGTCGCTGTGCAGGCCGTCGCCCAGGTTACCTTTTACGAAGATCAGGGCTTTGCCGGCCGCTCGTTTACCACCGAAAGCGAGATCGGCAACCTGCAACGCTACGGCTTCAACGATCGGGCCTCGTCGGCCGTTGTCGAGGACGGCCGCTGGGAGGTTTGCGAGGCCAGGCGCTTTGCCGGTCGCTGCGTTGTCCTGTCGCCGGGAAGCTATCGCTCGCTCGCCGCGATGGGGCTCAATGACCGCATCTCGTCGCTACGCGAGGTGGCGCGCGAAGCGCACATCGACGATGCGCCGCCGGTCGGCAACGATTACCGCCGCGCCCGTGACGAGCGGCTCTATGCCGCCGATGTTACAGCGGTTCGCGCCGTGGTCGGGCCGCCCGAGCAGCGCTGCTGGATCGAACGTCGACAGGTCGTCGAGGAGCGAACGAATAACAGCGTTCCCGCAACGATCGCCGGTGCCGTCATTGGCGGCATCCTCGGCCATCAGGTCGGCGGTGGACGCGGCAATGATCTGGCCACCGCCGGGGGCGCGGTCGCCGGCGCGTTGGTCGGCAACAAACTCGGCAGCGACAGCGGCGGCCAGCAGCTGAGCACGCGCGATGTCGAGCGTTGCGCCAGCACGCCGAGTCAGGCGCGACCCGAGTACTGGGACGTCTCCTACGTCTTCCGCGGGCAGGCGCATCGCTTGCAGATGAGCGAGCCCCCGGGCGCGACGGTGTGGGTCAACGAGCGCGGCGAGCCCAGGTCGTAGCGCTTGGCTGCGGCGGATAGCGCAGGCGCTTGACGCCAACTCGCATGGCCTATTTCAATCCGCCTGGGCTATGACAAATAGCGTAATATTCGTCGCGTGGGTCGCCAGTCAGACGCTCGCAGCGAGGCGTGCTGGTCTAGGGCGGGACGATCGGCTTGCCGCCGCACAGCGGCGGGAAATTCCGTGGATCACGGGAGTTGAAATGGGATTGAGCGATGACTTCTCGGGATGACCGACTCGAACCTAGCGAAGAACTGCGCCGGCGCGCCAAAGCGGTCGTCGACGGCCAGGCGGCCAAAGTGGACGGGTCGTGCGATGTGCTGTCGCCCGAAGCCATCCGGCAGATGGTGCACGAACTGCGGGTGCATCATATCGAACTGGAAATGCAGAACGACGAGCTGCAGCGCGCACAGCTGGCGCTCGACGCCGCGCGAGCGCGTTATTTCGCGCTCTATGAGTTGGCGCCGGTCGGTTACTGCACGCTGAGCGGAAGCGGTCTGATTCGCGAAGCCAATCTGTGTGCCGCGACCTTGCTCGGCGTCGCGCGAGAAGCGCTGGCCAATCAGCCGATCCTGAGTTTCATCGAGAGCGAAGACCGCGACATTTTCTACGTTCACCGCCGACGGCTCATCGCCAGCGGCCAGCCGCAGGTCTGCGAGTTGCGGCTACACCGGCCCGGCGACTCGTCGCTGTGGGTGCGCCTCGAATCGACCGTCGCTCGCGAGCTTGACGGGGTGATGGTGCTGCGCGTGGTGCTCAGCGATATCAGCCAGCGCAAGCGCACGGAAGCGGTGTTGCAGGCCAGCGAGGAGCAGTACCGGTGTTTGGCCGAGGATATGCCGATTTTCGTCGCGACCTTTGACGCCGACGGCACGCTGACCTATGTCAACGAAGCGATGGCCTCCTTGCTCGGGAAGACTCGCCGGCAACTGCTCGGTCGCAAGATTTTCGATTTCCTGTCCACCGGCAATCGGTTGCTGGTCTGCGAGCGCCTGAGCGTGCTCACGCCGCAACAGCCGATCACCACTTACGAGCAGGACTATCTCAAGCCAGGCGGCGCGAGGGCGAGCAACCAATGGACCTGCCGCGCCTTTTTTGACGCGGCCGGCAATGCCGTCCGTTTCCAGACCGTCGGTCGGGATACCTCCGAGCGCAAGGCCTTCGAGACGGAACTGCTTGCCGCCAAGCGCGCCGCAGAGCGCGCCAACCGCGCCAAATCGAGTTTTCTGGCCGCCGCCAGCCACGATTTGCGCCAGCCCTTGCAGGCCATCAGCCTGTTCAACGACGCGCTGCTCAGAAGCGGATTGAATGCCGATCAGAAAAAAATCAGCGAATACCTGACCTTGTCGATTCATTCGCTGGGCGAACTGCTCGGCGCCTTGCTCGATATTTCGCGGCTCGACGCCGGTATTGTCCCAATGAGCCCGGAAACCATCGAGGTCGAGAATTTCTTTTCGCGCATGGCGGCCGAACTGTCGCCGATGGCTGAGCGCAAGAACCTGCGCTTCATGCTCTTTTGCCCGCGCCGCGAAACGGCGATCATGACCGACCGCAAGCTGCTCATGAGCCTGCTCGGCAACCTGATCGGCAATGCCATCAAATATACCGCGCAGGGCGGCATTCTGGTGGCGGTGCGTCGCCGCGGCGGGCAGGCCGTCGTCCAGATCTGGGATACCGGAATCGGCATCGCGCCAGAACACCTGAACCACATCTTCGACGAATATTTTCAGATCCAAAATTCCGAGCGCGATCGGACCAAGGGGCTGGGGCTCGGGCTGGCGATCGCCAAACGCCAGTCCCGCTTGCTTGGCACCGACATCGTTTGCCGATCGCGGGTCGGTCGCGGCAGCGTCTTCGAATTCTGCCTGCCGCTGGCCGGCAAGGGGCGCAAGAAGGAAGGCGGTCCGCTACGCAAGATCAGAGCGGCACGCGATCGCGTCGAGCGGCATGCCGTCGTGGTCGAGGATGACGCCCTGGTCGTCGGGGCGATCAAAGCCTCGCTGGAGTCGGTCGGCATGCGGGTTTCGACGTACTGCAGCGCCGAGCAGGCCTTGTCGAATCCGGACATCGCCGCTGCCGACGTCTATATCAGCGACTTCCGCCTGCCGGGGGCAACCGGCGTCGAGTTTCTGGCGGCGATCGGGCAGCGTTCGACCAGGCCGTTCAAGGCCGTGATCTTGACCGGCGATACCTCGCGCGAGCGCGTTGCAGAATCAGAACTTTCGGGGTGGCCGGTGCTGTTCAAGCCGATCAAGCTCGCCACGCTGTTATCGGCGATCGCCGCCTAGGCGCCACGCGCAGCACCATGCCGGCTGGCGATCGCTGTTGCGCAATTGCAGGCGCCGCGTCGATGGCGCATGATTACATCCTTCGGGCGCCGTGGCGCGTCATTGGCAATCGCCGCGCCCGGTCAAAAGCAAAGGATCAGTCATGGAGCTCATTGCCACGAGCGCATTCTGGATCGGTCTGCTCAAGATCATCTGGGTCAATATCCTGCTCTCCGGCGACAACGCCGTCGTCATCGCGCTGGCCTCGCGCTCGCTGGCTCCGGCGCAACAGCGACAGGCGGTGATCTGGGGGTCGGTGGCGGCCATCGTGATGCGCGTGCTGCTCACCCTGTTCGCCGTCCAGTTGCTGCAGTTGCCCTGGCTCAAGGCGGTCGGCGCGGTATTGCTGGTGTGGATCGGCATCCAGCTGATGGTCGACGAGGGCGGCGAGGGGCGTATCAAGGAAGCCGGTAACCTGCTCTGCGCGATCAAGACGATCCTGATCGCCGATCTGGTGATGAGTCTGGACAACGTGCTGGCGGTTGCCGCCGCAGCCGAGGCCGCGCTGCCCGAAGCCAGGTTGCCGCTGGTCGTTTTCGGCTTGGCGCTGTCGATTCCGATCGTTATCTTCGGCAGCAGCGTGGTGCTCAAACTGATGGAGCGTTTTCCGATCATCGTCACGCTGGGGGCCATGTTGCTCGGCTGGATTGCCGGCGAAATGCTGGTCAAGGAAGACGTCGTGGCCAACTACACCGATGAGCGCGCCGTCGCGCATTGGCTTTTCTACCTCGGCGGAGCGCTGCTGGTCTTGGTCGTCGGCAAGTTGAGGGCGCATGGCGCCGCGACGCCCGAGCGCAATACGGCCACCTGAACCGCTTGCTATGCGCGCCAACGTACAGAGCCGTTGGCGTAATTGGCTTAGTCTTTTGATCATGCCGAGGCGTTGCCCCGCTAGCGCGTCGCGATGTGCGCCGCGTTGTTGATCGCAGCTTTGCAGCAAGAACCAGACAGGAGCCAGCCATGAAAACCAGGCGCAAGACGGCAAACAAGCACGAAGGCGAGATTTTCGGCGCCACCGACTTCCACCGCGAACGCGTTTCGCAGGAGCAGGCCACCGCAGCCAAGAACGAGGCGGCGAACCGTCCCCAAGGAACTTACGAATACGAGCAAATGATCGCTGAAAATGCGGTTTTCAACCCCAAGCAGATGATCGAGGATGCGGCGTTTTTCATCGCCGAAAGGCGCGATTTCGCGCCTGGATATGAGCTTGCCGACTGGCTTCAGGCCGAAGCCGAGGTCGAAACCAGGCTGGCCGCCGGCGCTGCCTAGACTCGCCGCTTAGAGATCGAGCTGCAGTTTTCCGGGGCTGATCTTTACGCTGGAAACCTGCTTCTCGATCGGGGTTTCGGCTCGGTAAATCTCGATGCCCTCCAAGGCGGGCAACAGGCTCTGATTCGCGAGCAACTTCACCAGTTCGGTTTGTTGGGCATCGACGCCGGGAACGTTCAAGGAAATCAGGGACATTTTTGTCGCCAGCAAGGACCCCGTGTCCTGCCGCCATTTCGGTGTCAAATTCGCGCAGAAGCTGATCTGCCGCGGATAGATCTGCGGACGAGCAACGGCACAGAAGCTTGCGTAGCCTTCGAGCAAGCTCACCTGCAGCGACGCCAGATGTAGATCGCTGTATTTCTTTTCGGCGAGCTTGGTCGCGATAAACTGGTTGAGCATGCTCTCGGTGATGTCGAAGGCAGCGGCGCCTGTCGATATCAGCAGCGCGGCCAAGGCCGCGACATAAGGCTTTCGACTGGTCATCGGCTGGGCTCGGCGATTCAACGGCGTCGCTTCCAGAAGCGCATGAAAAAATACCCGCCGACCAGGCCGCCCAGATGCGCGAAATGGGCGACCCCTTCCTGCGTTCCGGTGACGCCGAGCAGCAATTCCAGTGCGCCATAGACGGCGACGAACAGCGGCGCCGGCAGCGGTAGCGGAAGGAAGAGCAACATCAGCCGGCGGCTCGGGAATAGCCGCGCATACGCCAGCAGCAGACCGAACACCGCACCGGATGCGCCGACGGTCGGGTAATCGGCGCCGGTCAGGGTGGTCACCAGCAGTTGCAAAGCCGCTGCCGACAGCGTACAGGCCAGGTAATAGCTCAAGAATCGGCGTGTTCCCCAGACCCGTTCGACGTCGCCGCCAAACAGGTACACCCCGTACATATTGAACAGCAAATGCGGCAGGCCGGCATGAACAAAAGCGTAGGTGATCAGCTGCCAAGGCAGGAAGCGAGGACCGAAGGGCCACAAGGCGAGCAGCGAAGCGAGCGAGCCGCCCAATACGCTGTCGGCAAAAAAGACGAGGACGTTGATGACGATCAACGCTTGGGTGACAGGGGGAAGGGAGAACATAGGCGGCCTGCGGGTTATTGGTGACGGAGTGAGCCGGTGCTCGGCATGGGCCATGTTGGATCGATCGCCGGAATCTCAAGGTGCCCGCGCGATCGGTTCGCTTGGCGCGCTGCCCGGTATTCTACCCCGGCATCGATGGGGCTATCATGGGCGGCTTTTATTGAGCGAGATCGCCACTTTGAAGGTCCTGCGGCGTTTTTACCCGGTGGCCGCATTCCTCTGCGGATTTGTCTGGGACGCGCTGACCATCGGCCAGCGCGTCCGCGTCGTCGATCTGTGGCGCCTCGGCGCTTTCCTGTTCGGCGCCGGTCTGCTGATCCTTTGGCTGGCTTCCCGCGACGCCAGAAAGGCGCTTGCGCCGGCTGATGGCAAGGGGCTGCGCGGGGGTCTGGCCGGGTTCAGATGGCAAGCGCCTTATTTGCTGCTGCAGTTCTTCTTCGGCGGGATCTTTTCAGCGCTTTTCATCCTCTATTTCAAGAGCTCGGGCCACCTGGGTTCGTGGCTGACCGTGACGCTCCTCGGCCTGTTGCTGGTCGGCAACGAATTTGCCGGCAAACGCTACGGCCGACATTTCACGCTGATTTGGGCCTTGTTTGCGCTCAATTCGATCCTGCTCTTCAATTTCGCTTTGCCCAATGCCGTCGGTAGCCTCAATCCCTGGTGGTTCTACGTCTCGACCGGGCTCGGCATCTTGTTGGCCCACCTGCTGTGGCGAGTCGCCCCCGGGCAGCCCGGACGGATTCTTCCGGCCTGGCTCTTGGCTGTTGCGCTGCTGTTGGCCTGGAGCCTGGACATGATCGCGCCGGTCCCGTTGGTCAAACAGGATCTGGCGGTCGGGAACGAATTTGTCCGCGACGGTGATCGCTATCTGCTGCGCGTCGAACAGGCGCCAGCCTGGCAAATCTGGCGCGACCAGGCGCTCACGGTTCATCTCGCCGAGGGCGAGAAGCTCTATGGCGTATCGGCGGTATTCGCGCCGCTGGGCGTCACGGCCGCGCTCGAACATCGCTGGGAGGTGCACGACGCTCAGGGCTGGCGCGTCGTCTATCGTCGGCCTTTCCTGAGTACCGGTGGGCGGGGGCGCGGTTTCCGCGGCTACTCCTGGGTGCTCAACCCGCAGCCAGGCGAGTGGCGTCTTGTGGTGGCCACCCAGGATGGACGAACAATTGGCATCTTGCCAATGAGCGTCGAGCGCGGAATACCCCCGCCAGAGGCCACGCGGACCCGGGAATTCTGATCGTTCGCCGGGGATGGCGTCGCTGCCGCGAGGCCGTCGGCCGCCGACGGCTCAGTTCGATTTTTGCACCAGCCGGTTGTCGACTTCCCTGACGCCTGATACCGCCGCCGCCAGACCCTTGGCGCGTTGGCTGTTGGCCGGCGTATCGACCGATCCACTGAGCGTGACGACGCCTTTGATCGTATCGACGCTGATTTGCAGCGTCTTCAGACCCGGTTCGGCAAAGACCGCCGCCTTGACCTTGGCCGTGATCTCGGCGTCGTCAATCGCCGCGCCGGTCTTGGCGCTTTGTTCGTCCAATTTGTTGCCGATCTTGTCGACCGTCTCGCCGATCTTGTTGCCGGTGTCGGTCGCGCTCTGGTCGATCTTCTTGCCGGCGCTCTCTGCCGGACCCGGCTTGCTGTCGCAGGCGGCGACGCCGGCGATGAGCAGCAGGGCGATGCCGATCAATTTTAAACTTTTCAGGATTTTCATTTTGCAGTCCTTTCCAGACCTGTTTCTCGCGCCAAAAGACTTCGCCTCATTTGTGGCGGATCAAATGAAACCGTTGCGCTGATGCGTCGTGCCCTGCGCTACCGCCGACCAGGGCAAGCCCCGGCACTTCAACTATCGCCGGAACGCCGGCGAAAGTCGGTGCGCTGTCGAACACAGGCGCAGGCTGGCGGCCAGGCTGACGAATGTCGCTGACGCGATGCGACCACGGTCGATGTCAGGGATTGCGTCGCCGTTTCCCTTAGTCGAATTTCGATTTCGAGCGGCACGCGGCGGACGTCAAGTCAATCGCTTTGGCCAGCCGATTTCTGGAAAGCTCGTCGCCGATTCCGAAGATCAATCGTGCAATGCTGTGCGCTGGCTCGACCAGCAGTCCGCCTTCAACCGAGAGCATGTGAAAAAATACAAATTGAATTTGATGGCCACGCAGAATGCTCAGCGTGCCATCGCCGACTTGTGATTTTTCGACAACGGACCAGTCGATATCGATCTTTGTGCCGTTCTTCAAGGTGATTCCGGAATGGCAGACAAGATCCCGGTATTGATCAACGAGAAAACTCTCGTAGCCAAGAATTTCTCCGCTTCGGCTTCTCGTCTCATAGATGGCAGTCACGCCATTGCTTTCGACCAGCGCTGCGAAATACTGGTGGGCGTCGCGAATCGTCGGCGCGGCGGGGTAGGTGTCAGCCGCAGAGGCATTCAGGCAGGCGAACAGTACGCCGAGCACGGCGAGTCGATAGCTCGATGAGCTTTGTTTTCCGGTCATTGGCGGGTCCCGTCCAATTATTCGATGGCAGCGCCAGGGGCTAGGTTTTCCACCGTTCCATCCCGCAGGCTGCGCTATCACGAGACTGGGGCGTCGGCGAGCGAGCGTCTGTTCGCTGCCGAACGAAGCGAGCTGACCGCCTTGTCCGGGCGGCATCAGGCGCTGCGCCTATGTGCGTCGGCGCACAGAATCCGCACGCTGGCTGGGCGACCATGGTGCTCTGTCGCTCCCCAGCGCAGGCCAAGCAGCAAGTGCTGCGGCGTGCCTGAATCAACTCGAAAGGAATTGGCCATGCTTTACACCGTCGCCGTCGTTCTCGTCATCCTCTGGCTCCTGGGCCTGATGACCTCCTACACCCTGGGTGGGCTGATCCATATTCTGCTGGTCATCGCGCTCATCTCGATCCTGCTGCAGGTCATCGGCGGCCGCCGCTGAATGCGTCGCCTGGAAATTCCGCAACGCTAGGCCTGTTCATCGTGCGCTCAGTCACCCGACGGTTTTGGAAGTGCTGCTTCGCGCCGATGACTGCTCAGTCGAGCAAGCAGAAAAAGAAAGGGAAGCCATGTCTACGCAAGAACATGCGCCACAACCGTCAGTGCTGCGCCAAGGGCAGGCGAGCGCCTGTCGCCATTGGGCGCCGATCGTCGCGCCTGAATCTGCGGCACGGCAGGAAACGCCTGCTGTCGCCCAAAATCCAGCCGCTGCGTCGGCCCCCCGCGGCGAGCGCAAGTCATAGTCGAGGATGGTGATGGAATTCAAGGACTACTACCGCATCATGGGGGTCGCGCGCGATGCGACGCAGGATGAAATCAAGCGCGTCTACCGTCAACTGGCGCGCAAGTATCACCCCGACGTCAGCCAGGCGCCCGACGCCGAAGTCCGTTTCAAGGAACTCGGCGAGGCGTACGCGGTGCTCGAGGATCTTGAAAAACGCGCCGCCTACGACCAGCTCGGCAGCCATTGGCAGGCCGGTCAGGACTTCCGTCCGCCGGACTGGAATGCCGGATTCGAATTTTCCGGCGGCGATGTTGACGGCAATTCCGGCCAGAACGCGGGTGATGGCGACTTCAGCGATTTCTTCGAAGCGCTCTACGGGCGTGCTGGCGCAGCGCGGTCGATCGCCGTTCACCTCGCGCGGTGAGGATCATCACGCCAAGGTGCTGATCGATCTCGCGGATGCCTATGCCGGCGCCACCCGCACGATCACCTTGCAGCGACCTGAAACCGGCGCCGACGGCCGCGTCGCAATGCATCGGCACCAGCTCAAGGTGACCATCCCGCGCGGCGTCCACGCGGGGCAGCACATCCGGCTGAGCGGACAGGGCGCGCCCGGGGCAGTCCGGTGACCTCTACCTGGAAGTGGGTTTCAACCCGCATGCGCATTACCGCGTCGATCAGCGCGACGTCTATCTCGACCTTCCCGTCGCCCCTTGGGAAGCCGTGCTGGGTGCCACGGTCAAGGTGCCGACGCCGAGCGGCGTGATCGAGCTCAAGGTGCCGGGGCTCGCTCGCCGGAGGCAAACTGCGGCTCAAAGGTCGTGGCATTCCGGGGGCGACGCCCGGCGATTTTTACGCCGTGCTGCAGCCGGTGCTGCCGCCGGCCGACAGTGCCGCGGCCAATGCCTTCTATCTCGATATGGCCGGGCAGTTCGCCTCGTTCGCGCCGCGTGCCGGACTTGGAGTGTAAGCATGGAAAACGAAGATCCCCGCAGCTTGCCGCAACTGAGCAGCATCATTCTCGAAGAACTGAGCGAGTTGACGCTGGCTGAAGTCAGTCACGCCTGCGCGGTGCCGGTCGACTGCATCGTCGAGTTGGTCGCCGAAGGGCTGCTCGACCCGCGCGGTGGCGTGCCGCACCGCTGGCGTTTTTCCGGCACTCACCTGCGGCGCGCGACGGTGGCCCTGCGCCTGCGGCGCGAGCTCAGCGTCAATCTGGCCGGCGCCGCGCTGGCGCTGCAACTGCAGGGCGAAGTCGACGCCTTGCGCACCCGCTTGCGGATCGTCGGCGTTTCTTGATCGGGCCGGCGGCGGCCGGCGACGCCCTTGTTCGCTTGGCGATGCCCGCGTGCCGGTCAAGCGACGATCGTCGGCGCGCGTTGGCGGGGAACTTTTTTGAAACCGGGAAAATCAAAAAAGCGAACCCCTCCCAGGTTCATTCGTCGGCCGGCACTCGTCATTTCACACGGCCTACGCGGCGTCGCTCGACGCTGACGCGGTTGCTGCCTCGCCTGTCGTCTCCGGCTTGTTCGCCGGCCTCATTTTCTTCCAGGAGTTGACCATGAGCAATGACCCGAAATCACACCCCACTGCGCTCGGGCGCATATCTCGGCTGGCCTTGTTGCTGCTCGCTTCGGCGAGTCTGCATGCGCAGCAGGGGATCGTCCTCAAGGGCGAGGCCGAGGTGCCGCCGGTGACGACCGCGGCCACTGGCTCCGGGCAGATCACCGTCCTGCCCGACCACAGCGTGAGCGGCACGATCAAGGTGGCGGGGATTGTCGCCACCGCCGCGCACATCCACCACGGCGTTACCGGCAGCAATGGACCGGTGATCGTTCCGTTGAGCAAAGTCTCCGATGAAACGTTTAGCGTTCCGCCGGGGGCCAAGCTTAGCGATGAACAGTATGCCGGTTATCTGGCGGGCGAGCTCTACGTCAACGTGCATAGCGCGGCAAATCCAGGCGGCGAGATTCGCAGCCAACTGACGCCGCCGATGGCGGCGCCGAAAGCAGCGCCGCGCGCCGGCTACTGAGCGGCGAAGGCGGGCTCGAGCGCCGCGCCCCGTGCCGACTTGGCGATCGAGGACTGCGCCCCGGCCAAGACCATTGAAAGGATAAATCATGAGCAGCAGCACCAAGGTCACGTCAGACCTGCGGATTGAGCCCTACCTCTTTTTCGACGGCCGCTGCGAAGAGGCGATCGAATTCTATCGATCGGCGCTGGGCGCTCAGGTGGACGTGCTGATGCGCTACAAGGACAGTCCGGAGCCGCCTCCTCCGGGTAGCCTTCAACCCGGATTCGAGAACAAGGTCATGCACTGCAGCTTTAGCGTCGGCCAAAGCAAGATCATGGCTTCCGACAATTGCCAGCCCGGTGTGGGCTTTTGCGGTTTCTCGCTCTCGCTCGCGCTGCCGAACGAAGCCGAGGCCGAGCGGGTGTATGGCTTGCTCGCCGACGGCGGGCGGGTGACGATGCCGCTCGGCAGGACGTTCTGGTCCCCCTGCTTCGGCATGCTCACCGATCGCTTTGGCGTCGCCTGGATGCTGATCGTTCCGGCTCGCGCCTCGCCCTGATTGCCCGGCGCGTCGCTCGATGAGTCGCGAGATGGCCGGCCGCACCGTCGCCAACGACAAACCCGATCGGGACGACCGCGCGTCGGGCTGTCCGCTCGGATCGATGCGACCACCTGGCCCGCAGCTCAGCGAGGATTCCTTCCGGCGCGTCGTCGAGTGGGCGCCGAGCGCGATGATCATGATCGATCGCCAGGGAATCATGGTGCTGGTCAACGCGCAGGCCGAGCAGATGTTCGACTACCGTCGCGAGGCGCTGATCGGGCAGCCGGTCGAAATTCTGGTTCCCGAACGCTTCCGCCACCACCACCGCCAGTTCCGTGCCGGCTTCTTCAGCGATCCGCGGCCGCGGCCGATGGGGGTCGGGCGCGACCTCGCCGGTTGTCGCTCCGACGGCAGCGAGTTCCCGATCGAGATCGGGCTCAATCCGCTCGATACCGAGGCCGGCGGCATGGTGTTGGCGTCGATCATCGACATCACCGAGCGCCAGCGCGCCCAGCAACGCCTCGAAGACGCGCTGCGTGAAAAGACGGTGCTGCTCAACGAGGTTCACCACCGCGTCAAGAACAACTTGCAGGTCATTACCAGCCTGCTCAATCTGCAGGCCGACCACGCCGCCGATGCCAGGCTGCGCGCGATCCTGACCGAGAGTTGCGGACGCGTCAAGGCGATGGCGCTGACGCACCAATTGCTCTACGAACGCAAGGACTTTTCGCGCATCGATCTGGGCGACTACCTGCAGCGCCTGGTGCAGTCGATCCGTGCCACCTATCGCGCTGCGGGCGGGCGCATCACGCTCGACCTCGCTTTGCCGCAGGCGCCCATTCACCTTGACCTGGAACGTTCGATTCCGTGCGGACTGCTGGTCAATGAGCTGGTCACAAACTCGTTCAAACATGCGTTTCCCGGGGAACGTCGTGGGCAAATTGCGATCCGATTGAATGAGGATGGCAGTGGCCGGATTTGTTTCAGCGTCGCCGACGACGGCATCGGTCTGCCGCCTGAAGCGGTCTTGGCGGACAGTTCGTCGCTGGGTCTGCAATTGGTTCCGCTGTTCGTCGATCAGTTGCACGGCGCGCTCGAAATCGAGCGCGCTGGCGGAACCTTGTTTCGCGTCAGTTTTCCGGTGCAAAGCGCCGGAAAGGAGTGAATATGAGTGCAAGACTGCCGGCGAATCTGATGCTCGTCGAGGACGAGCGTGTCGTCGCCTTCGACCTCAAACGGCAGCTGCAGGGCTTCGGTTACCGTGTCGACGCGGTCGTCGCCAGCGGCGAACAGGCCATCAGCCAGGTTGATGCCGCGCCGGAGCGGCCCGATCTGGTGTTGATGGACATCCATCTCGAAGGCCGGCTCGACGGCATCGAGGCGGCGACCGAGATTCGCGCCAGACACCGAATTCCGGTCGTCTTCCTGACCGCCTACGCCGAGGACGACACGCTGCGCCGCGCGCTTGCCAGCCGCCCCTTCGGCTATCTCGTCAAACCGTGCGAGGGCCGCGAATTGCACGCCACGATCCAGATGGCGCTGGCGCGGCGTGACGACGAGTTGGCCGTTGAACAAAGCGAGCAACGCCTGAAGCTGGCGCTCGCCGCCGGTTCGCTCGGGGTTCTCGAGTGGAGTCCGAGCGCCGACCGCATGCAGGGCGATGCTCACCTCGGGGCGTTGTTCGGCAACCCGTCGACGCCGCTCGACGAACCATGGGAGGCGTTCATCGCGCGGGTTTCGCCGGCCGACCGCGAGCGCGTGCACGCGGCGCTCAATCCGACCTTGGCGGGCGGCGAAACGGCCCATATCCTGTTTCGCACGCAGGGCAACCATGTGCCGCCGCGTTATGTGGAAGCGCATGTCAAGGCCTACGGCGGCGTGCCGGCGTCCGGTCGGGTGGTCGGCATCCTGCAGGACGTGACCCTGCGACACGACAACGATGAGCGGCTGCGCCAGTCGAGCGTCGTTTTTCAGGCGACCGCCGAGGCCATCGCGATCACCGACGCGCGCGGGCTGGTGGTCAGCGTCAACGCGGCTTTTTCGCGTATCACCGGTTACGCCGAGAGCGAAGTCGTCGGTCTCGATCCCGAGCCTTTGCTGCGTATCAGCCCGGGGCCGGAACGCTACGGCTGTTGCCGGCAGTCGGGAA
This sequence comes from Pseudomonadota bacterium, assembly GCA_018262095.1. Lineage (GTDB taxonomy): Bacteria > Pseudomonadota > Gammaproteobacteria > Burkholderiales > Rhodocyclaceae > Propionivibrio. Next base: position 39,532 of record JAGTRW010000054.1, read on the forward strand.
TGGCCGAGTTCTGGCACGGCGAAGTGCATTGCTATCGCAAGTCGGGCGAGGCTTTTCCCGCCTGGCAGAGCGTCAGCGCCGTGCGCAATGCCGGCGGCGAGCTCACCCATTTTGTCATGGCCTTTTCCGATGTGACGGCAATTTACGAGGCCCAGCAGAAACTTCACTACCTCGCGCATCACGATTCATTGACCGGACTGCCCAACCGCCTGCTGTTCGAGGATCGGCTGCAGAACGCCATCGTCCAGGCGGCGCGCAACGAACAGCGCTGCGTGTTGCTGTTTCTCGATCTCGACGGCTTCAAGATCATCAACGACACGCTCGGCCATGCTTTCGGCGACGAATTGTTGCGCACCATCGGCGAACGGCTCAGGAGCGTGCTGCGCAGCAGCGATACGGTCGCCCGCCTCGGTGGCGACGAATTCGTGGTTCTGGCCGGCAGCACCAACCCGGATTACGCGACGCAGCTGGCGCAGAAGATTCTCAATCAATTGCGGGTGCCGATCGAGGTCGCCGGCGAACTGCTCACCGTCACCGCCAGCCTGGGCATCGCGGTGTTCCCGGACAACGGTGCCGACAGCCAGCAACTGATGCGCGCCGCCGACATGGCGATGTACACGGCCAAGGCCGCGGGGCGCAACCGCTATCACTTCTACGCCGAGAACATGTCGGTGCAAACGCGCGAGCGGATGGATGTCGAGCAAGGCTTGCGGCGCGCCATCGAAACCGATCGGCTGGTCGTCCATTACCAGCCGCGCGTCGATCTCGACGGGCGGCGGATCGTCGGCGTCGAAGCGCTGGTGCGCTGGCTGCATCCGGAGCGCGGCATGATTTACCCCGGCAGCTTTATCGCCGTCGCCGAGCAGAGCGACATCATCGAGCAGCTCGGGCGCTGGGTGCTGCGGCGCGCCTGCGGCGAAATGCTCGAGTCGGTCAGCGCCAGCGCCGCGCGCGGCGAGAACTTCCACGTCGCGGTCAATGTGTCGGTGCGCCAATACCTGTGCGACGATTTTGTCGCCGTCGTCAAGGCGGTTCTCGACGAGACCGGTTTCCCGGCCGCCGCGCTTGAACTCGAAATCACCGAAAGCGTGCTGCAGACGACCGAACGCAGCCTCTTCGTGCTCAAGGCGCTCGACGACATCGGCGTCGCCGTCAGCATCGACGATTTCGGCACCGGCTATTCGTCGCTGAGCGTGCTGCGCGACCTGCCGATCAAACGCATCAAGATCGATCGCTCGTTCATCGTCGATCTGCCGGCAAGCGAGAGCCAGCGCGCGGTGGTCGAGGCGATCGTGACCTTGAGCCGAGCCATGCACATGTCGATCACCGTCGAAGGCATCGAGCGCGCCGAACAGGCCGACGTGCTGCAGCAACTCGGCTGCCAGGAGGGGCAGGGCTATTTCTTCGCCCAACCGTTGCCCCTGGCCGCGCTGCTGCAACAGGTCGGTGCCTCGGCGAGCCGCTAGATCCTGCCCAGCAGCAACAAAATGAGCAGGATGACCAGCACCAGTCCGATGCCGCCGCTCGGGCCGTAACCCCAGCTGCGGCTGTGCGGCCAGCTGGGAATGGCGCCGATCAGCATCAACACCACGACGATCAGCAGAATTGTTCCTAATGACATTTGAGATCTCCTTGCGGTAAGCGCTAACCAAAGGGCAATGCCCTCTTGGCGGCGGTGTTTCAGTTCGGCGCGTACGGCGGCCTGCCTTGGTTGCGCTGGCTATCGTCGACACCTTGCCGCCAGCTTGCCGGTGGCAAGACGGCGCGTCTGTACGACAGCGCACAGTGTCCAGCCCGCTGGTCGTGCGTTCGCTGGCGCACAGACGGCCGTTGCGCGGCGCGGCAGGATTCAACACAGAGAACCCGTCCGCTTGAGGGCGCCGTCTCATCCCCCGGGCGATGGCGCGCTTGAGCGCTGACCCCGTCTTTCACCTGTCACAGGAGGCATCATGAGCAACGCATTTAACAGCAGTAACGTCCAGCGCAGTAAGGAAGCCCTGGTCAACGACCTCAAGGCCATCGTCGGCGACGCCGATGCGCTGCTCACGGATATCGCCAGTGCGACTTCCGAAGAGCTGGCGGTGGCGCGCCAGAGCATCGAAGCCAAGCTGGCCAACGTCAAAACGCGAATCGACGACGCCCGTCTGGTGGTCACCCGCAAAGCCTGCGGCGCCGCCGAAGCGACCAGCGAGTACCTCAGCGAGAACCCCTGGAAAGTGATCGGCGTGGCGTCGCTGGCCGCTCTCGTCGCCGCCTTGCTGGTCTCTCGCCGTTCGTGCAAATAGCGCCGCGGCGCCGAACATGACGGTGCCGCAGGTCAATTCTCGAGAGGACTCCAGTGATGATTTCCAGGCGCTTCACGCTGCTCGTTGCACCGCGCGACAACTTCGGATTTTCCGCCTGCGGGCGCGCTTGTCCGCGCTGTTCGTCGGCGCTGTTTCGCGTCGCACCGCGACTTGCCGATCTGCTGCTGGGTCTGTTCATTCCGCTCCACCGCTACCGCTGCATTTCCTTGCAGTGCAGCTGGGAAGGGAATTTGCGCGAGCAGCGACACGCTTTTTTGCCGCAGGTCATCGGCGGCAAAACGAAATGTCCCGTGTCTTCGACCAAGAGCTTCTGAGTTTGTCGACCGATGAATCGACCTGGACATTTTTCCCGCATCGGGCTTCCCACGCTCGCCGCTGAAGTGTCTGGGGAGCCAGGTTCATGATCGATCTGCCGATTTCTGTGCTGATCGTCGAAGACGATGCTGCCGATGTGCGGCTGATCAAGGATGCCTTGGCCGGCACCGGCAGCAGCCCGTTTCTCCTCGACTGGGTGACGCATCTGTCTGCCGCGCTCGAACGCTTGGCCGGCGGCGGCATCGACGTCGTTTTGCTCGATCTGACGCTGCCCGACGCGCAGGGGATCGACGCCTTCGATCGGGTGTTTGACGCGGTGCCCGGGGCGCTGATCCTCATCCTGAGCAGCGCGAGCAACGAAGATGTCGCGCGCCAGGCCTTGCGGCGCGGCGCCCAGGACTATTTCGTCAAAGCCCATGTCGACGCCTACTGGCTACCGCGTGCGCTGCGTTACGCGATCGAGCGGCGCGACGCGCGCGACCGACTGCAGGATAGCGAGGCGCGCTTTCGCGCGATGAGCGATGCCTCGCCGCTCGGCATCTTCGTCGCCGATGCGCAAGCCAGTTGCGTCTATACCAACGCTGCTTATCACACGATCTCGGGACTCGATTTCGAACAGGCGCTCGGCAGCAACTGGATGAAAGCGATCCACCCGGAAGACCGGCCGCGGGTTCTCGCCGAGTGGCGCGCTGCGGCGATGGGTGAGGAGCCGTTCCAGACCGAATATCGGTTCTTGCGTGACGATCGCAGCGTGGTGTGGACGCGCGTCAGCAGCGCGCCGCTGCTTTACGGCCGGCACTTCAACGGTCGCGTCAAGACGGTCGAGGACATCAGCGAGCGCAAGGCCGCCGAATTCAGGTTGCGCGCGGTCGAAGCCGCGCTGTTCGATGAGAAGGAGCGCGCCCAGGTGACGCTCAACTCGATCGGCGACGCCGTGCTGAGCACCGACCTGCAGGGCCACTTGAGCTATATGAACGTGGTCGCCGAAGCGATGACCGGCTGGTCCTACCAGGAGGCGATGGGGCGTTCGCTGGCCGATGTCTTCCGGGTCGTCAACGGCACCACCCGGCGCACGATTGCCAATCCCGCGCTGCTCGCCATCAGCGACGACCGGACCGTCGAACTGGCCGGCGATTGCGTGCTCATCCGCCGTGACGGCGTCGAGTTCGCCATCGAGGATTCGTCGGCGCCGATCCACGACCGCGACGGTCAGGTCAGCGGCGCAGTGATCGTCTTCCACGACGTCAGCGCGTCCAAATCGATGGCGCTCAAGATGACGCACCTCGCCCAGCACGATTTTCTGACCGGCCTGCCCAACCGGGTGCTGCTCACCGAGCGGCTGACGCAGGCGATCCGCTTGGCCAGCCGGCACCGCAGGCAGGTCGCGCTGCTCTTCCTCGACCTCGATCATTTCAAGCACATCAACGACTCGCTCGGCCATGCCGTCGGCGACCGCTTGCTCGAGTCGGTGGCCAGGCGGCTGGTGTCGTGCGTGCGCGCCACCGATACCGTATGCCGCCAGGGCGGTGACGAGTTCGTGATCCTGCTCGCTGAAATCGAAAAGCCACACGACGCGGCGCAGATCGCCGAAAAGCTGCTCGCCGCTGCGGCGCTGCCGCACCTGATCGGCGAGCGCGAACTGCACGTCACGCTGAGCATCGGTGTCAGCGTCTACCCCGACGACAGCGTCAGCTGCGACAGCGTGCTGCAGAACGCCGACACCGCGATGTATCACGCCAAATCGTGCGGGCGCAACAACTACCAGTTCTTCAAGGCCGACATGAACACGCGCGCGGTGCGCCGCCTGGCCGTCGAAAGCAGTCTGCGCCGCGCCCTGCTGAATCAAGAGTTCGTGCTGCTCTATCAGCCGCAGATCGCCATGGCGTCGGGCATTCTGACCGGCGCCGAAGCGCTGATCCGCTGGCTCGATCCAGAGCTCGGCTTGATCTCGCCGGCGCAATTCATCCCGATCGCTGAGGAATGCGGGCTGATCGTTCCGATCGGCCGCTGGGTGCTGCGCGAGGCGTGCCGCCAGGTCAAGGCCTGGCTCGCCGCGGGACTGTGCGCCGTACCGGTGGCGGTCAATGTCTCGGCGCTCGAGTTTCGCGACAAGAATTTTCTGGCCGGTCTGGCGCAGACGCTCGCGCAGACCGGGCTGGCCGCGCGTTATCTCGAAGTCGAGCTGACCGAAGGCGTCATCATGCACAACGCGCAGGCGTCGGCGTCATCGCTCGCGGCGCTCAAGGCGATGGGCGTCAAGCTGGCGATCGACGATTTTGGCACCGGTTATTCGAGCCTGAGCTATCTGCAGCGCTTCCCGATCGACACCTTGAAGATCGACCAGTCCTTCGTGCGTGACGTCGCCACCGACGCCGACGCGGCGGCGATCGTCAGCGCCGTGATCGGCATGGGCCTGGGCCTGCGCTTGCGGGTCGTCGCCGAAGGCGTCGAAACTCGGCAGCAGGCCGACTTCCTGCTCGCCAGACAATGCGCCGAAGGGCAGGGCTATCTCTTCAACCCGCCGCTGGCGGCCGCCGATTTCGCGCGCCTGCTGGGCGGCGCACCGTAAGCGGGTTGGCCGCCGCCGCTACGCTATGTGCGACAGCGCACCGACGCCGCCAGCGCCGCTGGCTATCGTGCAGGGGAGGTCTCGAGACGGTGCGCCGCGCCGTAGCGCAAGCCTTTGGGGACGACGCTGCGCAGTACGGCAAGCGTCGGAGCTGCCCTGCATTTCCTCTGGAGAAGCGACCATGAAACAACTCAACAAATATCTTTCAAGCATTTTTCTCGCCGTCATGCTGGTCACCGCGGTCGGTTGCGCATCGACCTCGAAGCAAGAGGGAACCGGCGAGTACGTCGACGACAGCGTCATCACCACCAAGGTCAAGGCGGCGATCCTCAACGAGCCGACGCTCAAGGTCGCCGAAATCAACGTCGAGACTTTCAAGGGCGCGGTCCAATTGAGCGGTTTCGTGAGTTCGCCGACGGCAATGAACAAGGCGGTTGAAGTGACGCGCCACGTGGCCGGCGTCAAATCGGTCAAGAACGACATGCGCATCAAGTAATTGAGGCTGATCTCGGCCGCGGCGCGAGCGTCAAGGCGCTGCGGTCCAGCGCTAACCAGAATTCGATAGAGGCTGCCCATGCGGCTGCTCACCTGCACTGTTCGCCCGCGCGCGCTTGCTGCCTGCCGGGGGCTGGCGCCCTGGCAAGGTCGACTGCGGATGGTGTTCAGAGAATCGTTCGCCGCCTGGTTTGATCACCGCGCCGGCAGCAAGAGCGCGGCGCTGGCCTTCTATACGCTGTTCTCGATGACGCCTATCCTGTTGCTGGCGATTGCCGTTGCCGGCTACGTGTTCGGCGCCGACGCTGCGCAGGGGGCGATCGTTGGCCAGGTCCAGGGGCTGGTCGGGCCGAATGGCGCACAGGCCATCCAGGCGCTGCTGGCCGCGGCGCGTGATCCGGCGTCGGGTTTGCTGGCGACGCTGATTGCCGGCGTCCTGCTGCTGGTCGGTGCGACCAGTGTCTTCGTCGAGTTGAAGAACAGCCTCGACGAGGTGTGGGAGATCGAGCGCTCGGCGCAGTCGTCGTTCGGCGAATTCGTCAAAACCCGCCTGCTGTCTTTCGGCCTGGTGCTGGTGCTGGCTTTCCTGCTGCTCGTTTCGCTGGTCGTCAGCGCCGCGCTGGCGATGCTCGAACCGCTGCTGCAAGGTTTTGTCGGCGGGATGCCGAGCAGTTCGGTGCTGTTGCTGGCAACGCTATCGATGTTGTCGACGATCGTTTCTTTCGCCGTCATCGCCAGCATGTTCGCCATCATCTACAAGACCTTGCCCGAGGCCGCGCTGTCGTGGCGCGACGTCTGGATCGGCGCCGTTTTCACCGCGGCGCTGTTCAACCTCGGGAAATACGCGATCGGCCTGTATCTGGGCAACAGCGGCGTCGCCTCGGGCTTTGGCGCCGCCGGATCATTGATCGCCGTGCTGCTGTGGGTCTACTACTCGGCACAGATCTTCTTTCTCGGCGCCGAATTTACGCGCCAGTACGCGCTGCGCTTTGGCAGCTTGCAGCAGGAGCGACAGCGCGTCGCTCGCATATTGTCCAATCGAAAGGCGCACTGAAGTGAATATCGGCACCCGGTTCCTCAGGAATTTCCACCTATCGACGGTAAGGGCGCTGGTCGACGACACGCCGCTGCTCGACGAAGAATCCCCGTTGCGCGCTGAATTGTTCAGCACCGATCAGATGGCGCAGCACGGCAAGGCGCTGGCCGCCGCGCACCGTCTGGCGAGCGGGCGGGCGCCGGATCAGCTGCTGCTGCGCCTGGCCGCCAACGAAGGCGTGCTGGTCAGCGTCTGCAATCTGCTCGCCGCGGCGGTCACCGAGAAGCGCCGGATTGCGCCTGCCGGCGAATGGCTGCTCGACAACTTCTATCTCATCGAAGAGCAGATCCGTACCGCCAAACGGCACCTGCCCAAAGGCTACAGCCGCGATCTGCCGCGCCTGGCCGATCCGCTCTCGCCAGCTCCCGGGCTGCCGCGCGTCTATGTGCTGGCGCTCGAAATCATCGCGCACGGCGACGGCCGCGTCGATGCCGAGGTCCTCAATCGCTTCATCGCCGCCTACCAGAGCGTGACGCCGCTCAAGCTCGGCGAGCTGTGGGCGACGCCGATCATGCTGCGCCTGGCGGTGATCGAGAATCTGCGCCGGGTCGGCGGGCGCATCGCGACCAGCCGCGGCGACCGCAACCTGGCCAACGTCTGGGCCGACCAGATGAGCGAGACCGCCGAAAATGATCCTCAGGGGCTGATCCTGGTGATCGCCGACATGGCGCGTTCGAGCCCGCCGCTGACCAGCGCCTTCGTCGCCGAGCTGGCGCGCCGGCTGCAGGGGCGCGGTCCGGCGCTGGCCTTGCCGCTGACCTGGATCGAGCAGCGGCTCTCCGCGTCGGGGCTGACCATCGAGCTGCTGGTGCAGTCGGAGAATCAGCAGCAGGCCGCCGACCAGGTCTCGGTGAGCAACAGCATCGGCAGTCTGCGGCTGCTCGGCGCGGTCGATTGGCGCGTCTTCGTCGAGACGCAGAGCGCTGTCGAGCAGACCTTGCTGGGCGACCCCGCGGGCGTCTACGGCGCGATGGATTTCGCGACGCGCGACCGCTATCGCCACGCCACCGAGGCGATCGCCAAAGCGGGGCAGCTGAGCGAGGGCGAGGTCGCGCGTCAGGCTGTCGTACTGGCCACGGTGGCCAAGGATACCGGTAGCGCCGGCGATCCGCGCCAGCGCCACGTTGGCTATTACCTGATCGGCAAGGGCTTGGCGCAACTCGAGACCCTCGCGCAACAGCGGTTTTCCGCCAGGCAGCGCGTGCGCCGAGCGGCGGCGCGCATGCCACTCACGCTCTATCTGGGTTCGATCGTTCTCGGTAGCGCGCTGCTCGCCAGTGGGCTGTTCGGCCGCGCGCAGCCGCTAAACGCTGCCGGCTTCTGGGCCGGGCCAGCGCCCGCCGCAGCCCTTGAAGTCCTGTTCGGTGGCTTGCTGCTGCTCGCCGTGAGCCCTTTGGTGGTGGCCCTGGTCAACTGGCTGGCGAGCCTGCTGGTGACGCCGCGCGCGCTGCCGCGAATGGATTTTTCCGACGGCATCCCGTCGTCTTCGCGCACGCTGGTGGTGGTACCGACCATGCTGACCAGCGCCGCGGGCGTCGGCCACCTGATCGAGGCGATGGAGGTGCGCTTTCTGGCCAATCGCGACGACCACCTGCACTTCGGCTTGCTCACCGATTTTGGCGACGCCGACCAGCCAGCGCTGCCCGCCGACGAAGCGCTGGTGCGCCTGGCGCAGGCGGGAATCGACGAACTCAACGAAAAATACGCGCGGCCGACCGGCGGCGGCGACGTCTTCTTCCTGTTCCATCGCGCGCGGCGCTGGAATCCGCAGCAGGGCGTGTGGATGGGCTACGAGCGCAAGCGCGGCAAACTGGCCGACCTCAATGCCTTGCTGCGCTCGCCGGCACCCGGCGGCGAAGCAGGGAGCGACGCTTTTTCGCACCTGGCCGGAGACATTGCGGTGCTCGGCGACGTCAGGTACGTGATCACCCTCGATACCGACACCCAGCTGCCGCGCGATGCGGCGCGGCAATTCGTCGGCACCATGGCGCATCCGCTCAACCGCCCGCTTTACGATGCGGCAAAAGGGCGGGTCGTCGACGGCTACGGCATCCTGCAGCCGCGCGTCGCGATCAGCCTGCCGGGGACCAACCGTTCGCGTTACGCGCGGCTCTACGGCGGCGAACCGGGAATCGATCCCTACACGCGCGCGGTTTCCGACGTCTACCAGGACCTGTTCGGCGAAGGGTCGTTCATCGGCAAGGGGATCTACGACGTCGACACCTTCACGCAGGTGCTCGGTGGCCCGCAGACCAGCCGTTTCCCCGAGAACCTGATCCTCAGCCACGATCTGCTCGAAGGCTGTTACGTGCGCTCGGGGCTGCTCAGCGACGTGCAGCTCTTTGAGGATTACCCGGCGCGTTACGACGCCGACGTCAGCCGCCGCTACCGCTGGATTCGCGGCGACTGGCAACTGGCCGGCTGGCTGTTGCGCAGCGTTCCGGGAAGGGTGAAAGACGAGGCGCGGCAGAAGAATCCGCTGTCGGCGCTGGCGCAGTGGAAGCTCTTCGACAACTTGCGGCGCAGCCTGGTCCCGGCGGCGCTGACGCTGCTGCTGGTGCTCGGCTGGGGGGGGCTCGCCGCGCCGGCCTGGTGGACGCTGGCGGTGCTCGGCGTCTTGCTGATTCCGACGTTTTGCGGCGCGCTGCTCGAGACCTTTCAGCCTCCCGCTGAGATCCTGCTGCGCCAGCACCTGGCGACGGTTGCGCGCGCGGCTTCGCGGCGCGTTCGGCAGGTGGCGTTCGAACTCGCCTGCCTGCCGCACGAAGCCGGCTACAGCCTGCAAGCGATCGGTCTGACGCTGTGGCGGACGGTGGTGACACATCGTCTGCTGCTCGAGTGGAATCCGTCGGGCGAAGCCGAGCTCAAGGCGGCGGCGCGGGGCCGCGGCGAATTGGGAGAACTCGTCGCCGCCGCTCGCGCGATGTGGGCAGGGCCGCTGATCGCCGTCGCGGCGGCCATCCATCTTGGCGGCAGCCGGCCGGCGGCGCTCGTCGTCGCGGCGCCTATCCTGCTGCTGTGGCTCGCGTCGCCGCTGCTCGCCTGGTGGATCAGTCGTCCGCTGGCGCGCCGCGCGGCGACGCTGACGCCGAGTCAGACGAATTTTCTGCGCCGCTTGGCGCGCCGCACCTGGGCTTTTTTCGATACCTTCGTCGGTCCCGACGATCACTTCCTGCCGCCCGACAACGTTCAGGACTATCGTACTGCCGCGATCGCGCACCGCACGTCGCCGACCAACATCGGGCTGGCCTTGCTGGCCAACCTTACCGCCTACGATTTTGGCTACCTGGCGGCCGGGCCGCTGGCGCAGCGTACGGCCGATACCCTGCGCACGCTGGCCGGACTTGAACGCTTCCGCGGACACTTCTACAACTGGTACGACACGCAGACGCTACAGCCGCTGGCGCCGTTCTACATCTCGACGGTCGATAGCGGCAACCTCGCCGGCCACCTGCTGACGCTGCGCGCCGGGCTGCTCGCCGTCGCCGACGATTCGATCGTCGGCGAACGGCTGTTCGACGGCCTGTCCGACACCTTGGGCGTTCTCCAGGAAGCGCTGGCGGCGGTCGCCGGCGAGTCCGCGCCGAACCGGGTCGCCGCCGCGCTGGGCGAATTCGCGCCGGCGCTCGACCGCATTTTGGCGTCAGCGCCGCACGATCTGGCGGCGACTCGCGCGGCGCTGGTCGAGCTCGCCAGCGGCGCCGAGCAGGTCGTCGCTGCCTTTGGCGTCGAC
>JAGTRW010000054.1:50052-57896 GCA_018262095.1 Pseudomonadota bacterium
GGGCGCAGGCGCTGGCCGGGCAATGCCGCGCCGCGCGCGATGAACTGAGCACCCTGGCGCCGCCCGCAGCCAGCCATGCCGGCAACGCGCTGCCGACGCTGCGCGAGCTCGCCGCCGCCGGCAGCGTCGCAGCGCGCGAGCGGATCACCGAACTCGACGCGCTGGCGCGGCAGGCCGGCGAATTGGCGAAAATGGATTACGATTTTCTCTTCGACAGCACGCGTCATCTGCTCTCGATCGGCTACAACGTCGCTGAACACCGCATGGATACTGGCTTCTACGACCTGCTGGCGTCCGAGGTGCGGCTTGGCTGTTTCGTCGCCATCGCCCAGGGCCAACTGCCGCAGGCGAGCTGGTTCGCGCTCGGGCGCCTGCTCACCGCCACCGGCGGCGACCCGGTGCTGCTCTCGTGGAGCGGCTCGATGTTCGAGTATCTGATGCCGCTGCTGGTGATGCCGACCTACGACGGCACGCTGCTCGACCAGACCTGCAAGGCCGCCGTCGCGCGCCAGATCGAGTATGGCCATCAGCGCGGCGTGCCGTGGGGCGTTTCCGAATCGGGCTACAACAGCGTCGATGTGCAGCTCAATTATCAATACCGGGCCTTCGGCGTTCCCGGCCTCGGGCTCAAGCGCGGACTCGCCGAGGACCTGGTCGTCGCGCCCTACGCCTCGGTGCTGGCGCTGATGGTCGCGCCCGAGGCGGCCTGTCTCAATCTCGAAAAGCTGGCCGCCAAGGGCTTCATCGGGCGCTTCGGTTTTTTCGAGGCGATCGACTACACGGCCGCGCGCCAGCGGCGCGGCCAATCATGCACGGTGGTGCGCTCGTTCATGGCGCATCACCAGGGAATGAGCCTGCTGGCGATCGCCTATCAGTTGCTCAACCGCCCGATGCAGCGCCGCTTCGCTTCCGATCGGCTGTTCCAGGCGGTGATGCTGTTGTTGCAGGAGCGAATTCCCAGGGTCACCGCGCTGTTTTCGCATACCGCGCGGCTCGCCGAAGTGGCCTCGACGTCGCTCGTCGAAGCGATACCGATCCGCGTCCTGGCCAGTGCCGACACGCCGATCCCCGAGGTGCAGCTGCTGTCCAACGGCCGCTATCACGTGATGGTCAGCAACGCCGGCGGCGGCTACAGCCGCTGGAAGGACCTGGCGGTCACCCGCTGGCGCGAGGACGCGACCTGCGACGACTGGGGCAGCTTCTGCTACCTGCGCGAGCTGTCGGGCAGCGGCGAGAACGACGTCTGGTGGTCGGCGGCGCATCAGCCGAGCGGCAAGCGCGCGCAGCGCTACGAAGCGATCTTCTCCGAGGGTCGCGCCGAGTTTCGCCGCCACGACGCGGTCGCCGGCGACGTCGGCGCGGGCGGCGGCTATTTCGAGACGCATAGCGAGATCGTCATCTCGCCCGAGGACGACATCGAGCTGCGCCGCGTGCGCATCACCAATCGTTCGCGCCAGCGCCGGATCATCGAGGTCACCAGTTACGCCGAAGTGGTGATCGCCAGCCAGGCGTCCGACGCGCTGCATCCGGCGTTCTCGAACCTGTTCGTGCACACCGAAATCCTGCGCCAGCGGCGCGCCATCGTCGCCACCCGCCGGCCGCGTTCGGCCGACGAAGTGTCGCCGTGGCTGCTGCACCTGATGGCGGTGCACGGCGCGCCGCTCGGCGAAGTGTCGTTCGAGACCGATCGCTCGCGGTTCATCGGCCGTGGTCGCAGCGCTGCCGCGCCGCTGGCGATGAGCGGGCGCGATCCGCTGGCGGGCAGCGACGGCTCGGTGCTCGATCCGATCGTCGCGATTCGCCATTCGATCGCCATCGATCCGGGCAAGTCGGTGACCGTCGACATCGTCACCGGAATGGCCGAAAGCCGCGAGCTGGCGCTCGGACTGATCGACAAGTATCAGGACCGCAATCTTTCCGATCGCGTGCTCGACCTCTCGTGGACGCACAGCCAGGTGGTGCTGCGCCAGCTCAACGCCAGCGAGATCGACGCGCAGCTCTACGCGCGGCTCGCCGCTTCGGTGATCTTCGCCAACGCGGCGCTGCGCGCCGACGCGGCGGTCTTGATCAGCAACCGGCGCAACCAGTCGGGGCTGTGGGGCTACGCCATTTCCGGCGACCTGCCGATCGTCCTGCTGCAGATTGCCGACGCCGCCAACATCGCGCTCGTCCGCCAGCTGGTCGAGGCGCACGCTTACTGGCGCCTCAAGGGGCTGGCCGTCGACCTGGTGATCTGGAACGAGGATCACGCCGGCTACCGGCAGCAACTGCAGGACCAGATCGTCGGGCTGATCGCCTCGGGAATCGAGGCCAGCGTCATCGATCGGCCGGGCGGCATTTTCGTTCGGCCGGCCGAGCACATCTCGGGCGAGGACCGGATCCTCTTCAAGTCGGTGGCGCGCGCGGTGATTTCCGACAGCCGCGGAACGCTCGCCGAGCAGCTCGACGATCGCCATTTGATCGAAGCGCGGCCGCCGCAGCTCAAGCCGACGCGCGCGCCGCGCGCCGACTCGACGGCGGGCGAAGCGATGCCGGCCAAGGATCTGATCCTCGCTAACGGGATCGGCGGCTTCTCAGCCGACGGCCGCGAATACGTGATCACCCTCGCGCCGGGCGAAGTGACGCCGGCGCCGTGGGTCAATGTGCTGGCCAACGCCAATTTCGGTACCGTCGTCTCCGAGAGCGGGATGGCTTATAGCTGGGGCGAGAACGCCCACGAATTTCGCCTGACGCCGTGGCATAACGACCCGGTCAGCGACGCTTCCGGCGAAGCGATTTATCTGCGCGACGAGGAGAGCGGCCAGGTCTGGTCGCCGACGCCCTTGCCGGTGCGCGCGGCAACGACTTACGTGATCCGCCACGGCTTTGGCTACAGCGTCTTCGAAACCAAGTCCGGCGGAATTCGTTCGGAGCTGTGGATCTATGTCGCGCTCGACGAGTCGGTCAAGTTCTCGGTGCTCAAAGTACGCAACGAGTCGGGGCGGCCGCGCCGGCTCTCGGCGACCGGCTACGTCGAATGGGTACTCGGCGACCTACGCGAGAAATCGGCGATGCACGTGGCGACCGAAATCGCCGCACAAAGCGGCGCGCTTTATGCGCGCAACGCCTACAGCAGCGAGTTTGCCGATCGCCAGGCGTTCTACGACGTCGACGATCCGGCGCGCACGTTGACCGGCGATCGCACCGAGTTCATCGGCCGCAACGGTTCGCTGCGCGATCCGGCGGCGCTGCGCCGCACGCGCTTGTCGGGCAAGGTCGGCGCCGGTCTCGATCCGTGCGCCGCGTTGCAGGTGCGCTGCGATTTGGCCGACGGCCAGCAGCGCGAGATCATTTTCCGCCTCGGCGTCGGGCGCAATGCTGACGACGCCAGCCGTCTGGTACAGCGCTTCCGCGGCGCCGTCGCGGCGCGCGGCGCGCTCGAGGCGGTGCGCCAGTACTGGCAGCGAACGCTCGGCGCGGTGCAGGTCGCCACCCCCGACCCGGCGCTCAACGTGCTGGTCAACGGCTGGCTGATCTATCAGACGCTGGCCTGCCGGATCTTGGCGCGCAGCGGCTATTACCAGTCGGGCGGCGCTTTCGGCTTCCGCGACCAGCTGCAGGACGCGATGGCGCTGATCCACGCCGACCCGGCGCGGCTGCGCGAGCAGCTGCTGCTCTGCGCCAGCCGCCAGTTCGTCGAGGGCGACGTCCAGCACTGGTGGCATCCGCCGTCGGGGCGCGGCGTTCGTACGCATTGTTCGGACGATTATCTGTGGCTGCCGCTGGCGGTTTCGCGCTATCTCACGGCAACCGGCGATACCGCGTTGCTCGCCGAAGCGGTCGGTTTTCTCGAAGGCCGCGCGGTCAATGCCGAGGACGACTCGTACTACGATCTGCCCGGCCACTCGGCCGACCAGGCCAGTGTCTACCAGCACTGCGTTCGCGCCATCCGCCATGGCCTGCGTTTCGGCGCGCACGGCCTGCCGCTGATCGGCTCCGGCGACTGGAACGACGGCATGAACCGGGTCGGCGTTGGCGGTCAGGGCGAGAGCGTCTGGCTCGGTTTCTTCCTCTGCGAGGTGCTCGGGCAGTTCGCACCGGTCGCCGCGGCGCACGGCGACGAAGAATTCGCGCAGCTGTGCCGCAGCGAGCGTCAGCAATTGCGCCAGCGTATCGAAGAGAACGCCTGGGATGGAAAGTGGTACCGCCGCGCTTATTTTGACGACGGCAGCGTCTTGGGTTCGGCCGGCAACGACGAATGCCGCATCGATTCGATCGCGCAGAGCTGGTCGGTGCTGTCCGCTGGTCGTGGAGAATTCGACCGCGAGCGTTCGCAGCAAGCCATGGCTGCGGTCAGCGAGCAGCTGGTGCGCCGCGACGCAAGGCTCGTGGCCTTGCTCGATCCGCCGTTCGACCATGGGGCGCTCGATCCGGGTTATATCCGCGGCTACCTCCCGGGCGTTCGCGAAAACGGCGGGCAATACACGCACGCCGCGATCTGGGCGACGATGGCCTTTGCCGCGCTTGGCCAGACCGAGCGCGCCTGGGAGTTGATGGAGATGATCAACCCGGTCAATCATGCGCTGTCGGCGGCGGCGGTCGCCACCTACAAGGTCGAGCCCTACGTCGTCGCTGCCGACGTTTATGCGCTGGCGCCGCATACCGGGCGCGGCGGCTGGAGCTGGTACACCGGGTCGGCGGGCTGGATGTACCGACTGATCACCGAATCGCTGCTCGGCCTGCAGCGCGAGGCCGATACGCTGCGCTTTTCCCCCTGCCTGCCGGCGCATTGGCCGTCGTTCGAGATCGATTACCGCTATCGCGAAACGAGCTACCACATCGTCGTCACGCAGGCCGCTGGTGACGCCGGCGTCAGTCGCCTGACGCTCGACGGCAGCGTGCAGGCCGGGACCGTGCTGCTGCTGGTCGACGACCAACTGGCGCATCGGGTCGAGGTGTTGGTCGGTGGCGGCTGAGCTCGGCCTGACGCCGGCCGGCGAAAGATGCGAGTGCGCTGCGGATCGGCGTATAAGTAGTTTCGAGCAGTATCCCGGGCGTCGCGATTTGCCTGCCCGGCAAAGGTTTTAACCGGAGTTGCAAATGCACGAAACATACGCTGACAGTTCAATGCCGCCGCGGGCCGCCGCTGCGGCGCGATCGACGCTGGTTTGCCGTTGAAAGCGACGAACAAGATCATCGCCTGGCTGCTCGTCGCCAGCCTGCTGCTGGTGCTCGGCGTGATCATTTCGCTGTCGACCTTCAGGCAGATCGAAGACGCCGCCGGCGTGCGCAAGCATACCGACGACGTGATTGCGAGCGCGATCGGCTTTCTCTCGGCGTTGAAGGACGCCGAGAGCGGGCAGCGCGGCTATCTGCTGACCGGTGACGAGGCCTTTCTGCAGCCGTATTTGACCGAGCGCGACAGCATCAGCGAGCATCTGCTCGAATTGCAGCGCAAGACGCTGCTCGCCGCGGCGAAGCGCCATCTCGACGCCGTCTCGCCGCTGGTCGAGAGCAAACTCGCGGAAATGTCCCAAGCCATCGAGCTGCGCCGCCAGCACGACCAGGCCGGCGCGCTGGCGCTCGTTTCCAGCGGCCAGGGCCGGCGCCTGATGGATTCGATTCGCGGCGAAATCCGCAGCTTCATCGACCTCGAGGAGAAGCTGCTGGCGCAGCGCGAGGTCGAATTCCGGTCGGACATGCGCCGCATGTTCAGCCTGATCGTCGGCGCCAGCCTGCTCGGCTTGCTCTTCGCACTGGGCTTCGCCTGGCTGATCCACCGCCAGACGCAGCAGCGCGTCAAGGATTTGCTGCACCTCGAAACCCGGCATTTGCTCGATGCGCAGGAGACGATGAACGGCCAGTTGCAGCAGGCCAACGCGACGCTGGTCGAGAGCGAGGAAAAGCTCAACGTGACGCTCGACTCGATCGGCGATGCGGTGGTCGCGACCGACGTTGAGGCGCGCATCACGCGCCTCAACCCGGTCGCCGAACAACTCACCGGGTGGACGCAGATCGAGGCCGTCGGTCGTCCGATCGACGATGTCTTTCACGTCATCAACAAGGCCTCGCGGCAGCCGTCGACGGTGCCGGTGATCGAGACGCTGGCGCATGGTACGGTGCAGGGACTGGCCAATCACACCGTACTGATTTCGCGCGACGGGACCGAGTACGACATCGCCGACAGCTGCGCACCGATTCGCGACCGCAACCATCAGGTCGTCGGCGCCGTGCTGATTTTTCGCAACGTCAGCGAAGAGTATGCCCTGCAGTTGGCGTTGAACGACAGCGCGGCGCTGGTACAAACGGTGCTCAACAGCGTCGCCGACGGCGTCATCACGCTGCACGCGCTCGGCGGCGCGATCGAAACGGTCAACCCGGCCGCCGAGCGGATGTTCGGCTACGCCGCCGGCGAACTTGCCGGACGCGCATTCAGCGTGCTGATTCCCGAGCTCGATCAGGAGCAGCCGGAGCACGACGGCGGCGATCTCGAGTATTACGCCGCCAGCGAGGCGGCGCGCGCCGCCGGTCGCGGTCGCGAGGTGCTCGGCCGGGGCAAGGACGGCAGCACCATCCCGCTCGAAATCGCGGTCAGTGAAATGCGGCTCGGCGGCCAGCGCTTCTTTACCGCCATCGTTCGCGACATCAGCGCGCGCAAGCAGGCCGAAGCGGCGTTGGTCAAGGCCGGCGCGCTGCAGAGCGCGATCTTCAACAGCGCCAATTTTTCGAGCATCGCGACCGACGCCAAGGGGGTCATCCAGATTTTCAACGTCGGCGCCGAGCGCATGCTCGGCTATCGCGCGGCCGAGGTGATCGACACCATCACGCCGGCCGACATTTCCGACCCGCAGGAAGTGATCGCGCGCGCCCAGGCCTTGAGCCTGGAGCTCGAAACGCCGATCGCGCCGGGCTTCGACGCGCTGGTCTTCAAGGCCTCGCGCGGCATCGAGGACATCTACGAGCTGACCTATATCCGCCAGGACGGCAGCCGCTTCCCGGCGGTCGTTTCGGTCACCGCGCTGCGCGACGCGCAGGAGGTGATCATCGGCTATCTGTTGATCGGCACCGACAACACCGTTCGCCAGCGCGCCGAAGCCGAGCGTGCCTTGCTCGAACAGGCGCTGCACGAGAAGAATGCCGAGCTCGAACTGGCGACCTTCGTCGCCGAAAAGGCCAACCGCGCCAAGAGCGATTTTCTGTCGAGCATGAGCCACGAGCTGCGCACGCCACTCAACGCCATCCTCGGCTTCGCCCAGCTCATCGAATCCGGCTCGCCGGCGCCGAGCGCGACGCAGAAGCGCAGCATCGACCAGATTCTCAAGGCCGGCTGGTACCTGCTCGAGCTGATCAATGAAATCCTCGACCTGGCGCTGATCGAATCGGGCAAGGTGACGCTGTCGCAGGAGCCGGTGTCGCTGGTCGAGGTGATGCTCGAGTGCCGCGCGATGATCGAGCCGCAGGCGCACAAGCGCGGTATCGGCATGAGCTTCCCGCGTTTCGAGACGCCGATCTTCGTCAATGCCGACCGCATGCGCGTCAAGCAGGTGCTGATCAACCTGCTGTTCAACGCGGTCAAGTACAACCGCCCCGAAGGGCTGGTCGTCGTCGACTGCCTGCAGGTCAGCGCCAATTCGCGCGACTGCCTGCGCATCAGCGTTCGCGATACCGGCGCGGGCCTCGCGGCCGAGCAGATCGCCCAACTCTTCCAGCCGTTCAACCGTCTGGGCAAGGAAACCGGCAGCGAGGAGGGCACCGGCATCGGGCTGATGGTCAGCAAACGGCTGGTCGAACTGATGGGCGGACGAATCGGCGTCGATAGCGTGGTTGGGGTTGGCAGCGTCTTCTGGTTTGAGCTGGATCTGACC
>JAGTRW010000079.1 GCA_018262095.1 Pseudomonadota bacterium
CGGAAAGACGAAGAAGCACTTGGAGGTATTGCGCGAGATGCGCGGCCGTGCGGTACTCGGCGGTGGTCAGAAGCGGATTGACCAGCAGCATGCACGGGGCAAACTGACCGCGCGCGAGCGTTTGGCGATGTTGCTCGACGAAGGCTCGTTCCAGGAATTCGGTGCTTTGGCGACCCACGACTTTACGGCCTTTGGTCTGGACCAGCAGCGTTTCCCCGGCGACGGCGTGATCACCGGTTTCGGCAAGGTCAGCGGTCGTCGCGTCGCGGTTTATGCGCAGGACTTTACCGTCATGGGCGGTTCGTTCTCCGAAGTGCAGTCGCAGAAGATCAGCCGCATCATGGATATGGCGCTCGAAGCCGGTATCCCGATCATCGGTCTGGGTGATTCGGGCGGTGCGCGGATTCAGGAAGGCGTCCGCAGCCTGGCCGCTTACGGCGAAGTCTTCGTTCGCAACGTGATGGCTTCGGGCGTGGTGCCGCAGATTTCGCTGATCCTCGGGCCCTGTGCCGGGGGTGCCGTGTATTCGCCGGCGCTCACCGATTTCGTGATCATGGCCGGCGACAGCTACATGTTCCTGACCGGCCCCGACGTCATCAAGGCGGTGACCGGCGAGATCGTCACCGCGTCCGATCTGGGCGGTGCCGAAATTCATACCGGACGTTCCGGCGTCGCGCACCTGTCGGCTGAGACCGAAGCCGACGGCATCGCGCTCTCCAAGCTGCTGCTCTCGTACCTGCCGCAGAACAACAACGAAGAGCCGCCGCAGATCACGCCGGAAGATCCGGTCGATCGCATGGACGAGTCCCTGAACGAACTGATCCCCGACGGCGAGAACCAGTCTTACGACATTCGCGACGCAATCGAGTCGATTTTCGACCAGGACAGCTTCCTCGAAATCCAGCCCGCCTACGCCGCCAATGCGGTGGTCGGCTTTGCCCGCCTCGACGGTTTCTCGATCGGCGTCGTCGCCAACCAGCCGGCCTACATGTCCGGTGCGCTCAACATCGACGCTTCCGACAAGATCGCGCGCTTCATCCGCCTGTGCGATGCCTACAACGTGCCGATCGTCACCTTCGTCGATTGCCCGGGCTTCCTGCCGGGAACGAGCCAGGAATACGGCGGCGTGATCCGTCACGGCGCGAAGATCATTTACGCCTACTGCGAAGCGACGGTGCCGAAGATTTCGATCGTCACGCGCAAGGCGATGGGCGGCGCCTACGTCGCGATGGGCTCGAAGCAGATGCGCAACGACATCACCTTCGCCTGGCCGTCGGCGCAGATCGCCGTGATGGGCCCGCAGGGCGCGGTCAACATCCTGTTCCGCGAAGAGATCAAGAAGGCTGCCGATCCGGCCGCACGCGAGAAGGAACTGATCGAAGAATATCGCGAGAAGTTCTTCAATCCCTACCGCGCCGCCGACGTCGGTCAGATCGACGAAGTCATCGAACCGCGCGAAACGCGTCCGCGGCTCGCGCGTGCGCTTGAAGTGCTGCGCACCAAGGTCCAGCAGAATCCGCCCAAGAAGCACGGGCTGTGTCCGGTCTGATGGTTGTTGTCTTGATCGATTCACATCATCAAATCTGACGAGAGGTTCAAATGGAGAATTTAGAATGGGGCTTGAAGATGACCGTCCTCGGTATGGGACTGGTCTTCGCCTTGCTCGGCTTGCTGTGGGCTCTGCTGACGGTGATCCTGATGCTCGACAAGGAGCCTAAGGCGGTCGTTTCGGAACTGGAAACGAATGCCGAAGCGGAGCGTATCGCGGCGGTCGCCGACGATGCGGTCGGCGCGCAGGTTCCGGAACCGGCGACGGTCAACGGCATGCCCGCCGATCTGGTGGCGGCGATTCTGGTCGCCACGATGAAGCACAAATTGATACTTCGGCGTCAAGCGGCGCCGTTCATGCGCAGCTACTGGCCGGGCAGCCAACTGTTCGCCAGTCGTTGGGTAGCATCGGGCCGCGCGCGGCAAACTACAAATTGGCAGCCGAGAGGAAAATAATGCGACGCTATACATTGGATATTAGTGACCGGAAATTCGTGATCGACGTGCAGGAGCTGTCCGCCGACCAGTTCGAGGTCGTGGTCGGTGACGAGTCGTACCAAGTGACTCTGTCGAGCGATGAGAATCTGGCCGAGGCGGTGATTACGCCGGGACTGCAATCGGGCGCCGGTGCTGCACCGCGCGCCAGTGCCGCGAGCACGGTGGCCAAGGTTCGCAAGGAAGCGTCACCGGCTGCTGCGGCACCTGCGGCGCGCAAGCCCGCGGGTCCGGCCGGCAAGGGTGCGCTCTGCGCGCCGATGCCTGGCGTGATCCTCGAAGTTTCGGTCAAGGCGGGCGACACGGTCGAGCGCGGCCAGCAAGTGGCGGTGCTCGACGCGATGAAGATGCACAACGTGATCGGCGCGCCGCGTGCCGGAACGATCGCCGAAGTTTTCGTGGTCGCCGGCCAGAATGTCGATCACGGTGATGCGATCGTCAAATTCAAGGAGGACTAAGCGATGATCGATCAAGAAACGATCGGCCTGCTGATGAAGGGCGTGAATAACGTCACTTGGCAGTCGCTGGTCATGATCGGCGTCTCGTTCGTCCTCTTCTATCTCGCGATCGTCAAGGATTACGAACCGCTGCTGCTGCTGCCCATCGGCGCCGGCTGCATGCTCGCCAATCTGCCGCTTTCGCCGCTGATGGACGACACCGGGATGCTCAAGA
The DNA here is from genome assembly GCA_018262095.1 of Pseudomonadota bacterium. GTDB lineage: Bacteria > Pseudomonadota > Gammaproteobacteria > Burkholderiales > Rhodocyclaceae > Propionivibrio. The sequence continues at coordinate 2,716 of JAGTRW010000079.1, forward strand.
TCCTGTACGGGATGGGCGTTGAAAACGAACTGTATCCGCTGTTCGTCTTCATCGGCATCGGGGCGCTCACCGACTTTGGTCCCTTGCTGGAGAATCCGAAATTCGTTCTGCTTGGCGCGGCGGGTCAGTTCGGGATCTTCCTGACGCTGATTCTGGCCCTCTTGATGGGCTTCACGCAGCCGGAAGCGGCGTCGATCGGGATTATCGGCGCGATTGACGGACCGACCTCGATCTACGTCAGCGGATTGCTCGCGCCACACATGCTCGGGCCAATCACGGTGGCGGCTTACAGCTACATGTCGCTGGTGCCGATCATCATGCCGCCGGTCATCTATGCCCTGACGACCAAAAGGGAGCGGCTGATTCGCATGCCGTACAGCCAGCGCAAGATCAGCCGTCGCACGCGAATCATGTTCCCGATCGTCGTCACGGTGATGGTCGGAACGCTGGTGCCTTTCGCCACCCCGCTGATCGGCATGCTGATGCTCGGCAACCTGATGAAGGAATCGGGCGCGGTCGAGCGTCTGACCAAGGCCTCGTCGAATGAAATTGCCAATACCGTGACCCTGCTGCTGGGCCTCGCGATCGGCTCGACGATGGGTGGCGCCGACTTCCTCAAGACCTCGACGCTGTTCATCCTGGTCCTTGGTTTGCTCGCCTTCTGTGTCGATTGCGCGGCTGGGGTGCTGTTTGCCAAGTTCATCAACCTGATCACCGGCGGCAACACCGTCAATCCGATCATCGGCGCGGCCGGCATCTCGGCCTTCCCGATGGCTGCCCGGGTGTGTCAGCGCGTCGCTCAGGACGAGGACTTCGAGAACTTCCTGCTGATGCACGCGATGGGCGCCAACGCCGCTGGGCAGGTCGCCAGCGTGGTCGCCGGCGGCGTGCTGCTGGCGCTGATGGGCGCCGGCGGTTAAGT
>JAGTRW010000055.1 GCA_018262095.1 Pseudomonadota bacterium
TCGTCACGCAGAATGCCGGAGCCGACGGACTGCTGCGCGCCCAGGTCGAGTTGCTCGCCGAAGCGCCGCCGCACATCGTACCGGCGGCGCAGCGAGCGCTGCTTCCCTTGCTGCAAAAGATAGCCATCGACCTCGGCCCCGAGAAAATGCCCGAGCCGCACCTCTTCGACGACGCTGCGTGGGTCGGCTACCGCCTGAGCGAAGTCGTCCCGGTCCAGGCGCTGGCCCGCCAGAAACTACTTGAGCTCGACGACCCGGTGTCTCGGCTCGAGGTGATCTTCGCCTATCTGGCGCAGCGCAAGCTGGTCTGATCGGCCCGGGCGACGAATCACCGTACGCTGGCCGATTTGCTGCCCGCTTTGGCGTTCACTTCGTCGCCCCAGCCGCCGCCGATGGCGCGGATCAGACCCACCGTCGCTCGGGCGCGCTCGGCGTCGAGCGAAACGGCGACGCGCTGCTGCTGCAGCACGCTGCGGTCGGCGTCGATCACCCCGAGGTAGCTGATCGAGCCTTCGCGAAACTGAATCTGCGACAGACGCGCCGCGCGCCGCGCCGACAGCACCGCCTCGCCCTGGGCCTGCGTCTGGTCGCCGAGCAGGCGCAAGTGAACGAGGTTATCCTCGACCTCCTTGAAGGCGCGCAACACGCTCTGCCGATAGTTGGCGACGTCCTCCTGATAAGCGGCGGTCGCCCGATCGACCCCGGCCTGGCGCGCGCCGCCGTCGAAGACCGGCAGCGACAGCATGGTGCCGACCAGCGGCCCGAGCAGAAAACTGCGGCTACTCCACTTGAACAGGTCGCCAAGATCGGCGGACTCGTAGCCGAAGGCGCCGGTCAGGTCGAAGCGCGGGAAGAACGCGGCGCGCGCCGTTCCGACGCGGGCATTGGCCGCGGCCATGGCGCGTTCGGCGGCGGCGATGTCCGGGCGCCGTTCGAGCAGATCGGACGGCAGGCCGACCGGAACGCTGACCGTCACCCGGGCTAGCGGCTGCGCCGGCAGCGCGAAGGCCGCCGGCGCCTGGCCGAGCAGGATCGCCAGCGCGTGCTCGGCGACGGCGCGCTGGCGCGCGATGCCGATCGCCTCGGAACGCGCCGAGGCGAGCTCGGTGCGCACGCGCGCGAGCTCGAGTTCGCTGATGTCGCCCTCGTCGAAACGGCGCTCGAAGAGCTTGAGGTTCTGCTCGCGCAGACTGACCGTTTCAACGTAGAGCGCGGCCAACGAGTCGAGTTCGCGCACGGCGAAATAGGCCTGCGCGACGTCGGCCTGGATCGCCAGGAGCAGCGAGCGAAACAGCGCTTCCTGCTGTTGCGTGCTGGCGCTCGCGGCAGCGACGGTGCTGCCGATGCGGCCGAACAGGTCGGCCTCGTAGGCGACGCTCGCCTGGGCGCGCCACAGCGTGCTCGCCTCGCTGTCGGCGTCGGCGGCCAAGCCCTGCGACGCGGGAGACGCGCGCTGACGGGTCGCTCCGGCGCCGACATCGATACGCGGGAAAAAGCCGGCGCGCGCGCCCTGCTGCACCGCGCGCGCCTGCGCCAGACGCGCGAGGCCCGCCTGCAGATCCTGGTTGGCGTCGGCGGCCTGCGCTTCGAGTTGGTCGAGCGTCGGGTCGGCGAAAACGCGCCACCAGTCGCCGCGCGAAATGTTCTCGGCCGGTTCGGCGACCTTCCAGCTGCTGTCCGCCGGCGCTTCCTTGAACGCTGCCGGCGCGTCGACGCTAGCTCGCTCGTAAGGCGGCGCGACCGAGCAGCCGGCGAGCACCAGCAGCGTGGCGAGCAGCGGGAAAATCCTGGGGGGTTTCAATTGCGACATCGCATGTTCTCCTGCGGCTTAAGCCTGTTGGGGTGAAGGGAGGTGAGCGCCGGGCGCCAGCGGCGCTTCGTGCGGCGCCGCCGAATGCAACGCGTGGCGCTGGTTGAGCGTACGCAGCAGCACGTAGAACGCCGGCGTCAGGAAAAGCCCGAAGAAGGTCACGCCGAGCATGCCGAAGAACACCGCGACGCCCATCGCATGGCGCATTTCAGAGCCGGCGCCGCTCGATATGACGAGCGGAACGACGCCCATGATGAAGGCAATCGACGTCATCAGGATCGGGCGCAGGCGCAGACGGCTGGCGTCGATCGCCGCGCGCAGCGGCGTCGCGCCCTGCAGCTCGAGCTCGCGCGCGAACTCGACGATCAGGATGGCGTTCTTGCACGCCAGCGCGACGAGCACCATCAGCCCGATCTGGGTGAAGATGTTGTTGTCGCCGCCGGTCAGCCAGACGCCGGTGAGCGCCGCCAGGATGCTCATCGGAACGATCAGGATCACCGCCAGCGGCAGCGTCAGGCTTTCGTACTGCGCGGCGAGCACCAGGAAGACGAGCAGCAGGCTGATCGGGAAAACCCAGATGCCGGCGTTGCCGGCCAGGATCTTCTGATAGGTCAGATCGGTCCATTCGAACTTGACGCCGCGCGGCAGCGTCTGCGCCGCGATGCGTTCGACCGCCGCCTCGGCCTGCGCCGACGAGAAGCCGGGCGCCGGACCGCCGTTGATGTCGGCGGCGGTATAGCCGTTGTAGCGAACGACCATTTCCGGACCGAAGGTGGTGCGCACCTTGACCAGGGACGAGAGCGGAACCATCTCGCCCTGGTTGTTGCGCGTCTTGAGCTGCAGGATGTCCTCGGGATGCGCGCGAAATTGCGCGTCGGCCTGCGCGCGAACCTGATAGGTGCGGCCGAAGCGGTTGAAGTCGTTGACGTAGAGCGAGCCCAGGTTGATCTGCATGGTGTCGAACACGTCGCTCATCGAAACGCCCTGCTGCTTGGCCTTGACGCGGTCGAGGTCGACGTCGAGCTGCGGCACGTTGATCTGGTAGCTCGAGAACATCGGCCCCAGCTCCGGCGCCTTGGCGGCGGCGGCGACGAAAGCGTTGGCCGCGGCGTTGAGCTCGGCGTAACCGAGCGCGCCGCGGTCCTCGAGCTGCAGCTTGAAGCCGCCCAGCGTCCCCAGCCCCATCACCGGCGGCGGCGGGAAGACGGCGATGAAGGCTTCCTGGATCGCCGCGTACTTCTGGTTGAGCGCACCGGCGATGGCGCCCGCCGAAAGCTCGGCGCCGCGCCGCTCGGCGAAGGGTTTCAACGTCGCGAAGACGATTCCGGCGCTCGAGCTGTTGGTGAAGCCGTTGATCGACAGCCCCGGGAAGGCGATCGCGCTCTGCACGCCGGGCTGCGCCAGCGCGATCTCGCCCATGCGGCGGATCACCGCCTCGGTGCGGTCGAGCGAAGCGCCGCTCGGCAGCTGCGTGAAGCCGATCAGATACTGCTTGTCCTGCGCCGGGACGAAGCCGCCGGGAACGAGGTACGAGATGCCGACGGTGAGCCCGAGCAACACGGCATAGACGCCCATCGCCTGCGCCTTGCGGCCGACGACGCCGGTAACGCCGCGGCCGTAGTTGTCGGCAGCGCGGCCGAAGAAGCGGTTGAAAGCGGCGAAGAAGCCGCCGAGGTAGCGGTTCATCTGCCGCGTCAGCCAGTCAGGTTCGGCGCCGTGGTCCTTGAGCAGCAGCGCGGCGAGCGCCGGCGACAGGGTCAGCGAGTTGAACGCCGAGATCACCGTCGAGATGGCGATGGTCATCGCGAACTGCTTGTAGAACTGGCCGGTGAGACCGGTCATGAAGGCCAGCGGAACGAACACGGCGACCAGCGTCAGCGCGATGGCGATGATCGGCCCGCTGACCTCGTGCATCGCGCGATAAGTCGCCTCGCGCGCCGAGAGTCCGGCCTCGATGTTGCGCTCGACGTTCTCGACGACGACGATCGCGTCGTCGACGACGATGCCGATCGCCAGCACCATGCCGAACAGCGACAGCGCGTTGATCGAGTAGCCGAAGCCGAGCATCAGCGCGAAGGTGCCGACGATCGACACCGGCACCGCCAGCAGCGGGATCACCGACGCGCGCCAGCTCTGCAGGAAGACGATCACCACCAGAACGACCAGCGCGATCGCTTCGAGCAGCGTATGGACGACGGCCTCGATGCTGGCGCGGACGAACTGCGTCGGGTCGTACTCGATGCGGTACTCGACCGACGCCGGGAAATCCTTGGCCAGTTCGGCCATCGTCGCGCGCACCTGCGAGGAGACCGCCAGCGCGTTGGCGCCCGGCGCCTGCATGATCCCCATGCCGATCGCCGGCTTGTTGTCGAGCAGCGAACGCAAGCCGTATTCGGCGGCGGCAAGCTCGACTCGGGCGACGTCGGCAAGCCGCGTGACGCTGCCGTCGCTCGATGATTTGAGAACGATCTCGCGAAAGTCGTCTTCGCTCTGCAGCCGTCCGCGCGCATTGACCGAAAACTGCATTTCCGTATCCGGCAGGCTGGGCGAAGCGCCGATGACGCCGGCGGCGACCTGGACGTTCTGCTCGCGGATCGCGCGCACCACCTCGGAAGCCGTCAGGCCGCGCTGGGCGACCTTCTGCGGGTTGAGCCAGACGCGCATGGCGTAATTGCCGGCGCCCCAGACGCTGACTTCGCCGACGCCGGTGAGGCGCGCCAGGCGGTCCTTGACGTTGAGCACCGCGTAGTTGCGCAGATAGGTCGCGTCGTAACGGTCGTCGGGAGAGACGAGATGGACCACCATGGTCAGTGTCGGCGAGCTCTTGACGGTGGTGACGCCGAGCCGCTGGACGTCCTCGGGCAGGCGCGGCAGCGCCTGCGAGACGCGGTTCTGGACGAGTTGCTGGGCCTTGTCGGGGTCGACGCCGAGCTTGAAATTGACGGTCAGCGTCAGGTTGCCGTCGCTATTGGTCTGCGACTGCATGTAGAGCATGTTCTCGACGCCGTTGATCGATTCCTCGAGCGGCGAGGCGACCGTCTCGGCGATCACCTTGGGGTTGGCGCCCGGGTACTGCGCGCGAACGACGACCGACGGCGGAACCACTTCCGGGTATTCGGCGATCGGCAGTTGAAAGAGCGCCAGCACGCCGGCGAGCAGGATCAGGATCGACAGCACGCCGGCGAAGATCGGCCGGTCGATGAAGAATTTCGAGATATTCATGGTCGCTCCTTAGCCCTTGTCGCTCGGCGCGGCAGCGGCGGCGCCCATCGGAACGATGTGGGGCTGCACCGTGTCGCCGGGACGCACGCGTTGCAGGCCGTTGACGACGATCGTCTCGCCGGCTTTGAGGCCTTGTTCGACGACGCGCTGACCGTCGTGCACGCCGCCGAGCTGCACCTCGCGGTAGGCGGCTTGATTGTCGGCGCCGACGACCAGCACGAAGCGCTTGGCCTGGTCGGTGCCGACCGCCTTCTCGTCGATCAGCACAACCTCACGCGGGCTGGCGCCGCCGAGCCGGACGCGCGCGTAAAGACCGGGGACCAGGCGGCCGTCCGGGTTATCGACGATGGCGCGCAGGCGGATGGTGCCGGAACTGCTGTCGAGGCGGTTGTCGACCGAAGCCAGACGCCCCTCGAGCGGATAGCCGTCGTCGTCGGCGAGGCCCAGACGGATCGGCAGCGACTGGCCCTGGGCGCGATTGACGACCTTGAGGTAACTCTGCTCGTCGACGTCGAAGGCGGCGTAGATGCGTTCGGCCGAAACCAGGGTGGTCAGCGCCGCGCCGTTGCCCGGCGCGACCAGGTTGCCGACGGTGACTTCGGCGCGCGAGACGCGTCCGGCGATCGGCGCGGTGATTCGCGTGTAGTCGAGGTTAAGCTGCGCGACGCGCAGCGCCGCCTGGGCGCCCTGGACGTTGGCCACCGCTTCGCGCGCGGCGTTCTGCTTCTCGTCGAAGTCGCGACGCGCGATGGCGTTCTCGGCGAGCAAGCGTTCGCCGCGCGCCAGATCGCTGGCGGTGTAGGCGGCGCGCGCCTGCGCGCCGGCAAGTTGCGCCTGCGCGCGCGCCAGTTCGGCGGCGAAGGGACGCGAGTCGATGGTGAACAACAGGTCGCCCTTCTTGACCAGGGCGCCGTCCTTGAAATGGACGGCGGTCAGGATTCCCGAAACTTGCGGATGGATGTCGACGCGCTCGATCGCCTCTAAACGGCCGGAATACTCCAGCCACTCGGTGACGGCGTGGCTGCCGACCGGCGCGACGTCGACAGTAACGGCAGCCGCGGCTGCGCTCGCCGGGGTGGCTGCGGCCTGCGCGTGATAGACGGCGAGTCCGCCGCCGAGGCTCAAGAGCGCCGCCAGAGAGGCGGCGAGTACGAAGCGTTGTTGACGTTTGGGCATGATGATTCCTCGGTTAGCCACGGGCGAGAGACGCGTGGTGAATGGGTGGGAGGGAGGCGTCGAGGCGGTGACGCAGGAAGTGGGCGACTTCGTCGAGCGCCGGCGGGTGGGCGGCGAGCGCCGCATGGGTGATGCCGGCGAAGCGCACCACCTGGGTCGGCACGCCGGCGCCGATCAGCGCCGCCGCGTAGCTCTCCGCCTCGTGGTGCAGCACGTCGCAGCCAGCGGTGACGATCAGCGCCGGCGGCAGGCCGGCCTGGCGTACCGAGGCCAAGGGAGAAGCGTACGGATGGAGGCGCTGGCGCGACTGCGGCAGGTACTGCCGGTACCAGTTCGCGCAAGTCGCTGCGGAGAGATCGGAGTTCAGGCGCGCGGCGTCGCCCAGGCGCGTCATGCTCGGATCGAGCAGCGGGCCGATCAGCGCCTGCGCGGCGATCGCCGGGCCGGCGCGGTCACGCGCGATCAGCGTCAGGCTGGCGGCGAGGTTGCCGCCGGCATCGTCGCCGGCGACCGCCAGGCGTAGCGGGTCGCCGCCGTAGCGTTCGATGTGGTCGACGGCCCAGAGCGCCGCGCAGTGCGCGTCTTCCGGCGCCGCCGGAAAAGGCCGCGCCGGCGCCAGCGCATAACCTACGGCGAGCACCAGCGCCGGACAACGCTCGGCGATCGAGCACGCCGGCGCGTCGGCGTCGTCTAGGCTGCCGCCGACGAAGCCGCCGCCGTGAAAATAGAGCACCACCGGCAGCACGCCGACGACGCCATCCGGTCGGTAAAGGCGCAAACGGATGTCGCCCGAGGGGCCGGGAATCGAGAAATCTTGCGAGCGTGTCGCCGTCGGTGAGAGACTTGTTTGCATCATGCTGGCGCAGTGCTTCTGCCGAAAGTTAAAGTGGAGTAATTCTCTCTAGTATTTTCGGCTGGATAAATACTTTGATTTCGACAATACTATTCGCCATCAGCAAACAATCGAATCAAGTCCGGAGAAGCGCAATGGATCGTTTTCAAGCCATGCAGGTGTTCACGAGCGTCGTCGACGCCAACAGCTTCACGCGCGCCGCCGACAATCTGGCCCTGCCGCGCGCGACGGTGACGACGATCATCCAGAACCTCGAAGCCTTGCTCCAGGTCCGCCTGCTCAACCGCACCACCCGCCGCATCAGCCTGACGCCCGACGGCGCGGCCTACTACGAACATTGCGCGCGAATCCTCGGCGAGGTCGAGGAAACCGAATCGTCGTTCCGCGACGTCGCGCGCGGCCCGAAGGGGCGGCTGCGAATCGACGTGCCGTCGGTGATCGGCCGCCAGATCCTGATTCCGCGCCTCTGCGACTTCCATTGCCGCTACCCGGAAGTCGACCTGGTGATCGGCATGAGCGACCGGCCGGTCGACCTGGTTCGTGAGGCGGTCGATTGCGTGATTCGCGCCGGCGAGTTGCAGGATTCGACGCTGGTCGCGCGTCGCATCGGCACTTTCCGGATGATCACCTGCGCCGCGCCCGAATACCTCGAACGTCACGGCGTTCCGCTGCGCATCGACGACCTGCAGGATCACTGCGCGGTGCATTACTTCTCGACGCGCACGGGACGCACCATCGACTGGGATTTCGTCGTCGACGGCGTGGCGACGCCGGTCAAGATGCGTGGCAGCATCTCGGTCAACGACGCCGAAGCCTATGTCGCTTGCGGCGTTCAGGGCTTCGGCCTGATCCAGCCGGCCTATTTCATGGTGCGTTCACACCTCGAATCGGGCGCGCTGATCGAGGTGCTGCCGCAGCTGTCGCCGTCGTCGATGTCGATCTCGGTGGCCTATCTGCAGAACCGCCACCTGTCGCCCAAGGTCCGCGCCTTCGTCGACTGGGTCGCCGACCTCTTCGGCCAATGCCCGCTGCTCGGCGGCGCCGAGCGCGCCGCCGAGCCATGCGGCATTGCCGTTACGGCCGGCTTCAACACGCTGCGCAGCGAGGTCGAACAGCGCAACGTGGCCGAACGGACCGGCTACCTGGAATAGTTGCGGATCCGCTTTGCGTGAACGTTGCCGAAGCCGCCGCGCCAAGTGACTGCCGGCCGTTGTCGCTCAAGCAATTCGGCTGAGCGCGTCGCTGTCGCCTGCGGCCGATGATCAGCGCCGGGTGAGACGGGCGCGCCACGGCCGGTGATCGCTTGCGGACCGCGCCGCGGGATTGTCTTTTTGTGTACAACATGTACCATTTCGGCCATGCATACTTTCCTAATCATCGTCCCCGACGGGGGCATGCTGTTCGAAGCGGCCGGAGTCGCCGATATCCTGGTGCAAGCCAATCGGCTGAAACCGGAGGACTCGCAGCAAGCTCCCTACCAGGTGACGATTGCCAGCACCCAGCCCCACCGCGTCGTGCATGGCCGCTCGGGCCTGAACCTTCTGGCCGACCACCGTCTGGCTGAACTCGACCCGGGGCAGCAACGCGGCACGATCATGATCACCGGCAAAGGCTTGGACGGCGAGGAAGGCGCGGCCGTCGCGGACTGGGTCCGCCGCGCCGCCCCCACGGCACGGCGCGTTGTTTCGGTCTGCGGCGGCGCGCTGCTCCTGGCCCAGACCGGCCTGCTCGATGGGCGCCGAGCGACCACGCACTGGCGTTTGCTGGACAGCTTGCAATCCCTCTTTCCAAAGGTGCTGGTCGAAAGAGGGCCGATCTATGTCCAGGACGGACCGATTTGGACTTCCGCCGGGGTGACCGCGGGCTTCGACCTCACGCTGGCGCTGGTCGAAGAGGACCATGGTTTCACCGTCGCCCGCGACGTGGCGCAAGAGCTCGTGATGTACCTGCGCCGACCCGGCGGGCAATCCCAGTTCAGCCGCCGTCTGCTGAACCAGGCCCGCAAGCCGGGACCGATCCGCGACCTGCAGTCGTGGATTTTGGAAAACATCGACCGCGACCTGTCGATCGAGAAACTCGCGCAACGGGTACTCATGAGCCCGCGCAATTTCACCCGCGTGTTCACCCGCGAAACCGGAACGCCGCCCGCCCGTTATGTCGAGGAAGTGCGCCTGGACGCCGCCCGTCAACGCCTGGAACAAGGCAGCGAAGGACTCGAACAGGTCGCGGCGGCGACCGGATTCGTCAGCAGCCTCAATCTGCGCCGTGTTTTCGAAAGACAGTTGCAACTCACGCCGACCGAATACCGCGAACGCTTCTGCTCAATCGATATGGCGTAAATTGATCTATCGATGTCATTTACGCCATCTGTCACCCGGGCTATATTGGGCTCACGACAGACGACGAAGGAGTTCAGCATGGTCAAAGTAGGTATCAACGGCTTCGGACGGATCGGCCGGAATGTCTTGCGCGCCGCGCTGGGACGAAACGATTTCCAGATTGTGGCGATCAACGACCTGACCGACAGCAAGACTCTGGCCCATCTCTTGAAATACGATTCGCTGCTCGGCACGCTGCCCGCCGAGGTCGAAGCCGGCGAAAGCCAATTGACGGTCAATGGCAGCGCGATCCGGGTCTTCTCGGAACGCGATCCCGGCGCCATCCCCTGGAAGAGCGTCGGCGCCGAGATCGTGATCGAGGCCACCGGCTTGTTCACCGACAAGGCCAAGGCCGAGGTGCACATCAGCCAGGGCGGCGCCAAGCGAGTCATCATCTCGGCGCCGGGCAAGAACGACGACATCACGGTGGTGATGGGCGTCAACCACGACCGATACGATCCGGCCCGCCACCAGGTGGTCAGCAACGGCAGCTGCACCACCAACGCGCTGGCGCCCGCGGCGCTGGTGCTGCATCAAAGCTTCGGCATCGAGCATGGCTTGATGAACACCACCCACGCCTATACCAACAGCCAGGCCCTGCACGATCAGCCGGAAAAGGACTTGCGTGGCGCCCGCGCCGCCGCCCTGTCGATCGTCCCCTACTCGAGCGGCGCCGCCAAAGCGCTCGGCAAGGTCATCCCGGAGCTGGATGGACGACTGACCGGCTATTCCCTGCGGGTTCCGGTCCCGGTGGTTTCGATCGTCGACCTGACGGTCACCCTGAACAACGAAGTGACGGTCGCCGAGGTCAATGCCGCCTTCCGCAAGGCGGCGCAGTCAGGCCCGCTGCAGGGCATTCTCGGCTACAGCGACGAGCCGCTGGTATCGAGCGACTACCGCGGAGATCCGCGCTCTTCTATCATCGACGGGCTGTCCACCTTGGTCATCGGTGGCAGATTGGTCAAGATCCTGGCTTGGTACGACAACGAATGGGGCTTTTCCAACCGCCTCGTCGACCTTGCCCTGCTGATGGAGAAGCGCGGATTGTAATCACCGGCCGGCACCAAACCCGGCGAACCGGGCTCGATAGCCGGCTTCATTGGGGCGTGGAACCGGCGGACAGGGCCTGCCGGCCTCACCAGAACGCGTACTCAGGAATGGGCCAAGCTGACGCCCGGGTAATCGGCAGGCATTGGCTGACGGCCTAGCACTTTCTTCGTTTGGACGCCGACAGTACGAGGCCGGTCGCGGCGAGCGTCATGACCACGGCGAACACCGCATAGGTGGCGAAGCCGGCGCGGATTCCCCAGCCCTGCGACAGCGCCGACATAAGCAGGGGAAAAACGAAGGAGCCGACGCCCCCGCCGGTGGCCGCGAAGCCGATCGCCTGACTTTGCGCGTGCGGAAAGCAGCTGCCGAGCAGCGTAATGACCGCCGGATAGTAGATCGAGCAACCGAGGCCGGATAGAAACACCAGTGCAATGCCGGCCGCGTGGGTGAACGCCCCCGGCGTGGCAAAACCGAGCAGACAGAGCGCGCTGATCGACGCCGTCGCCAGGGTCGACAGACCAAGCAGCGACGCCTCCTGGCGCGAGCCGCGATAAAGCAGCGGCACGCCGAAGCGGCCGGCGAGCAGGCCGGCCCAGAACAGCGAAACGAGCAGCGCGCTGTCGGCCGGCGGGTAGGCGAAAACGGCGACGAAGTACTCGGCGACCCAGTTCGAGACGCCGAGTTCGACGCCGACATAAAAGAACAGCGCCAGGAACGAGAGCCAGTAGGCCGGGTTGGCGCTCAGGCGTTGCGGCGTCTCGCCGTCTTCGACCGGCACTGCAGCGCTGATGCGCATCGGCAGCAGAACGACCAGCACGCCGAGCAAGACGAAGATCGCGGCCATCCCGCGGTACACCGCGACCCAGTCGAAGCCGCCCTTGAGCAGCAGGCCGACGGTGAGCGGCCCGAGAATCGCGCCGACCGCAAAAGCGCCGTGCATGAGGTTCATCGGGCGGCCGGTATTGGCCGTATCGATGCGCAGCGTCGTCCAGTTGACGCCGATTTCGACGCACCCCTGGCCGGCCCCGATCAGCGCGCTGAGCAGGATATTGGTCAGCGCGTCGGGGGTCGCCGCGAAGAAGGTGAGCCCGCTCGCGATGACGGCCAGTCCGAGCAAGATGGTGCGTTTCGGACCCCAGTGCTTGACCAGGTAGCCGGCTACGAAGGTCGAGCAGAAGTAGGCAACGGCTCCGGCACCGAGCACCAGACCCGCGACGAAGTAAGTCCAGCCGAAATCGGCGAGGATCTTCGGCAGGGTTGCGCCGATGATGGTCATCGACGTGCCGTAGAGGGCAAATACGGCAAACAGCGCGAGGAACAACGAGCGGTAACGGGATTCGATCAGCGGCATGACGCGACGATCTCTCAATGAAAACGGTGAACGAGCGGCGCGGCGTCGGTACCCGTGCAGGAATGTCGGCGGAGCGGGTCACTTTTAGCAGGAAGAATGGGTCAGCCCCCCAAGTCTCTTCAAGGCGCCGTCGATCTGTTCGCTCCACGGGTGACCGCAGGCGAGCCGGATAAAATTGCGGTATTGCCCGCTGGCCGAGAACATTTCACCGGGAACAAAGGCGATACCGGCAGCGACCGCTTTTCGGTGCAGCGCCGTGGCGTCGATAGCCGGGGGAAGCTCGAGCCAGAGCACGAATCCGCCCTGCGGATCGGTCACCCGCGTTTCGGCGGGGAAATAGCGCGCAATGGCGTCGCGACTGCGCGCGACCTGATCGCTGAAGCGGCGTCGCAAGGTGCGCAGATGAACGTCGAACCCCCGTGTCTCGAGCAGCTCGGCGATCACCTGTTGCGTCAATGAGCTGGTCTTGCCGCTCATCAAGGTCTTCTGCAGGGCGATTTGGGCCGATCGCCGACCGCCGGCGACGAAGCCGATGCGTAGCGCCGGACTCACCGTCTTGGAAAACGACGAGCACAGCATCGTGTTGCCGCTTTTATCGAAAGCATGGATCGGCCGCGGGCGTTCGCTCGCAAAGCAGACATCACCGTAAATGTCGTCCTCGATCAGCGCGACCTTGCGCAAGGCGAGCAGCTCGGCAATGGCTTGCTTGGTCTCGTCCGGAATGATTGCCCCCAGCGGGTTCGCCCCGTTGGGGATGAACAGACAGGCGGCCACTTGCCCGTCGCGCGTCGCCAGTTCGAGCGCCGCCAGCGAGACGCCGGTCAGCGGATGGGTGGGGATCTCCAAAGCTCGCAAACCCAGGGATTCGAGCAGTTGAAGCATGACGAAATAGGTCGGCGATTCAACCGCGACCGTATCCCCTGGCTGGGTGACCGCGCGCAGACAGAGCATGATCGCTTCGGTACAGGAATTGGTGGCGACGAGCTCCTCGGCGGCGATCGGATAGCCCCATTCGAGCGAACGGCGAACGATGGCCTTGACAAAAGGGGCGTCGCTGAGTTCGCTACAGCTGCCATTGGTGAGCAATTCCGGGTGCTTGCGGGCGATGCTGGCATAGAGCCGACTCAAGCGCGGTGCCAGCAAAAGCTCCGACGCCGGCAAGGCGGAGCCAAAAGGGACCATCCCCGGCATCTCGTTGGCGCGCAGCACGCCCAACAGCCGACTGTTGACCCCCACGTCGACCGGCGCAGGCGCTGTCGTGATCGCCGGCGCCTCCAGAATGCGTGCGCTACGCCCACGCACGTAGTAACCCGACTGCGGCCTGGCCTCGACAACACCATGGCTTTCCAGGGTCCGCAGAGCCTGGATCACGGTCGAGATCGACAGCTTGCGTTGCTGCGCGAGACGGCGAACCGAGGGCAGGCGATCACCCGGTCGTAGCCGGCCTTCGCCGATCAGCGTGGTGAATTCGTGAGCAAGATTTTCATAGAGAAGCATCGGCAGATTTTGGCTCGAATGGCATTGACACGGTGCGCACAGCTGGCTGCATTATCGACCAGCACAGTCATTATCAACCCAAACTGTAACGGTCGCAATTTCGATTTTTTGAGTCTGTATTTATCACTTGAAGCCCCCTAACATGACTGCGCTGCCACTCGTTCAGGAGAAGACCGTGAAAAACTCAGAACACTTGTCCCTGCAAGTCAATCAAGCCCATATTGTCAAGGCGGATCAGGTATTCGTCGAGTCCGGTATCGTCTGGCTCACGCAGAGCGGCCAGCCGGATGACGTCTTTCTTTTTGCCGGCCAGTCATTTCGCCGGCAGCGATCCGGCAAGGTCGTCATCCAGGCGCTATCCGGGAACTGCGAAGTGAGCCTGCAGCCCACCCCCCTGCTTCCCGGCATTCGCCGACTGATCCGCGCGCTATCCAACGCCCCCCGTTCGACTCTTGGGTTCGGCTTGTGTCGTTGCGACAACGAGGCCAGCCGGACAACTCGCTAGTTCAGTCCCGCACTCCGACCCCTTATGTCTTCAAGGAGACGCCATGATCCCTTTCAACGATCTGCTTTTATTTGCCGGCGCGGCGCTGTTGATGGTGCTGACGCCCGGTCCGAACATGATTTACCTGATATCGAGGTCGATCAGTCAAGGGCGTCGAGCCGGTGTCGTATCGCTGCTTGGGGTGGTGGCCGGATTTCTGGTGCACATGCTCGCGGCGGCAGTGGGCTTGACCGCGCTTTTTCTGGCCATCCCTCTGGCCTACGAAATCCTCAAGTGGGCCGGGGCGCTCTATCTGCTCTGGCTGGCATGGCAAGCCGTCAGGCCGGGAGCCAGGTCGCCCTTTGCCGCGCAAGACCTGCCGATCGATTCAAGATCGAGACTGTTCCTTATGGGATTTCTTACCAATGTGCTCAACCCGAAAATCGCCGTGTTCTATCTCGCGATCCTTCCGCAGTTCATCTCTGCACACCACGGTTCAGTCTTTCTCCAGAGCATCGTGCTTGGATCGACTCAAATTGTCGTGAGCTTCTCGGTCAATCTGCTCATTGCGCTTTCGGCCGCGGGTATGGCGTCCTGGTTTTCGCGCAATCCGACATGGCAGGCGACTCAGCGCTACTTCATGGGTTGCGTCCTGGGGGCATTGGCGGTTCGCCTCTTGTTTGAACAACGACGAAGCGCGTAACTTGCTGCGCTCCCCGCGCTTTGCTGACCCGGCCAAGCGCGGAGCGCCAACTGTTGGCGCAGGGCTCAGTCGAGGAAGCGAACCTTGCCGCTATCGAGTTCATAGATCGCGCCGACCAGCTTCATGTGCCCTTCGGCGAGGCGGGCCTGGGCTTCCGGAGTGGCCAGCAGTTCGCGCATGGTCCATCGCACGTTGGCTTCGACGGCGGCGGCGAGCAGTTCGTCCGGCGACGATTGCGGATCGAGCGCGTCGAGCGCCGGGACGATCTGTTCGAGCAGGATCTCGATGCGGCTCGCCTGAGCCGAGCCGTCAAAGCGCGAGGCGATCGCCGCCTTGACCGCGCCGCAGTCCTGGTGGCCGAGCACCACGAACAGCGGCGTGTGCAGATGCAGTCCGGCGTACTGCAGGGTGCCCAGGATCGACGGACCGAGCACGTTGCCGGCGACGCGGATGACGAACAGCTCGCCGAAGCCGGCATCGAAAACGAGCTCGGGCGGCACGCGGCTGTCGCTGCAGCCGAGAATCGTGACATACGGTTGCTGCCCCTTGGCCAGTTCGGCCAGCACTTCCTTTTGTATCGTCGGGAAACGCGCCTGCCCGCGAACAAAGCGCAGATTGCCTTCCTTGAGCCGGGCGAGCGCCGCGTCGGCAGTCCACAGGATTTCATCGGCGTGGTCATCACTCGCCATGGGCAGGCCTTCTCAACTCGAAAAATGACGGCGGCCGGTCGCCGGCGCCGCGGGGAATCAGTCTAGCGCAGATTGGTCGGCGTTGAACGCCTTTGCCGCAGCACCGCCTGAGCGCACGGCCGCGCGGCAGTTACACAATGGCACAAGGATTCGAGGATTGATCCCGGAGACCGGGTAAGCGCTTGTTATAATCATCGGTCTCGACGATCACACGGAAACCCGCCCCCATGCGCAAGCTCCAATCTTTCTTTCTCGTACTGCTCGCCGCGCTGGTCTGTTCAGCGCCGATCCATGCCCAGCAACTGCCGACGCCACCGGCGCTGGCCGCCAAGTCCTGGCTGCTGATCGAATCCGGCTCCGGCCAGGAACTCGCGTCGCAGGCCGCCGACGAGCGTCTCGAGCCGGCGTCGCTGACCAAGCTGATGACCGCTTATCTCACCTTCGCCGCGCTCAAGCAGGGGACGATCAAGATTGACCAGCTGATCACGGTCTCCGAGCGAGCCTGGAAGACGCAGGGGTCGCGGATGTTCATCCAGGTCGGCACGCAGGTCAAGGTCGAGGATCTGATCAAGGGAATGATCGTGCAGTCGGGCAACGACGCCTGCGTCGCGCTCGCCGAAGCGATCGCCGGCAACGAGGAGGTGTTCGCGCAGGCGATGAACCGCGAGGCGCAGCGCCTGGGAATGAAGTCGACCAGTTTCCGCAACGCCGCCGGCCTGCCCGATCCGCAGCACTACACGACGGCGCGCGACCTCGGAATCCTGGCCAGCGCGCTGATCCGCGACTTCCCCGAGGACTACGCCAAGTACTATTCGCTCAAGCAGTTCCGCTACAACAACATCACGCAGCCCAACCGCAACCGCCTGCTGTTCATCGATCCGACCGTCGATGGCATGAAGACCGGGCACACCGAAGCCGCCGGCTACTGCCTGGTCTCTTCGGCCAAACGCGGCCCGCGCCGGCTGCTCGCGGTCGTTCTCGGTGCCGCGTCGGACAACGTTCGCGCGCAGGAGTCGCTCAAGCTGCTCAACTACGGCTTCCAGTTCTACGACGCCGTCCAGCTCTACGCCAAGGACCAGGCGGTGTCCAACCTCAAGGTCTGGAAGGGATCGGAAAAGACGGTCAAGGCCGGCTTCACCCAAGACTTCATCATCGCCGTTCCCAAGGGCTTCGCACCGCGACTCAAATCCGAACTGGTTTCGCAGCAGCCGCTGATGGCGCCGGTGACCGCCGGCCAGGTGGTCGCGACGATGAAGGTCAGCCTCGACGGCAAGCCCTTCGGCGAGTACCCGGTAGTCGCCATTGAGGCGGTACCGGTCGGCAACATCTTCAGCCGCGCGATCGACACCGTTCGCCTGTGGTTCAACTAGGAGACGTTCATGACAGCCTATCTCAACGGTCAGTTTCTACCGCTCGCGGAAGCGCGCATCTCGCCGCTCGATCGCGGTTTTCTCTACGCCGACGGCGGCTACGAAGTCATTCCGGTCTATTCGCGCCATCCCTTCCGCATCGACGAGCACCTGCACCGCTTCCAGCACACGCTCGACGGCATCCGCCTGCCCAACCCGCACAGCATCGAGCAATGGCGGGCGATCATCCTGCGCCTGATCGCGCAGGCGCCGTTCGACGACCAGACCGTCTATATCCAGGTCACGCGCGGCGCCGATACCAAGCGCGACCAGCTCTTCCCCAAGGGCGTCGCGCCGACGGTCTTCCTGTTCACCGCGCCGCTCGCCGGACCGACGGCAGCGCAGCGCGAGAACGGCGTCGCCGTGATCACCACCGCCGACATCCGCTGGGGCCGCTGCGACCTCAAGAGCGTCGCGCTGCTGGCCAACATCCTGGCGCGCCAGCAGGCGGCCGACGCCAACTGCACCGAAGCGATCATGCTGCGCGACGGCTTGCTCACCGAAGGATCGGCGACCAACGTCTTCTGCGTCAAGAACGGCGTCATCATCACGCCGGCCAAGGATCACCGCATCCTGCCCGGGATCACCTACGACGTGGTACTCGAACTCGCCGTACGGCATGGCGCCGCGCATCAGGTGCGCGACGTTTCCGAAGCCGAGTTGCGCAGCGCCGACGAACTGTGGCTCACCTCGTCGACCAAGGAAGTGCTGGCCATCACGACGCTCGACGGCAAGCCGGTCGGCAGCGGCAAGCCCGGCCCGGTGACGCGCCAGATGCACGAATGGTACGTCGCCTTCCGCGACGGAGTGATGCGGCGTGGCTGATTCAGAAGCTCGCGAGGAAACGCTGTTCGAGTTTCCCTGCGCCTTCCCGATCAAAGTGATGGGGCTGGCCGACGACGCGCTGGCGCAGACCGTTCTCGAAGTCGTGCTGCGCCACGCGCCCGATTTCGACGGCGCGACGATGGGAATGCGCGCGTCGAGCGGCGGCAAGTACCTGAGCCTGACCTGCACCATCAACGCCACCTCGAAAGCGCAGCTCGACGCGCTCTATACCGAGCTCTCCGGCCATCCGCTGGTCAAGGTCGTGCTTTGAACGTCAGCGATCTGGGCCACGCTGCGCCGGTCGTTCGCACGCTCGGCCTCATCGACTACCAGCCGACCTGGCAGGCGATGGTCGACTTCACCGCCACGCGCGATGCGCAAACGCCCGACGAGCTGTGGGTCTGCGAGCATCCGCCTGTTTACACGCTGGGCCAGGCGGGAAAACCCGAGCACCTGCTGGTCGACAACGGCATCCCGCTGGTCAATATCGACCGCGGCGGACAGATCACCTACCACGGCCCCGGCCAGGTGGTGATCTACCTGCTGCTCGACCTCGCGCGGCGCGGCATCAAGGTGCGCGAACTGGTGAGCGGAATCGAGCAGGCGGTGATCGATCTGCTCGCCGACCACGGCCTGGCCGCGCGACGGCTCGACGGCGCTCCCGGCGTCTATGTCGATCGCGACGGCGGTATCGCCAAGATCGCCGCGCTCGGTCTGCGCATCCGCAAGAACGGCTGCTACCATGGCGTTTCGCTCAACGTCGATATGGAACTATCGCCCTTTGGCGCGATCAACCCCTGCGGTTACGCCGGCATGGCGGTGACCCAGACTCGCGACCTCGGGCTGTCATTGACGCCCAGCGATGCGGCAGAGCAACTGGCGAAGCACCTCACCTCACAACTGGAACGCGCATGAGCGAGCAGCACACCGAACAAGTCCCCGAGCCGGCCGCCAGGCCCGCAGCCAAGATCGCCGGCGTCAAGGAACGCGGCGAACTCAAGACCGCGCGCATCCCGATCAAGGTCGTCGCCGCCACCGAGGTTCTCAAGAAGCCGTCGTGGATCCGCGTCAAGGCCGGCAACGACGTCGGCCGCTTCGGCGAAATCAAGAAGATGCTGCGCGACCAGAAGCTGCACACCGTCTGCGAGGAAGCCGCGTGCCCGAACATCGGCGAGTGCTTCGGCCGCGGCACCGCGACCTTCATGATCCTCGGCGACATCTGCACGCGCCGCTGCCCGTTCTGCGACGTCGGCCACGGCAAACCGCTGCCG
The DNA here is from genome assembly GCA_018262095.1 of Pseudomonadota bacterium. Lineage (GTDB taxonomy): Bacteria > Pseudomonadota > Gammaproteobacteria > Burkholderiales > Rhodocyclaceae > Propionivibrio. Next base: position 18,719 of record JAGTRW010000055.1, read on the forward strand.
CCCGACGATAACGAGCCGGCGAGCCTCGCCGATTCGGTCGCCAAACTCAAGCTGCGCTACGTCGTGATCACCAGCGTCGATCGCGACGACCTGCGCGACGGCGGCGCCCAGCACTTCGTCGACGTCATCAAGGCAGTTCGCGAGCAGTCGCCGGCGACGCAGATCGAAACGCTGGTTCCCGATTTTCGCGGGCGGATGGAACTGGCGATCGACGTGCTCGGCGGATCGCTGCCCGACGTGCTCAACCACAATCTCGAAACGGTGCCTCGCCTCTACAAGCAGGCGCGGCCGGGCGCCGACTATGCGCACTCGCTCGAATTCATGCGCCAGTTCAAGGCGCGCTATCCGCAGGTGCCGACCAAATCCGGGCTGATGGTCGGCATCGGCGAGACCGACGACGAGATCCTCGACGTGCTGCGCGACCTGCGCGCCAACGGCGTCGAAATGCTGACCATCGGCCAGTACCTGGCGCCGTCGGGCCACCACCTGCCGGTGTCGCGCTACGTCCATCCCGACACCTTCGCGATGTACGAGCGCGAAGCCAAAGCGATGGGCTTCACCGGCGCCGCCTGCGGCCCGATGGTACGATCGAGCTACTGGGCAGATCAGCAGGCGCACCGCGCAGGAGTGTGAATGTGAATTCCAACGATAAAAGCTACTGAACAAGGCTCCGGGCTACTCTCCATAGATAAACGCTACTGGAGACCGCGTGGACGCCCTGCCGAGTCTTCCCAACCTGACGCCAGACGATCGAGTCTGGCGGCTGGACTGGTTCGGCGAATGTGCCTACCCTGGCAGCGTCAGGCGCTATGCCCAGCCAAGCATCAAGATAGTTCTCTCTGCCCTGCGGGGTGATCCGGCCGATCACTCAGCATTGCTTACTGCGTCGAGGGCGCCGGTTGAACATCGGCCAGCGCAAAATTCGAGCAGGGCCCCTTCTCCTCTCATTCGCGGCCTGCCGCGCCCGCGGCGCGACTACAACACGGCGCCAAGGCCTCGCGCACGCCGTCGGCGAAGCGGATGCGCGGGGCAAAGCCGAGCGCGCCGAGTCGCGACGGGTCGAGGCGACAATCCTTCGGGCGTGGCGCGCCGGATGGCGGGTTGGGGTCCGACAGAACCAGATCGGCGTCTATCCCCAGTTCTTTGGCGATGACCCGCGCCATCGCGTACTTGGTGAGCTGTTCGCTGCCGGCAAAATGATAGATGCCGCCGACCGCCGGGGCAGCGTCTCGCGTCAGGCGCCCGGCGATCAGCGCGACCGCGCGCGCGACGTCGTCGACATGCGCCGGGTAGCGCATCGCCCAGTCCTCGGCCTTGAATGCGCGGCCTTCGAGCAGCCGGGCGGCGAGTTCGGTGACCGGAGACTCGGCGAGGCTCTCGACCCGGCCGTAGAGGATGGGGATGCGCAGCAGCGCGAAGGCGTTCTCGCCCTGCGCCGAATAGGCCGCGCGAACGGCCTGCTCGCCGGCCAGCTTCATCCGGCCGTAGGCGTTGAGCGGCGCCGGGGCGGCGTCCGTGGCGTAGGGCGGCGCCGTGCCGTCGAAGACGTAATCGGTCGAAATGTAGATGAAACGGGCGCCGCCCGCTGCCGCCAGTCCGGCGAGCAGCGCTGTGGCGTCGACGTTGAGCCGCTGCGCCGTGGCGGGATCGCCGTCGACGATGTCGGGTCGTCGCTCGGCGGCCGCATGCACGACAAGGTCGGGCGCCCAGCCGGCGAAGGCCTGACGGAGCGCTGCCTCGTCGGTCAAGTCGAGTCTGTGCAGCGGTGCCGCGCTGCGCGAGTATGCCGCGCCGATCAGCGCGTCGGGCGCATCGGCAAGCGCCGCCAGGCGAAGCATCAGGGAACGGCCGAGGAGCCCGGAGGCGCCGGTAACGAGTATCTTCATGGCGAAGACTCTAGCACAGCCGGGCAGCACCAGTGCTCAGCGGCAGCACTTCGGAGTGTTCTGGCCTGCCTCGCCGGGCTGGGTTCGGGGCAGGCGGTCCGAACAAGCCCGAGCCTGGCCCCTTTTCCTTTTTGAAGTTTATAGGGGTCAGAGTGATTTGGTGTTCTGCTGCTAACGAATACGAAGCCAGTTTGTCCGGAAGAACGGAAATGACTCTGACCCCATATCGCTACGGCGGTGATTTTGCTGCCCAGCGGGCCGGCCAGCGCCGAGCCGATGGTCAGGCTGCTGCTTTCCGCAACGCTGTGGCTGCGTGTTTCGTTGCTCACCGCCTGCAGGTCGATGGCGCGGCCACTGAGGGTGATGGTGCCGCCGGCCAGCAAGTCGGCGCCCTGAGTGGTGATGTTGCCGGTCCCCGTGCCCTGGGTCGCCTGGTCGAGCCCGGCGCGCACGGTCAGGTCGCCGCTATTGGCCGACAGCAGGGTGGTGCTCTGCGTGGTGGCGCTGCCGGTACTGTCTTCGCTGGCGCTCGTTTTGCCGTACACGGTAAAGCGTCCCGAGGCGCCGGGTGTCAGGCCGATGCTGGTCGATTCGCTTTTGCTCTGGTTCTGGACGGCTTCGCTGTTGGCGGCGGCCAGAATGTCGACGTTGCGCCCGGCGAGAATCGTCAGGTCACGGTCGGCCAGGACGTTGCTGGCGCTGATCGTGGTGTCGCGGCCGCTGGAGAGCGCAATGTCGCCGCCAGAGAGCGTGCTGGCGACCTGGGTCACGCGCTGCCCGGCCGCGCTCTGCTCAAGCGAGCTCGTGCCGTAACTGATGCCGCCGATCAGGCTGGCGGAGAAGCCCGATTCCGTCTCGGATTTGAAGTGGCTCTCGTTGTGCGTCTCCTGCGCCGTTTCGACGATGAGGTCGCGCAACAGGGGACAGAGTGATTTGGTGTTCTGCAACTAACGAATACGAAGCCAGTTTGTGCGGAAGAGCGGACGCGACTCCCACCTCAATGGTATTCACCTAATCGGATACACACCAACCACGTTAGCGTTTTCCGCATCAATGTCTAGCTGAAACATTGAATTATCTCTAGCGCAATTAAAAACAACGCCAAAGACGTTCAGAGATTCAACACGAGGTAAATCAAACCAGCGAAAATCACCCAACTCGCTTTTTCCACCTATCACCTGCGTATCGGACAGTTGAAAACGCTGCGTTCCATCCGCATTAATGACCAACAGAACACGACGCTGACCCGATTTATCATGCCCATTTGCGACAACATACTCTCTCCCAGGAACGACTTTCGCCAATATTCCATAAGCATCTATAAGAGAAACAGGTTGAGAGCCATTGAGCCATCGAACCTCGATGACTTTTTCAGTTGGTCCAAGTGCAAATATGTCTTCCGCTTTCATTGCCTCATCGATGATTTTTCCATCGCGGCGAACTTCTACGAATTGCTGAATTTTCGTCATTTCTTATCTCACAGGTAATCGCTGAGGCAAACCCACTAATTGCAGATTTTTCGTACCCACAAACTCCACTTGAGCGCTTCCACCAGTGGCCACTCCCAACGGACCGGCCAAGCCGCTGTTGACTATTTGTGGCGCAGTCGTTTTGACTGTTACCACATAAGACACATCTGGCTTAAATTCGGGAAGAATAGATAAATTATTCCGGGCATAAGCTTGGCTCGTGACCGCATCCGGTGTAGCCCAACCACCAAACCAGGATTCACCTCTAGCCAGAGCCTGCGCTTGAGCCTCACTTATGACCATTTGATACTGAGTACCCGCAGGTACTAACTCTTTTACAACATTTGTGTTCGCTAACCAAGCAGGCTGATTACCCGCTGTAACCATTGCCCCATTCACAGCAGCCGCAGACCGTGCTTCGAGTTGAACTATCCCTACAGTAGTGGCGACACTATTTGCGCCCTTAACCTCAGCGGCAACAATTTTAACTCCTGTGCTCGTCACGGTGGCAACACCGATGCCTGTAGGTAGCGCCTCAGCACCTGCAAGATTGGCGAATTCAATGCCGACGGTATTGCACACCAGCGGCTGAGCTAAACAAAACGTCGCCAACTTATAAAGTCCGCCCACCGCACCAACCCCGGCTAGCAATGCGCCTGCGGTCCGCGCATTGGTACACACCGGGCTGGCATCGCAGTCGGCAGAAAGATATCGCCGTTCAACCTCCTGCAAAGCCGCCCCCGCTGCCGCCCACTGATTGCGCATGCTTGGCAGAATTTCCCCGTTTACCTTGACCCCGAGAATCTCTTTGTTAATCGCCTCCAGTTCGCTTTGTGCGTAAGCGCACGCCACTATGCCGACACAGTTTTTTGCATTCTCAATCGCTTGCAGTGCAAGCTTGTCCTGGCTATCACTGATGTTTTGGTAGGTATCACGAATCTTTTGGCACTCGATATCTGAGGTGCACTTGGCTAAGGCCTTGTCACGCGCAATCTTCTGATCGTGTAACAAATAGTTATTCGTCACCCCCACAAACGCTGCATTGGCGCCCGTCGACGCCCCCTTGACGTCGCCTGTGGCCAACGCGCCGACCGCCGTACCGACCAGCGTCGCGCCCAGCTGCATCAACGCTTTGTAGTCGTCGCGCCCGGCAACAAAGCCGTTCTTCTCCAGGTAGTCCGAGAGGATCGGCGCCATAACCTCCTGGCTCATGGCGCCCAGCGCCCCCGCCGCCGCGCTGCCGCCGCCGATCTTCGCTTCGATCAGCCCGACCATGCCGTGCAGTGCGGTCTTGGCGACGCTCCCGTCCTGCCAGTTCGCGTTGGTGGCGAGCGCCTCCGGATCGGCCAGCGTCCTTGTCGCGCTCTCGCTGCTCACGCCGTCCCGGTTTAGCCGCGCCAGTTGGGTGCTTTCGCCCTCGGTGAGCGTCCCGCCGCCGGCTAGTTTGGCGTCGATCTGCAGGCGCAGCCGCGCATCGTCTACGGGTTTTTTCATGGAGGACGCCAAGTCGCCGACCACGTTAGAGAGCACCGCCCCCACCAGCTTGGCCGCCTCCATGTTCTCCTGCTGCCGGCGCAACTGATCGGGCAGCGCCTGCGCCTGCTGCAGCGTCAGCGTGTTCGTGAGGCTCCCGTTGGCGCTCGCCGCGTCGCGTGCGGTCAGTTGCTCGGCCGTCTGCTGGCTGCTCGCATCCTTCGCCGCGTCGCCGCTGCCGGTGATCGTGATCGTCGCCGGGCTGATCACACTCTGCGTCGTCCCGCTCTGGCTGCCGTTCTTCGGCAGCGCCGCGTTGCCTTGCAGATTGCCCATGACGTTCTGCGCGGCGTTGCCGGCCAGCGTCGTG
>JAGTRW010000056.1 GCA_018262095.1 Pseudomonadota bacterium
ACTGTTCAACACCTGCGCGGCCAACGGCGGCGCCGCCTGGGATCACTCGGGAATGGTCAAGGCGCTCGAACTGATGGCCAACTTCGAAATCGGCCAGCAAGCTTAAGGCAAGCCGCAATGCAGCACGGCATCCCCTATCCCAAAGGTGCCGCTTTCGATTGACGGGACATGACTCAACAGGAGATGAGTACCATGAAAAAAATACTGACGGCTGCGCTGACCGCGCTGGTACTGGCAACCGGAGCACAGGCGGCGGGCTATCCCGACAAGCCGGTGACGAATATCGTGCCTTTCCCTCCGGGCGGATCGACCGACATGCTGGCGCGCTTCATGACGCAGAAAATGGCCGAAAAACTCGGCCAGCCGGTGATCGTCGAGAACAAGCCGGGCGCCACCGGCGCGATCGGCGCGACGCAGGTCAAGCGCGCCGCGCCCGATGGCTACACGCTGCTCACTGGGTCGATCGGCGTCTGGGCGGTCAACCCCTTCCTGCAAAAGAATCTGGCCTACGATCCAGCCAAGGACTTCGACCTGCTGACGGTCGCCGTCCGCGCGCCCAACATCCTAGTCACCAACCCCAATGTCCCGGCCAAGAGCGTCGGCGAACTGGTCGCCTACCTCAAGTCGAAGCAGGGCAAAGTCTCGTTCGCCTCGTCGGGCGCCGGTTCTTCTGATCACCTGTCGATCGCGCTGTTCTGGCAACAGACCGGCACCACCGGCATCCACGTCCCATACAAGGGCGGCGGTCCGGCGATTTCCGACCTGGTCGCCGGCCATGCCGAAGTCTCGTTCCAGAACCTCAACGCGGTGATCGGCCACATCAAGGCGGGCAAGCTCAAGGCGCTGGCGACCACCGGCGACAAGCGTTCGGCGCTGTTGCCCGACGTGCCGACGCTGGCCGAGTCCGGCTACAAGGACGCCGTGGTCTATTCGTGGCAGGCGATCGGCGCGCCCAAGGGCTTGCCCGAAGACGTCAAGGCCAAGGTGCTCGATTCGATGATGAGCGCACTCAAGGACCCCGACGTTGCCAAGAAGCTCACCGATCTGGGTTTCGAGATCGTCGCGTCGTCGCCCAAGGAGTTCGCCTTGTTCCTGCAAATGGAACTGGCGCGCTGGAAAACGGTGATCGAGGTCGGTCACATCACGCTCGACTAGTGCCGCAGGCTGGCCGGATGCTCCCGGCCGGCCCTCTGGAAAGGACTTCGATGAGTTCGCTGATCAAACACCCCAAGGATTTTTACGCCGGGCTGATGTACGCCTCGGTCGGCGCCGCCGCCGCCTGGATTTGCCGCGATTACACGATGGGCTCGGCGGTGCGCATGGGACCCGCGTATTTCCCGACGCTGCTTGCCATCCTGCTGATCATGGTCGGCGTCGCCTCGCTGATTCGCAGCTTCTTTCACCGCGGCGAGGCGATTGCCGCTTTCGCCTGGAAGGAACTTGGTCTGGTGCTCGGGGCCATCGTGCTGTTCGGCCTGCTGGTTCGCGTCGCAGGACTCGCCATCGCGCTCATCCTGCTGGTCGTAATCAGCGCTTGGGCAAGCCAGCAGTTCAAGTTAAAAACAGCAGTGCTGCTGGCAGTGGTGACCACCGCAGCGAGCATTCTGGTCTTCGTCAAGGGTCTGGGCCTGCCCTTTGCGATCCTCGGCACCTGGTTCGCACGGTAAGGACGAGCATGGACATTCTGGCAAATCTCTCGCTTGGTTTCAGCACCGCTTTCGGTCTGGCCAACCTTTTTTACTGCTTCATCGGCGTCGTTCTCGGCACGCTGATCGGTGTGCTGCCCGGCCTCGGCCCGGTGGCGACGATCGCCATGCTGCTGCCGATTACCTTCAATTTCGAACCGGTCACCGCGCTGATCATGCTTGCCGGGATATTCTACGGCGCCCAGTACGGCGGTTCGACCACCGCCATCCTGGTCAACCTGCCGGGCGAGGCGTCGTCGGTGATCACCGCGCTCGACGGCTACGCCATGGCGCGCAACGGCCAGGCCGGCAAGGCGCTGGCCACCGCGGCAATCGGCTCGTTCATCGCCGGAACCATCGCCACCTTCCTGATCGCGCTGTTCGCGCCGCCGCTCGCCGAAATGGCGATGCAATTCGGCCCGGCCGAGTACTTCTCGCTGCTGGTGATGGGGCTGATCGTCTCGATCATCCTGGCGCACGGCTCGCTGCTCCACGCCATCGGCATGATCCTGCTCGGGCTGCTGCTCGGCATCATCGGTACCGACGTCAACTCGGGCGCCGAGCGCTTCACTTTTGGCGCGCCGTGGCTCGCCGACGGGATCGGCTTCGTCGTGCTGGCGATGGGCATGTACGGCGTCGGCGAGATCGTCAATAACCTCGAGAAGAAGGAGACGCGCGACGTGATGCTCAAGCACGTCTCGGGACTACGGCTCAGCTGGGCCGAGTTCAAGCAGATCCTGCCGTCGATTCTGCGCGGCACCGGCATAGGTTCCTTCCTCGGCATCCTGCCGGGGGGCGGCGCGGTGCTCTCGTCGTTCGCCGCCTACGCGGTCGAGAAGAAGCTGTCGAAGAATCCGATTCCCTTCGGCGAGGGCGCCATCGAAGGCGTCGCCGGACCGGAATCGGCCAACAACGCCGGCGCGCAGACCTCGTTCATCCCGATGCTGACGCTGGGAATTCCGTCCAACCCGACGATGGCGATCATGATCGGTGCGATGATGATCCACAGCATCCAGCCCGGCCCGGCGGTGCTCACCGAACAGCCGGCGCTGTTCTGGGGGCTGATCGTCTCGATGTGGATCGGCAACTTCTTCCTGATCGTGCTCAACCTGCCGCTGATCGGCATGTGGGTCAAGTTGATCACCGCGCCGTATCACCTGATGTATCCGGTCATCCTGGTCTTTTGCGCGATCGGCGTGATCAGCATCAACAACACCGAGTGGGACGTCTTCATGATGGCCGCCTTCGGCCTGATCGGCTACATCTTCGGCAAGCTCGAATGCGAGCCGGCGCCGATGCTGCTCGGCTTCATCCTCGGTCCGATGATGGAGGAATACTTGCGGCGCGCGCTGCTGATGTCGAGCGGTGACGCCACGGTCTTCTTTACCCGGCCGCTGAGCGCGACGATGCTGGCGTTCGCCGCCATTGCGCTGGTCGTCGTGCTCTTGCCGAGCATCAGCAAGAAGCGCGAGGAAACGTTCAAGGAATAGGCGGCACGGGCTCCCCGGCGCAATGCTCGGGGAGTCATCGATTCGTCGATTCGTCGATCAGGCCGGCGACTGCATCGCCTGCAGGATCGTCGCCGCCAGCAGCACGCCGGTCTGCGCGCCGGAAACCGTGAGGCGGCGCTGGGCGATGAAGAAAGGCACGCCGTCGACGGCAAGTTTGCTGACTTTTGCGGCGAGCGACTTGACCTTCTTGGCGTCTTCATCGCTTTCCAGATAAGCGGCGACGTCATCCTTGACGTCGCCGCATTCGGCGGCGATCGCTGCCAGCGTTGCGATGTCGCCGATATCGTCGGCGCGCTCAAAATGCGCGCTGAACAGCCGCGCAACCAGCGCTTCGATTTGCGCCGGACGATGGCCCCGCGATTGGCCGCGGTAGACCAATCGGTGTGCGCGCAAGGTGTTGGGGCGCTTGGCGATGCGCTCGAAGTCAAAGCGCACGCCGTCGTCACGACCGGCGTCGGCGACCTTGGCGTGCAGCAGGTCGACGGCCTTGGCGCCGCCGAATTTGGCTTCAAGAAAGGCGCGATACGGTTCGCCGGCGGGCGGCGTGTCGGGGTTGAGGAAGTAGGGCAGCCAGTTGAACTGGAAGCGCGTTTGCGGGTGTTGTTCGAGAACCAGCGCGGCCGCCGCCGCCAGGCGGGCCTTGCCGATATAACACCAGGGGCAGACAAAGTCGGAAACGATATCGATGGCGACGTTCATGAGGTGCTGGGTCTAGCTTTCAAAAGGAGTGAAGAGAGGGCGGATCACGAACGGTCGCGCAGTTTGCTCAGCGCGTCCTGCGCTTGCTCGCCGCGTACCGCCGCTGCCAGGTTCTTGTCGACGATCGTCTTGCCGATCGGCGCCAGTGCGATCAAGGCGAGCTTGAAGTGCTGGATGGCGAAGGGGATGCCGATGATGGTCACGAAACACGCGGCCGCCGAGAGCATGTGGCCGATCGCCAGCCAGACGCCGGCAAGCACGAACCAGACGATGTTGCCGAGCAGTCCAAGCGCGCCGGTACCGATGTCCGGCCGACCGGACAGGTCCTCGCGGTTCACCGCTTCCTTGCCAAACGGCAGGAAGGCGAACTGGCCGATCACGAAACAGGCCTTGCCCCACGGGATGCCGACGATCGAGACGAAGGCGATCAGGCCGACCAGCCACCAGCCGAGCCCCATCAGCGCGCCGCCCAGAATGAACCACAGCACATTGCCCAGGGAACTCATGCCGGCCGCCCCGGTCGGATAGCCGCACGCAGCGCTGCGCGATGAACCCGTTTTTTTGGTTTCTGTGATGGCTTCATGGGAAATCCCTTGACTGGTTGGTTACTTGACGCTGCAACGCCTTTGTCCATACGATGCCGTATTGAAAAGCGCGCGACCAGCGCTGGCGATTGATCGCACGGCGCAGCATACACGAGGATGCAGATGAAGCGAGAATCGATGGACTACGACGTCGTGATCGTCGGCGGCGGCCCGGCCGGCTTGGCGGCGGCGATTCGTCTCAAGCAGCTCGCCGCGCAGGGCGAGCGCGAGACCAGCGTCTGCCTGATCGAAAAAAGTGCCGAAATCGGCGGCCACATCCTGTCCGGCGCGGTGATCGATCCGCGCGCACTCAGCGAACTCATTCCCGACTGGAAAACGCTCGGCGCGCCGCTCAACGCGCCGGTCTGCGAAGACCGCTTCCTGATCCTCAACGAAACAGCTGGCTGGCGGATTCCCAACGGGCTGCTGCCGTCGTGCCTGCACAACGAAGGCAACTACGTGGTCAGCCTGGGCAACGTCTGCCGCTGGCTGGGCGAGCAGGCCGAAGCGCTGGGCGTCGAAATCTACCCGGGCTTTGCCGGCGCCGAGCTGCTCTACGGCGACGACGGCTCGGTGCTCGGCGTTGCCACCGGCGACCAGGGCGTGCTCCGGGACGGCAGCCACGGTCCGGCCTATCAGCCGGGAATGGAATTGCGCGCCAGCTACACGCTCTTTGCCGAAGGCTGCCGCGGTCAGCTCGGCAAGGAACTCGAGCAGAAATTCGGCTTGCGCGACGGTGCCGATGCGCAGGTCTATGGCATCGGTTTCAAGGAGTTGTGGGAGGTCGTCCCGGACCAGCATCAGCGCGGGCTGGTCGTGCACAGCGGTGGCTGGCCGCTCGACGCGCAAACCTACGGCGGTGGTTTCCTTTACCACCAGGAAAACAACCAGGTCTCGGTCGGCCTGGTCGTCGGCCTCGGCTACCGCAACCCCTACCTTTCACCTTTCGACGAATTCCAGCGCCTCAAGACGCATCCGCTTTATCGGCAGTTTCTTTCAGGCGGCAAGCGCATCGCCTACGGCGCGCGGGCGATTACCGCCGGCGGCCTGCAATCGCTGCCCAAGCTGGTTTTTCCGGGCGGCGCGCTGATCGGCGACGACGCCGGTTTTCTCAACGCCGCGCGAATCAAGGGGTCGCATTGCGCGATCAAGAGCGGTGCGCTGGCGGCGCAATCGTGTTTCGACGCGCTCGCCAGTGGGCGGCGTCACGACGAACTGACGAGCTATCCCGCGGCCTTCCGCGCGAGCTGGCTTTATGACGAGCTTTACCGCGCGCGCAACTTCAAGCCGTTGATGGCCAAGGGCTTGCACCTGGGCAGCCTGCTGTTCGGCATCGACCAACTGCTGCTGCGCGGCAAGGCGCCGTGGACGCTGCACCACGCCGGCGCCGATCATACCCGGCTCAAGCCGGCCGCCGACTGCGCACCGATCGCTTATCCCAAGCCCGACGGGGTGATCAGTTTCGACCGGCTGTCGTCGGTCTATCTTTCGAATACCAGCCACGAAGAAGACCAGCCCTGCCACCTCAAGTTGGCCGACGAGTCGGTGCCGATCAGCGTCAACCTGGCGCGTTACGACGCGCCCGAACAACGCTACTGTCCGGCCGGCGTCTATGAAATCGTCGGCGACGCGGCGGGCGAGAATGCGCGCCTGCAGATCAACGCGTCGAACTGCATCCATTGCAAGAGTTGCGACATCAAGGATCCGACGCAGAACATCACCTGGGTCGCGCCGCAGGGCGGCGAGGGGCCGAACTACCCGAACATGTAGTCCGTCTACGATTCGAGCGCGACGACGATCGAGTAGATTTCCTCGCCCGATTCGGCGATCAGGTCGGCCAGCGTCGCCGGGTCGAGGCCCGGAACCTCGGCGCCGTCGGCCGCTGCCAGGCGACGCGAATCGAGTTCGGCGAAGGGGTCGCGGCGCGGCGAGAGCGTTGCGGCGATATACAGCACATCGCCCGCCGTGGCCGGCGGCATGGCCCCGCTGTATCGGCGCGAGGCGAGCAGCATCGCGGCGACCGATTCGGGCAGCTTGAGTTTTTCAAGGACGATGCTGGTCGCCTGGCTGGTGAGGTCGTTGATGGTCTGCGCGAGCACCGCGAGATCGTCGAGCAAAGCCGGATAGTCGGCGATGCGCGAGAGCAGGTAGAAGCGACCCAGGTCGCCAACAAGCGCCGAAAACATCACTTCGTCGGCGTTGAGTATCGTCAGCTTGCGGGCCAGCACGTACGCCAGCGCGGCGCCATGGACGCTGCGCTCCCACAGGCGATTGGCGAGGTCGCGGCAAGCGCTGTGGCGCTGCGACTGGCGCAACTGGTCCATCATCAGCACCATCGCCAAAGCCTTGGTCAGATCCGTTCCGATGCGCAACACCGCCTGCCTGAGGTCGCGCACCGGCTTGTTGGCCGGGTTGAGCGCAACCGAGTTGGCGAGCCGGATCACCTTGGCCGACAACAACGGTTCGGCGACGACGATCTTGGCCAGCGCCGACAGCGCAATGTCCGGGTTTTCGACGGCCTTCAAGACGCGCCGGCTGGCGTCCAGGCTGGTCGGGAAACTCAGATCGCCGATCGTCGCCGTGGTCAGCTCGCGGCGTAAGGCCTCAGCGGCTTGATGCGTCGTCTGGCTCACGGTGCGCTCCTCGTTCAAGAAACCCAGAGCGAATTCTAAACGCTTGCCGGCGGTTTGGGCGCAGTGCCTTGCGTCGCTAGCGCGGCGGTCGGTCGGCATCCTCGCCGGGACGCCGCGCTTTTCTCAGTCGAGCGCCGCGGTCAGCGCCGGAACCAGTTCAAACAGGTCGCCGACCAGGCCGTAGTCGGCGACCTGGAAGATCGCGCAGTCGGGGTCCTTGTTGATCGCGACGATCACCGTGCTGTCCTGCATTCCCGCCAGATGCTGGATGGCGCCTGAGATGCCGACGGCGATATAAAGCTGCGGCGCGACGACCTTGCCGGTTTGCCCGACCTGGAAATCGTTGGGCGCGTAGCCTGCATCGACCGCTGCGCGCGACGCGCCGATCGCTGCATCGAGTTTGTCGGCCAGCGGTTCGAGCAGCTGCTTGAAGTTCTCGCTGCTGCCCAGGCCGCGTCCGCCGGAAACCACGACCTTGGCTGCCGCCAGTTCCGGCCGTGCAGACTGCGGGAGCTCGCGCGAAATGAGCTTGCTTTGGCCGAGGTCGGCCGCCGCAGCGATCACCTCGACGCTTGCCGTTGCGCCTGCGGCGGCCGCTGTGAAAGCGGTGGGGCGAACGGTGACGACCTTGACCGCGTCGGACGAGCGCACCGTTTCGAGTACGCTGCCGGCGTAGATCGGGCGAACGAAGGTGTCGGGCGAGCGCACCGCGACGATTTCGGAAATTTGCGCGACGTCGAGCAGCGCCGCGACTCGCGGCATGACCGCCTTGCCGGCGCTGGTCGCTGGCGCAAGAATGTGGCTGTACGGACCGGCATGAGCGACGACCAGCGCGGCGATGTTCTCTGGCGATTGATCGGCGTAGTGCGGCGCTTCGACCAGCAGCACCTTACTGATGCCGGCGATCTTCGCCGCCTGATCGGCCGCCGCGGCGCAGCCGTTGCCGGCGACCAGCAGGTGAATTTCACCGCCGATCTGCGCTGCAGCAGCCACCGTGTTGAGCGTCGCCGGCTTGAGCGAAGCGTTGTCGTGTTCGGCGATCACCAGGCAAGTCATGCGATCACTCCTGAATTCTTGAGTTTGGCGACCAGTTCGGCGACATCGGCGACGCGCACGCCGGCCGCGCGCTTGGGCGGCTCGGCCATCGACAGCGTGGTCAGACGCGGCGCGACATCGACGCCCAGTTCGCCCGGGTTGGTGATCGCCAGCGGCTTCTTCTTGGCCTTCATGATATTGGGCAGCGTCGCGTAGCGCGGCTCGTTGAGGCGCAGGTCGGCAGTGACCACCGCCGGCAACGCGATCGCGATGGTCTCCAGACCGCCGTCGATTTCGCGCGTCACGCTCGCCACGCCACCCGCGATGACGATCTTCGAGGCGAAGGTCGCCTGTGGCCAGTTCATCAGCGCGGCGAGCATCTGGCCGGTCTGGTTGGCGTCGTCGTCGATCGCCTGCTTGCCGCACAGCACGAGCTGCGGCTGCTCTTTTGCGCAGACTGCGCGCAGCAGCTTGGCGACCGCCAGCGGCTGCAACGGGACGTCGGTCTCGATCAGGATCGCGCGGTCGGCGCCGAGCGCCAGCGCGGTACGCAAGGTATCCTGACAGCCTGCGACGCCGGCCGAAACGGCGATGACTTCGCTGGCAACACCTGCCTCCTTGAGGCGAACCGCTTCTTCAACGGCAATTTCGTCGAAAGGGTTCATCGACATCTTGACGTTGGCGATATCGACGCCGCTGCCATCTGCGCGGACCCGCACCTTGACGTTGTAATCGACGACGCGTTTGACGGGAACCAGAATCTTCAAAACTTCTCTCCTTTGCGTATTACCTTGAACATGCGCCATTTGACATTGCCCATCGCCGACCGGACAATGGTCCATACTCCTTGGTATGGACAAGCGTACGGTACGGATTGTTCCGCTGTCAAACCACCAGCCGTTCGTTTGAAATGGTTCGTGCGGCCTTGCCTGGAGCGAATGGGGCGATGAAAGACGAAGAATCCGCAACGCGCAAGCCGCTTGATCGCCACGAATGGATCGAAGGGGCAATCGACGCGCTGGCCGACGAGGGCGTCGCCGGGATGCGCGTCGAATCGCTGGCCAAGCGCTTTGGCGTCACCAAGGGCAGCTTTTACTGGCACTTCAGGGATCGCCAGGATCTGGTCGATGCCGTACTGCAGGCGTGGAAGGCGGGCCGGATTGGTGGCAGCGATGCGCCGGCAGCTCAGGCGCGCGAGCAACTGCTGCAGATCATCGATGTCGATGGCAGTGATCGCAAGGATGTCGCCATCGAACTGGCGGTGCGCGATTGGGCGAGGCGCGATGCGCAGGCCGGTGCCGTTGTCGAGGCGGTCGATCGCTATCGGCTGGAAAGCGCGAGTCGGCTTTTCGTCGCCTGCGGCTTGGGCGACAAGGAAGCGAAAAGTCGCAGCGTGCTCCTCTATGCTTACCTTCTCGGGCTGAGTCTGATGGCCTTCGATCGTCACGACCCGAAAATCGTCGACGCCAAGCGCTGGATTGTCGAGCGAATCGTTCCGGATCCGGTCGATTCATAAGCATTTTGCAAGGCCTCGATATATCGCTTGCCTTTCCTTAATGGCTGTATAAAAATACAGTGAATTGACTGGAGGCGAAGATCATGATCAAGCTCACCCCGCGGCAGCAGGAAATTCTCGATTTCATCCGCAACACGCTGGAGGTGCTCGGCGCACCGCCGACGCGTGCGGAAATCGCCAGCGCCTTTGGCTTTGCGTCGCACAATGCGGCTGAAGAGCACCTCAAGGCACTGGCCAAGAAAGGAATCATCGTTCTCGAACCCGGTTCGGCGCGCGGCATCCGTCTGGTCGAGCAATTGGGCCTGCCGTTGATCGGCAGCGTCGCGGCTGGCAGTCCGATCCTGGCGGTTGAAAACGTGCAGGGGCGTTATGCGCTCGACGCCACGCTGTTCAAGCCGCGAGCCGATTTTCTGCTGCGCGTTCGCGGCCTGTCGATGATCAACGCCGGCATCCTCGACGGTGACCTGCTCGCCGTTCATCGCAGCAGCGAAGCGCGCAATGGTCAAATTGTCGTCGCCAGGCTCGACGACGACGTCACCGTCAAACGCTTCCGTCAGCATGGCGACATCGTCGAGCTGGTTGCCGAGAATCCCGATTTCGACCCGATCATCGTCGATACCCGCGAACGCTCGGTCGAGATCGAAGGCATTGCCGTCGGCTTGATACGCGGCGGCGAGGCGATGTGACGGGAGGCCGGCGGGCGCCGAGGCGACCTACTTCTTGGCGCTGTATTGCTGGAACAGCGCGGTGGTTTGTGGATGCTGGTTGCGCTGCGCGTAGAACAGCGGCGTCTTGCCATCGGTGTCCTTGGCTTGCGGATTTGCACCGCGTTCGATCAGGAATTTCGAGAGCTTGGGTTGGCCGGTCGCGGCGGCAAGGTGCAGCGCCGTCTGCCCGGCATCCGATTTGGCGTTGATGTCGGCTTTCTTGAGCAGCAACAGTTCGACTTCCGATCGACCGCCCGAGAGCACTGCGGCATGCAGCGGCGTCATGTCGACGCGGTCTTTGGCGTTGATATCGGCGCCGCTGGCGATCAACAGTTCGGTGGTTTTGAGCCGCCCGTAAAAGGCCGCCATATGCAGCGGCGTGCGGCCCAGCGCGTCTTGCGAGTTGATCTCCGCGCCGGCGTCAAGCAGCGCCTTGATTTTGACCAAGTCGCCGGCGATCGCGGCTTCGGCGAGCGCTGACTCGGCGATCGGCGGCGCTTCGCTTTTGACCGGCGCGTGGTTTTGCTCAACCGGCTTGTTGCAGCCCGCGAGCAGTAGCGCGCCAGCAAGGACCGCTGCCGCGATGCGGAAAATTCCCGCGACGCTGGTCCGTCGAGCATCGGGGCGGGAAATCGTGTTGTTTCGATTCATGAGTGTCTCGCTTGGTGCTTTATCCGTAATCGATACCCATCATAAACGATTGCGGGCGCGATTGCGGGCCGGGCTGATCGCGATTTCCTTGCGAAGCTCTTTTGGCGCTTCCCATTTTTCGGCTACAATTCGGCTTTCCCGCTGCAGATAAATTCATGACCAAATACGTTTTCGTTACCGGCGGAGTGGTGTCCTCCCTCGGCAAAGGCATCTCCGCTGCGTCGCTAGGCGCGATCCTCGAGTCCCGGGGAATCAAAGTCACCCACATCAAGCTCGATCCTTATATCAACGTCGATCCTGGAACGATGAGTCCGTTCCAGCACGGCGAGGTTTTCGTCACCGAAGACGGTGCCGAAACCGACCTTGACCTGGGTCACTACGAGCGTTTCACCAGCGCCAAGATGGGCAAGCGCAACAACTTCACCACCGGCCAGATCTACGAGACGGTGATCAAGAAGGAGCGGCGCGGCGAGTACCTCGGCAAGACCGTTCAGGTGATCCCGCACATTACCGACGAGATCAAGAACCACATCAAGCGCGGCGCCGAAGGCGCCGACGTGGCGATCGTCGAGGTCGGCGGGACGGTCGGCGACATCGAGTCGCTACCCTTTCTCGAAGCGATTCGCCAGATGGGGCTGCAGGAGGGGCGCGGCAATGCCTGCTATGTGCACCTGACGTTGGTGCCTTACCTGCCGACCGCTGGCGAGCTCAAGACCAAGCCGACGCAGCACTCGGTCAAGGAGTTGCGCGAAATCGGCATTCAGCCCGACATCCTGCTGTGCCGTGCCGATCGCCACATTCCGGAAGACGAGAAGGTCAAGATCGCGCTCTTTTGCAACGTGCAGCGCGAAGCGGTGATCGAGATGCTCGACGCCGATTCGATCTACAAGATCCCCGGCATGCTGCATAACCAGATGCTCGACGAGATCGTCTGCCACAAGCTCGACATCCTGGCCAAGGCCGCCGACCTCTCGGTGTGGAAGAACATCATCTACGCGCTCGAACATCCGGAACAGACGATCAACGTCGCTTTTGTCGGCAAGTACGTCGACCTCACCGAGTCGTACAAGTCGCTGACCGAGGCGCTGATTCACGCCGGGATCTACACGCGCAGCAAGGTCAAGATCCATTACATCGATTCCGAAGAAATCGAAAGTCAGGGCTGCACTTCGCTCAAGGGAATGGACGCCATTCTGGTGCCGGGCGGTTTCGGGCGGCGCGGTACCGAAGGCAAGATCGCGGCGATTCGTTATGCGCGCGAAAACAAGGTTCCCTATCTGGGGATCTGTCTGGGCATGCAGCTGGCGGTCATCGAATACGCGCGCGACGTCGCCGGAATGCCTGGCGCGCACAGCACCGAGTTCGAGCAGGCGTCGCCTTTCCCGGTGATCGCGCTGATTACCGAATGGCAGGATGCGTCGGGCAAGGTCGAGAAGCGCGACGAGAACTCCGACTTGGGCGGCTCGATGCGCCTGGGCGGGCAGGTCTGCCAGCTCGGCGAAGGCACGCTGGCGCGCGAGATCTACGGCACAGCCGAAATCGTCGAACGCCACCGTCATCGTTACGAGGTCAATAACACGTTGCTCGGCGCGCTTGAAGCGAGCGGCATGATCGTCGCCGGACGCGCCCCGGGAACCAATCTGTGCGAGATGGTCGAATTGCCCAAGGACGGCCCGAACGCGCATCCGTGGTTCGTCGGCTGCCAGTTCCATCCAGAATTCACGTCTTCGCCGCGGCACGGACATCCGTTGTTTACCTCGTTCGTTCGCGCCGCCATCGCCTATCAGGCCGGATCATGAAACTGTGCGGTTTTGAGGTCGGGCTGGACCAACCGCTGTTCCTGATCGCTGGTCCGTGCACCGCCGAGTCGCTCGAACTCTGCGTCGACGTCGCCGGGCAGATGAAGGAAGTCTGCGTCAGCCTCGGCCTGCCTTACATCTTTAAGGCGTCGTACGACAAGGCCAACCGCAGCTCGGGCCGTTCGGCGCGCGGCCCCGGTCTCGACGCTGGCCTGCATATCCTGTCGGAGGTGCGCCGCCAGGTCGGCGTTGCGGTGCTCACCGACGTTCATGGCGAAGAAGACATCGCAGCCGTCGCGTCGGTCGTCGACGTGCTGCAGACGCCGGCGTTCCTCTGCCGACAGACCGATTTCATTCACGCCGTGGCAGCGTGCGGCAAGCCGGTCAATATCAAGAAGGGGCAGTTCCTGGCGCCGGGCGACATGAAGCACGTCGTCGCCAAGGCCAGGGAAGCCAATGCGGGCGCCGACAACCTGATGGTCTGCGAGCGCGGCGCGTCGTTCGGTTACAACAACCTGGTTTCCGACATGCGCTCTTTGGCGATCATGCGCGAGACGTCGTGCCCGGTGGTCTTCGACGCGACGCATTCGGTACAATTGCCCGGCGGCCAAGGGACGGTTTCCGGCGGTCAGCGCGAGTTCGTCCCGGTGTTGGCGCGTGCCGCGGTTGCCGTCGGCATTGCCGGGCTGTTCATGGAAACTCATCCGTGTCCCGAAAAGGCGCTGTCCGACGGCCCCAACAGCTGGCCGCTGGGGCGCATGGCGAGCCTGCTGACGACGCTGGTGGCGCTCGATCGCGCGGTCAAGGCCGGTGGTTTCGAGGAATTGAAGTAATGAGCGGTCGGCCGGTCGCCCGGTTCGATTGAAGACGTTTTATAATTCCTCGGCGTCTCAAGCTGCGAAGCGGGTCGCCCTGTCACTGATGTGTGTACCGATAAAGGAAGAAACATGAGCTCTGTTGTTGATGTGGTCGCGCGCGAGATCCTCGATTCACGGGGCAACCCCACCGTCGAATGCGATGTCTTGCTTGAATCTGGCGTGATGGGTCGTGCCGCGGTGCCGTCCGGTGCGTCAACAGGCTCGCGTGAAGCGATCGAACTGCGCGACGGCGATGTCTCGCGCTATCTGGGCAAGGGCGTGATGCAGGCGGTTGAGAACGTCAACACCGAGATCGCCGAGGCGATCATCGGCCTCGACGCGCAGGAGCAGGCCTTCATCGACCAGACGCTGATCGCGCTCGACGGCACCGAAAACAAATCGCGCCTGGGCGCCAACGCCATGCTGGCGGTGTCGATGGCGGTCGCCAAAGCGGCGGCCGAGGAATCGGGCCTGCCGCTGTATCGCTATTTCGGTGGTTCCGGACCGATGCAGATGCCGGTGCCGATGATGAACATCATCAACGGTGGCCAGCACGCCAACAACAGCCTGGATTTCCAGGAATTCATGATCATCCCGGTAAGCCAGAATTCGTTCCGCGAAGCGCTGCGCTGCGGCGCCGAGGTTTTTCATGCGCTCAAGAAGCTGCTCGACAAGAAAGGCTTCTCGACCGCCGTCGGCGACGAAGGCGGCTTTGCGCCCAACCTCGCAAGCCACGCCGATGGCTTGCAACTGGTCGTCCAGGCGATCGAAGCGGCGGGTTATTTCCCAGGCGAGGACGTGCTGATCGGCCTTGACTGCGCCGCTTCGGAATTCTACAAGGACGGCAAATACAATCTGGCGGGCGAAGGCTTGCAGCTCACTTCAGCGCAACTCGTCGATTACCTCGCCAATCTTGCCGACAGCTTCCCGATCGTCTCGATCGAGGACGGCATGGCCGAGGGCGACTGGGATGGCTGGAAGCTCCTGACCGAGCGGCTCGGCAAGAAGATCCAGATCGTCGGCGACGACGTTTTCGTGACCAACACCAAGATCTTCAAGGAAGGCATCAAGCAGGGCATCGGCAACTCGATCCTGATCAAGATCAACCAGATCGGCACGCTGTCGGAAACCTTCGCGGCGATCGAAATGGCCAAGCGCGCCGGCTATACGGCGGTGATCTCGCATCGTTCGGGCGAAACCGAGGACAGCACGATCGCCGACATCGCGGTCGGCATGAACGCGCTGCAGATCAAGACCGGCTCGCTGTCGCGCTCGGATCGCATCGCCAAGTACAACCAGCTGCTGCGCATCGAGGAAGACCTCGGCGACACCGCCGCTTATCCCGGGCGCGACGCCTTCTACAACCTGCGGTGAAAAACCTGGAGCGTGGTTTGAGGTGTCTGCGCAGAAGCCGCCGCACGGCGTCTGGCGGCGACCTGTCATGCCGCGCATCTTGCTGATTCAATGCGCTGGCTCTCGGTCGCGCTGGTCGCTTTGCTTGTGCTGTTGCAATACCCGCTGTGGGTAGGCAAGGGCGGCTGGTTGCGCGTCTGGGACGTCGATCGTCAGCTGCAACAGCAGAAGGACGGCAATCGCAAGCTCGAGTTGCGCAATGCCGGGCTCGACGCCGAAGTGCGCGACCTCAAGCAGGGCTATGACGCGATCGAGGAGCGCGCGCGCTTCGAACTGGGAATGATCAAACAGGACGAAGTCTTCGTCCAGATCCCGGAAAAAGTGCCGCAGGACAAACCGGCGACGAAACCTGCCGCCGGGAAGAAGTGACAGCCGGTTCGCTACTCGACTTCGATCTGGCCTGAGACGCTCACGCTGACCTGCGATTCTCCCGCCTCGACGGGCATCGGCGCGGCGTCCATGGCCATCGCTTTGGCCGCGCCACGGAACATCGGCTGAACGATCCGGCCGCTGGTGCTCACCGAGAGCTGCTTGATCCGATAGCCCATTCCCAGCGCGTCGGCAATCACCTTGGCCTGCCCCTTGAATGCGGCAATGGCGTCGACCATCGCCTCGCTCTCGACCTTCCTGCGCGTCTCGGGCGACGGCTGCAGCAGCAGATTGGAAACGCCCAGCGAAGCCTGCAGTTTGCCCAGCAATTCGGAAACTGACGCGGCATCGACGGATTCGAGCGCAAGCTCAGAGCGCATTCGCCACGATTCGATCTTGCCGCCCTTGGCGTAGACGGGGTACGTTGCGGTGTTGCCGCTTTGCGTCCTGATTGCCGGGTACGATCTGGCGATCTTGAGCGCTTCGTTGATCTGGCTGCCCACCTGTCGCGACAGCTCGCCTGGCGTCGTTCCGGAAGCTTCCGCCGAGACGGTCGCGCGAACCAGATCGTTGACCGCCGGGCGGCTCGCTTCGGCGGAAAGCTCAACGATTATCGGCGCCGCCCAGACCGGGGCAAGCAGTGTCCCGGCCACCAAGGCCAGGGCGCGTACTGAGTGGTGTAAGGGGCTCATGGCGTATCCCGTCGCGGTTGATCGAATCAATTTGAATGCCTGCGGTCTGAACCGATAATGTGCTGGTCATAGACGCAGCAAAATTCGAATTTCGTGTTGCGCATTGTAGCGTGCCCAAGGCTTTTCTTTCTTCTAGTCATCGGCCGGAAGCTTGGTTAGAATCCGACAACCCCGATCGATGTGCAGCAAATGAGTTGGGCTGATAAGGAGACAAAATGCTGAAAGTTGGACAAGCTGCACCGATGTTCGTCCTCCCCGATGCGGATATGGAGTCGATCGATATTGCCCAGTTTCATGGCAAGCACAACGTTATTCTCTTTTTCTATCCGAGGGATGACACACCGGGATGTACGCTCGAAGCCACCGATTTTTCCGATCATGAGGACGAGTTTTCGCGTCACGACTGCACGGTCATTGGCATCAGCCGCGACGAGTGCATCAAACACGCGGAATTTCGCGACAAGCACGGTATTTCAGTGCGCCTGCTGTCGGACTCGGAGGGCGCGGCGTGCAAGCAGTACGGCGTATGGCAGGCGAAGGAGGTCGATGGCGTCAAGAAATTTGGCATCGTCCGTTCAACCTTCGTCATCGACAAACAAGGCGTTCTCCGTTTCGCGCTTTACGGAGTCAACGCCAAAGGCCACGCGCTTGAGGTACTGCGCGTGGTCAAGGAACTCAATCCATGAACACAGTTGTAAAGAACACCATCGTTACCCTCGACTACAGCGTCACCGATCCCGACGGCGAGCTCGTCGATGCGGGGCAGGAGCCGCTCGTCTATCTGCACGGCGGCTACGACGATATTTTTCCGCTGATCGAAGAAGCCGTCCATGAGAAGAAGGTCGGCGAGTCGGTCGTCGTCAAGATGCAGCCCAACGACGCCTTCGGCGAGTACGACGCGCAGTTGATCCAGGTCGAATCGCGCAAGGGTTTTCCCAAGGAACTCGAAGTCGGCATGCAGTTCGAGGGCGTTCCCGACGGCGAGGACGACGACGACATCCTGATCTATCGCGTCACCGAGATCGCCGACGACAAGGTCGTGCTCGACGGCAACCATCCGCTGGCCGGCATGGCGCTGGTGTTTACCTGCACGGTGACCGCGGTGCGCCCGGCGAGCGCCGAGGAAATCGAGCACGGTCATATCCACGACGGCGATTGCGATCACGACGACTGATTGGCGTCTTCGCCAATAAAAAAACGCAGCCTGCGCGCTGCGTTTTTTATTGGCCTGGCGCAATAGCCGGCAGCAATCCGTGAATCCGCTGCGGATTTCTCGGCTGCACTTCGAAGCGGAAAAGTCCTGGCGTCTGCGTATCGGCGATGACCTTGACCCAGCCCATGAACGGGTAGCCGAAGCTCTCCAAGCGCGTGAAGTTGGCGACCGTCGCTTTTGCGTTGCGCAGCGGATGATCGATTCGCTGCCAGTGCGTATCGCCATGCACCAGCAGCACCTGACCCGGGAAGCTCAGGGTTTCGTTGCGCAGCGTTTCAAGCAGTTCGCGATAGCCGCTGTGGGTCAGGCCGGCGGCAAAGTGCTTGAAGCCAGGATTGCCTTGCATGGCGATGACGATGGCCGCTGAGTGCTCGCGGCGCGCCGTCGCAAAGCCTTGTCTGAGCCAGTCGATCAAGGCCGGATTGCGCGATCTGAATTCGGCGCTGGCGTCCTGTCCGATGCCGAAATTGTTGTTGGGTCCGGGAACGTTGAGTGTCACGAACAGCAGCGGCCCGAGGCGCCAGCGCAGATGCTCCGGAAAAGCGCTCGACTGCCGTTCAAGCGCGATCGACGTTTGTCCGAGCGAGCGCGGTTCGGCGAAGAAGAGCTGGCGCAGCTTGGCCAGACGCTCGAGTTCGTCATAATGACCGGCGATGAGGTGCTTGCAGTCGGTCCATTCGTTGTCGCCGGGAACGTAAATTAGCGGCAGCTTCGACGCGTTGAACAGCGCATAGCGATCGACAAAGATTTCGTCGCTGCAGCGCGCGCTGCTTTTCTTGAAGTCGCCGACATGGACGACGAACTCGGGGCGTTTGTCGGCAATTTCTGCGGCAATCTCGCCCAGCATCGACGGCAGTTCGCGCCGCTCATGGTCGCTGTACGGCGTGTCGCCGATCACCGCGAAGCGCCAGGTCTCGGCGTGCGCAGCAACGGCGACGAACAGGTAGAGCGCTGCCAGCCAATGGGTGATCTTCAGCAGCGATGGGGTGCAACCCCTTCGACACGCCCGCTGCGCGGCCTGCTCAGGGCGAATGGAGGGGAATCCTTTTCTTGGGCGTTTGAGTTTCACCGTACCAGCGCTTTGAGCTCGTAGAGCGCCTCGAGCGCCTGTTTTGGCGTCAGTTCGTCGGGGTTGATCTGGCCGAGCCGTTCGACGGCCGCATCGATCGGCTCCTCGGCCGGTTCGCCTGACGGCAGCGGCGCGGCAAAGAGGTCGGGCTGCAGCGGATTGACCGCTGCGCGCTGCTCGAATTCGCGCAGCTGACGCCGCGCGGCTTTGACCACCGAGGAGGGGATTCCGGCCAGCGCGGCGACCTGGATGCCGTAGCTCTGGTTGGCCGGGCCGTCCTCGACGGCGTGCAGGAAGACGATGCGCTCGCCGTGTTCGACGGCGTCCAGATGGACGTTGGCCAGATCCGCGTATTCGTTGGCGAGCAGCGTGAGCTCGAAGTAGTGCGTGGCGAACAGCGTCAGCGCGCGGTTCTTCTCGACCAGGTGACGGCAGATCGCGAAAGCCAGCGCCAATCCGTCGAAGGTCGAGGTGCCGCGACCGACTTCGTCCATCAGCACCAGACTGTTCTCGGTCGCGTGATGCAGGATCGCCGCCGATTCGGTCATTTCGACCATGAACGTCGACCGCCCCGAAGCGAGGTCGTCGGACGCGCCGATACGCGTGAAGATCTGGTCGAGCGGACCGAGCAGCGCGCGCTGCGCCGGAACGAAGCTGCCGACGTGAGCGAGCAGCGCGATCAGCGCGGTCTGGCGCATATACGTCGATTTGCCGCCCATGTTCGGGCCGGTGATGAGCAGCAGGCGGCGGCCGTCGCCGAGCCTGGTGTCGTTGGCGATGAACGACTCGCCGCCGGCGAGCTCGCCTTCGACGACCGGGTGGCGGCCGCCTTCGATCAAGAGGCCTGGCTCAGTTGAAAACAGCGGCCGGCAGTAATTGTTGGCCAGCGCGCTGTCGGCGAAGCTCGCCAGCAGGTCGCTGTGCGCGACCGCGCGCGCGATCTGCTGCAACTGTGGAAGATCGGGCTGCAAAGCCGTCAGGACGGCCTCGTAGAGCACCTTCTCGCGCGCCAAGGCGCGATCCTGAGCCGACAGCGCCTTGTCCTCGAAGGCCTTGAGTTCGGGCGTGATGTAGCGCTCGGCGTTCTTGAGCGTCTGCCGCCGGCGGTAGTCGTCGGGAACCTTGGCGGCGTGCGCGTTGGTGATCTCGATGTAGAAGCCATGCACGCGGTTGTATTCGACCTTGAGGTTGGCGATTCCGCTGCGTTCGCGTTCGCGCGCTTCGAGTTCGACCAGGAAGGCGCCGCAGTTGTCGTTGAGCGACTGCAGCTCGTCGAGGTCGGCGTCGAAGTCCTTGGCGATCACGCCGCCGTCGCGGATCAGCGCCGCCGGCTCGGGCAGGATCGCGCGCGTCAGGAGGTCAAGCGCTTCAGTCGGCGTCGCCAGCTCGGTCAAGAGATCGGCGAGCAGCGGCGCCGGCGTGCCAGTCAGCGCACTGCGCAGCTCGGCAAGACGCTGCAGGCTCTCGCGCAGGCTCGAAAGATCGCGCGGCCGCGCGCTGTAGAGCGCGATCCGGCCGGCGATGCGTTCGATGTCGGCAAAGCCGCGCAGCGTCTGGCGCAGTTCGCGCAGACGGGCGCCGCCGTCGTCGATCAGCGTTTCGATCGCCGCGTGGCGTGCCGCCGGCAGTGCCGTGTCGCGCAGCGGGTGGTGCAGCTCGTGGCGCAGGAAACGCGAGCCCATCGCCGTGACGCAGCGATCGAGCAGGCTGCACAGCGTCGGCGCCGGTTGGCCGCGCAGCGTTTCGGTGAGCTCAAGGTTGCGCCGCGTCGCGGTGTCGAGGCCGAGGTATTCGCCGTCGCGCTCGACGGTCAGCGATTGCACGTGGGGCAGGGCGCGCGTCTGCGTCGCTTGCGCGTAGCGCAGCAGCGCGCCGGCGGCGGCGACGCCTAAGCGCAGCCCGTCGGCGCCGAAGCCCGACAGCGACGCGGTCTTGAAGTGTGCGCACAGCTCGCGGCTCGCCGCCTCGCTGTCGAAGTGCCAGTCGGGCGATCGCGTGAGCGCCGCTTCGGGCGTGAACGGCAAGACCAGGCTCTCAGCGACGACGATTTCGGCCGGACGGATGCGGTCGAGCGTCGCCGCCAGTTTCTCGGGCGCCACTTCGCTGACGCGAAACTCGCCGCTCGCCAGGTTGAGCCAGGCGAGTCCGGCGGCTTGTTTGGTGACGCTCACGGCCATCAGCAGGATGTCGCGTTTCTCGTCGAGCAGCGCCGCGTCGGTCAGCGTTCCCGGCGTCACGATGCGCGCTACCGCGCGTTCGACCGGGCCCTTGCTGGTCGCCGGGTCGCCGATCTGCTCGCAGATCACCACCGATTCGCCGAGCTTGACCAGCCGCGCCAGATACTGCTCGACCGCGTGATAGGGAACGCCAGCCATCTTGATCGGCACGCCGGCGCTCTGGCCGCGCGTCGTCAGCGTGATGTTGAGCAGGCGCGCGGCTTTCTCGGCGTCTTCATAGAACAGCTCGTAAAAGTCGCCCATCCGATAAAAGAGCAGGATTCCCGGATGCTGCGCCTTAAGCTTAAGGTACTGCTGCATCATCGGCGTGTGCGGCGATTTTTCGGCTTCCGGCAAATCGTCGGCAAGCTCTGTTTTTCTTGATTTAGCGGGTTGATTCATAGGTGAACTATTTCTTGTCGCCGGGTGGTCTAATCAATTTTTAAAGGAATAAGGACAGGCTCTGCTGCTGCCAACTTGCGCGCGGGCAGAGGTCGGCGCGCCGAGCAAAGCTGCGAGCGTGATTATCGCCGGTATGGGCCGGGAGGTGTGAAGAGTGCCACGGCGAGTGCGCGGCGCCGAGCTGGGAAGCGTGGCCTTGCCGTCTGCGACGACGCTCAGCTATCGGCGGGGCGCGGTGGCAGCGGAGCTGCGACGCTATTCGTCGGTCCGCTGATCGTCAGGCGAATGCGTTTGTTCGGCGAGTCCCTGAACACCATGCCGCCATGGCTTCTGGAAACCAGTTTCGGTTGATAGACCTGGCATAGTTCGGTCACCAACTGAACGTAATTGAGCGTTTCGCGATACGGCGGGACGGTGTTCTTGTATTGCTTGACCGCACCTTCTCCGGCGTTGTACGAAGCGATCACCAGTTTTTGTTGGTCGGGAAACATTTTGGACAGCTCGGACAGGTAGCGAGCGCCCAGGCGAATATTGGTTTTTGGATCGCGCAATTTCTGTTCGAGCGATTTTTTCTTGTCGGCGAGAACGCCGTAGCGTTCTGCCGTGGCCGGCATCACTTGCATCAGACCAATGGCGCCTTTGGGCGATACGGCGTCGGGATTGAATCCGGACTCGGCGGCCATGACCGCCTTGAGCAGTTGAAGCTCGACCGAAAACTCGAGGCTGGCCAGTTTTAATAACGGCTCGTATTTTTTCAGGCCCGGATGTTGGGTCAGGCGACCCCGTTGCGGCGTGCTTTCGCCGCCTGCCGACTCAAGCTCGACCGATCCGAGAGCGCCTTTCGACCACAGTTTGTACTGGGAATCGAGTTTTTCGGCGGAAAAGTGCGATACGCCCTGCTCGTCGACATAGCCATAGATGTCCGCACGGCTAAGCGGTGAAGCGAAAATCAGCAGCAGAGAGATTGAAATTTGCGTGATTTTCAAGAGTTTGACCTATCTCTGGCCGCGCGCAGGCTCGTTCGCCATCCCCGTTGCCGTCTTGGCCTGGCGCGTGTGTCGCGACAAGCTGCTGGTGCGGCCCGCGCATTCGTGCTTCAGCGCGGCTGGCTGGCTTTCCTGCTTCGGCGCACCGGTCCGTCGCGGACGTTTTGCCTCCCTGAGCGACTTTATCTCAGCCAATAATCGATTCAGGAAGGGAAAATCATTGGCGGGAAGTTCTGTTGACATAAAGGCAGGGCGAGCCGGGTGCTTGAGTCGAACCCGAAATACTACCGACTCGCCGGAATTAAGTCTGTTGCGCGTTGCCTTGGGTTATGTAACAGAACGTAACGCGATCAGCGCCGACCCCGAGCGCTCGGTGGTCCGTCATCTGGTGTGCCAGGGAAACACCTGAAGGCTTGCGAACAGACCAGAGAAACCAGGGTTCAGGCACTCACCTCGATCGCTTATTCGTCATAATCAACCCGCACTTCTTCCTCGGGTTCGCACTGTGCCTTGATTCGGGCAATCAAAGCGGCGACTTCTTCGAATGGTTGTTTGCCGAGGAACCTGAGAACAGAAGAGATCTCGTCTTCAGTTAGTTCGAGCTTGATTTGCGATGCCATGGTTCGCACCCCTTTCTTCTCCTGTTGCTGACGTAGCCCGCAGGGGCAAGGTTTGCCCCGTGCTGGCTAGCTCAGTATTGGTGAAGATGGCGCGAAAAGCAAAGCCGGCGACCGCCTCGGCGGATCGTCTGAATGCCTGTTACTGCAGGTATGCCGGGCGCGCGTAACCCGCGAAGCTCTTGTCGAGAACGGCCTTGTATTCCTTCGACTTGAAGGCGGCGACGATATCCTGCGTCCACGCTTTGTCCTTGTCGTCGGCCTTGACGGCAACGACGTTGAGGTAATGATCGGGCGTCTTTTCCAGCGCGATGGCGTCGCTGAGCTTGAGGCCGGAAGCGATCGCGAAATTGCCGTTGATCACGACGAAGGCGGCGTCGTCGAGCGTGCGCGGCAGTTGAGCGGCTTCGATCGGCGTCAGTACCAGCTTGTGGGGATTCTCGGCGAGGTCTTTTTCGGTCGCCTTGAGCGGGTCGATCGACGCTTTTACTTTGACCAGCCCCTGTTGTTCGAGAAAAACCAGCGCGCGCGCGAGGTTGCTCGGGTCGTTGGGCAGCGTGATGCGGTCGCCGTCCTTGAGCTCAGTGAGGCTCTTGTGCTTCTTCGAGTAGATTCCGAGCGGCGCGACGGGCACCTTGACGACGTCGACGAGATTGAGCCCCTTGTCGGCCGAAAATTTCTTGAGATAGATGATGTGCTGGAAGACGTTGGCGTCGAGCGAGCCTTGCGCCAGAGCCAGATTGGGCTGAACGTAGTCGTTGAATTCGACGAGCTTGACCGTGTAGCCCTTCTTTTCGAGGATCGGTTTGATCGCCAGTTTGACCTGGTCGTAGTTGGGGCCGGCGGTGGCGCCGATCGTCAGTGCTTTCTTTTCCTGCGCTAGCGCGCCGCTCTGGATTGAAGCCAAGCTCAAGGTCAGGGTGGCGAGGATCAAGCTGTGTAACAGTCTCATGCGATAGCTCCTTGGTGTTCGAAGAAAAAAGTCGTTCAGCGCTTGTCGACGCGCCGCGCCAGCCACTGGCCGAAGAACTGGACGCCTTGCACCAGCACGACCAGCAGCACGATGGTGATCAGCATCACGTCGGTTTGAAAACGGTAATAGCCGTAACGAATCGCCAAGTCGCCGATGCCGCCGCCGCCGACCACCCCGGCCACCGCCGAGTAAGAAAGGAAGCTCACAGCGGTGATGGTGATCGCCAGGATGAGACCCGAACGGGCTTCGACC
>JAGTRW010000057.1 GCA_018262095.1 Pseudomonadota bacterium
GAAATCGAGGGCTTGCTGCGCACGCTGTTCGATTCGCGATCGACGCTGACGCAACAGGTCTCGGGCGAGCTGGTCGAGCACTTCGGCAACAAGGTCTATCGCACGATCATTCCGCGCAACGTTCGCCTGGCCGAAGCGCCGTCGTACGGCAAACCGGTGATCGCCTTCGACCGCAGTTCGAAGGGCGCGCAGGCTTACCTGGCGCTGGCGCAGGAAATGCTGGATCGACGCGACGGCGTGACGCCTGTCGCGCTCGAACAAGGAGTCGCACAATGAAACTCAAAGGGCTCGGTCGCGGTCTCGATGCACTGCTGGCCGGCAACGAAACGCAGGGCCGCGAGCAGCAGCGTGCGCTGCCGGTCGGTCGTCTGCAGCCGGGCAAGTACCAGCCGCGCACCCAGATGGACAGCGATTCGCTGGCCGAGCTGGCGGCGTCGATCCGCGTGCAGGGGTTGATGCAGCCGATTCTGGTGCGCCCGATCGGCGAGGACCGCTTCGAAATCGTCGCCGGCGAGCGTCGCTGGCGTGCGGCGCAGATGGCGGGCCTGACCGAAGTGGCGACGCTGATCCGCGAGATCCCTGACGAGTCGGCGCTGGCGATGGCGCTGATCGAGAATATCCAGCGCGAGAACCTCAATCCGCTCGAAGAGGCGCAGGGCTTGCAGCGCCTGATCGACGAGTTCGCCATGACGCATCAGCAGGCCGCCGATGCCGTCGGGCGTTCGCGACCGGCGGCGTCCAATCTGCTGCGCCTGCTGCAGCTGGCGGCGCCGGTGCAGGAATTGCTGATGGGCGGCAAGATCGATATGGGGCACGCGCGCGCGCTGTTGCCGCTGTCCGGCGCGCTGCAGATTCTGCTCGCTCAGCGCGTGGTGCAAAAAGGTCTGTCGGTGCGCGATGCCGAACGGCTGGCGCAGCAGGCGCTCAAGCCGCCCAAGGACGTCGAGGCCAGCAAACCCGATCGCGACGTGCTGCGGCTGCAGGACGAGCTTTCCGACGTGCTCGGCGCGCAGGTGCACATCCGTACCAACCGCAAGGGCGCCGGGAAAATACAGATCGAGTTCGGCGACCTCGATCAGCTCGAAGGCATACTTCAGCGCCTGCGCTAGTCGATTCGCTGCGCCGGAACGCGCCCAGGTCACGCGCTTCAAGGTGTCCGGCGATCAGCCGCGCACGCCGATGGTCGATGCGTTATTCCATGCCTGTTTCGCGCGAAGTGGTATATTATTGCTCTGCATCAATTTAATTTGACCTGGATAAACAAAAGGTCTTATAGTTGACCAAACGACTTGTTGCGGATTGTTTCTTTCATGTTTAGAGCTATCCTTTTTCAGGTCGGAGCGGTGATAATTACTGCACTAGCGGCTGGTTTGTTCGCAGGAACGCGGGGGGCAGTGTCGGCGGCATTGGGTGGGGTGGCGTGTACGCTGCCCAATTTTTTGTTCGCCTTGCGTCTGAGGTTGGTGGTCAATCGCCCCGGCGCTTCGTATCCTGCCAACTTCTTTCTTGGCGAATTCGTCAAGGTCGCCGCAACCGTCGGTTTGCTGGTTGTTGTTGTAAGGGAGTATTCCGATCTGCACTGGCCGTCCATGCTGATCGGATTGGTGCTTGCTTCGCAAGCGGGTTTCTTAGCTTTTTGGAAAAAGTCCTGATCATGGCTACTGGTCACGAAGCTGCAGCGCCCAACGCCGGCGAATACGTTGTTCACCACCTGACTCAGCTCAATACGTCGGGGCATGCGCAGACGTCGATCATCGACTTTAGCGTCATCAACCTCGATACCGTTTTCTTTTCGATCCTGATGGGCGCGATCGGGCTGTTCCTGATGATGCGCGTGGTCAAGGGGGTAACCTCCGGCGTTCCCGGGCGCGGTCAGGCGGCGCTTGAGATACTGATCGAAATGGTCGCCAACCAGGCCAAGTCGATCGTGCACAGCGAACAGTCGCGAAAATTCGTCGCGCCGCTGGCGCTGACCGTCTTCGTCTGGGTGTTCCTGATGAATTCGATGGACTTCCTGCCGGTCGATCTGCTGCCCTGGATCTGGCAGCACCTGACCGGCAACCCGCACGCCTTCCTGCGCGTCGTGCCGACCGCTGACCTCAACGGCACGCTCGGCATGTCGGTGAGCGTCCTGCTGCTCTGCTTCTGGTACAACATCAAGGTCAAGGGTCTGGGCGGCTGGGTGCACGAACTTTTCACCGCACCGTTCGGCAATCATCCCTTGCTCTATCTGCCCAATTTCCTGATGCAGATGATCGAGTTTCTGGCCAAGACCGTCTCGCACGGCATGCGGCTGTTCGGCAATATGTACGCCGGCGAACTGCTGTTCATGCTGATCGCGCTGATGGGCGCGGCCTACGGCGGGTCGGCGGGGCTCACCGGTCCGCTGTTGTGGGTCGGTCAGGTGATTGCCGGTACCGGGTGGGCGCTTTTCCATATCTTTATCGTTGTGCTGCAGGCCTTCATCTTCATGATGCTGACGTTGGTGTATATCGGTCAGGCGCATGAAGGACATTAACCGTAAGATTTGTCGTCGTTTTTAACTTAGCAACTCAATTCGAAGGAGTGGTCATGGAAATTGTTCTGGGTAATGTGGCGTTGGCCTGTGGTCTGATCATCGGTCTGGGTGCTATCGGTGCTTGTATCGGCATCAGCCTGATGGGCGGCAAGTACATCGAAGCCTCGGCGCGTCAGCCCGAATTGATGAACGAACTGCAGACCAAGATGTTCATGCTCGCCGGTCTGATCGACGCGGCCTTCCTGATCGGCGTCGGTATCGCCATGATGTTTGCCTTTGCCAACCCGTTTGTCCTCAAGTAGCCGGAACTTTCCCATCAACCTTTCAGAGGGAAGATTACCGTGAATCTGAACGCAACTCTGGTCGCCCAGATCGTTGTGTTCTTCATTCTGGCGTGGTTCACGATGAAGTTCGTGTGGCCGCCCATCATGAAGGCGCTCGACGAACGTGCGACGAAGATCGCCGATGGCCTGGCTGCCGCTGAACGCGGCAAGCAGAGCCTCGATCTCGCTGCCAAGCGCTCGGCCGAAACCGTGCGCGAGGGTAAGGAAAAAGTCGCTGAAGTGCTGGCCCAGGCCGACAAGCGCGCACTGCAGATCATCGAGGCCGCCAAGGTGCAGGCCAAGCTCGAAGCCGACAAGATCTTTGCCGGCGAAAAGGCGGAAATCGAGCAGGAAGCGGCGCGCATCAAGGAATCGCTGCGCGAACGCGTCGCCGAACTGGCGGTCGCCGGCGCCGAGAAAATCCTGCGCCGCGAAGTCGATATCAAGGCGCATGCCGAGATGCTCGCTTCGATCAAACAGGATCTGTAACGCTCATGGCCGAATCAGTCACCATCGCTCGTCCTTATGCGCAGGCGGTGTTCCGCCTGGCGCGGGAAAGCGGCTCGCTGGCGGCCTGGTCGGATCGCTTGCAGCGACTTGCAGCTGTCGCGCAAGACGCCGAAATGACCCAGGTCGTTGGTAATCCGAAGTTTTCCGCCAAGCAGGTCGCCGATCTGTTCGTTTCACTGTCCGGTGAGTCTGACCACACCCCCGGCAACCAGGAGTTGGTTTCATTGATCGGCATCCTGGCCGAAAACGAACGGCTCGACGTGCTGACGCAAATCCAGGAAATCTACGAGCAACTCAAGAGCGCGGAAGAGGGAGTCAAGGACGCCGTAGTGACCAGCGCCTATCCTCTCGACGACGCACAACTCGCAAATCTGATGAGCCAGCTGGAAACCCATTTCGGCAGCAAACTCCAGCCTCGTGTCGAGGTGGATGCTGCGTTGATCGGTGGGGTCAAGGTGGCGGTAGGTGACCAGGTCCTCGACGCTTCCGTTCGCGGCAAGCTTGATGCAATGGCCACGGCGCTTAAGAACTAGGAGAACTTCATGCAATTGAATCCGTCCGAGATCAGCGAGCTGATCAAGAGCAAGATTCAGAATCTGGATGTGGGCGCCGAAACCCGTACGCAGGGTACCGTCGTTTCGGTGACTGACGGCATTTGCCGGGTGCACGGCCTGGCCGACGTGATGCAGGGCGAAATGCTCGAGTTCCCGGGCGGTGCTTTCGGCATGGCGCTCAACCTCGAGCGCGATTCGGTCGGCGTGGTGGTGCTCGGCGAATACGAACAGATCACCGAGGGCGACATCGTCAAGACGACCGGCCGCATCCTCGAAGTTCCGGTCGGTCCGGAACTGCTCGGGCGGGTGGTCAACTCGCTGGGCCAGCCGATCGACGGCATGGGTCCGGTCAACGCCAAGCTCTCCGACAAGATCGAGAAAGTCGCGCCGGGCGTGATCTGGCGCAAGTCGGTTTCGCAGCCGGTGCAGACCGGTCTCAAATCGATCGACTCGATGGTTCCGATCGGCCGCGGGCAGCGCGAACTGATCATCGGCGACCGGCAGACCGGCAAGACCGCGGTCGCCGTCGATACGATCATCAACCAGAAGGGCAAGGACCTGATCTGCATCTACGTGGCGATCGGTCAGAAAGCCTCGACCGTCGCCAACGTCGTTCGCCGCCTCGAAGAACACGGCGCGATGCATTACACGATCATCGTTGCCGCGACCGCCGCCGAGTCGGCGGCGCTGCAGTACATCGCGCCGTACTCCGGCTGCACCATGGGCGAATACTTCCGCGATCGCGGTCAGGACGCGCTGATCATTTATGACGATCTGACCAAGCAGGCCTGGGCCTACCGTCAGGTGTCCTTGCTGCTGCGCCGTCCGCCGGGCCGCGAAGCGTATCCGGGCGACGTCTTCTATCTGCATTCGCGCTTGCTCGAGCGCGCCGCGCGCGTCTCCGAAGCCTGGGTCGAGAAGTTCACCAACGGCGAAGTCAAGGGCAAGACCGGGTCGCTGACCGCGCTGCCGATCATCGAAACGCAGGCCGGCGACGTTTCGGCTTTCGTTCCGACCAACGTCATTTCGATTACCGACGGCCAGATCTTCCTCGATACCGACCTCTTCAACTCGGGCGTTCGTCCGGCCATCGACGCCGGTATTTCGGTGTCGCGCGTCGGCGGTGCGGCGCAGACCAAGGTGATCAAGAAGCTCGGCGGCGGCGTTCGTCTGGCGCTCGCCCAGTACCGCGAACTGGCCGCTTTCGCGCAGTTCGCTTCCGACCTCGACGATGCGACGCGCAAGCAGCTCGATCGCGGCCGGCTGGTCACCGAATTGATGAAGCAGCAGCAATACTCGCCGATGGCGGTGTCGGAAATGGCGATTACGCTGCACGGCGTCAACAAGGGCTTCTTCGACGACGTTGCGGTCAAGAACGCGCTTGAAGTCGAGCGCCAGATGCACGGCTTCGTCAAGGAGAAATACGCGGCGCTGGTCAGCAAGATCGAGACGAGCAAGGAACTTGATGCTGACGCTGAGCTCGAGCTCACCAAGGCGATCGAGGAGTTCAAGGCCACGCTGGCCTGATCGGTCTAGGAGATCGCCATGCCGAGCGGCAAGGAAATACGCAACAAGATCAAGAGCGTCGAAAGCACGCGCAAGATCACCAAGGCCATGGAGATGGTGGCCGCTTCGAAAATGCGCAAGGCGCAGGATCGGATGCGCGCTGCCCGCCCCTACGGCGAGAAGATCAGACGGGTGGCCGGCAATCTGTCGCACGCGCTGACCGACTACAGCCATCCCTTTCTGGTCAAGCGCGAGGCGGTCAAATCGGTCGGCCTGATTACGGTGACGTCCGACAAGGGTCTGTGCGGTGGCCTCAATACCAACCTCTTGCGCCTGGTGCTGTCGCGCATGAAGGAGTGGGACGCCGAAGGCAAGACGCTGCAGGTTACTGCGATCGGCAACAAGGGCTTGGGGTTCATGATGCGCAGCGGCGCCAATCTGGTGTCGCAGGCGGTCGGCCTGGGCGATACGCCGCACCTCGAAAGCCTGATCGGTCCGGCCAAGGTTCAGTTCGACGCCTATATCAAGGGTGAAATCGACGTGCTGTACCTGGCCTATAACCGCTTCGTCAACACCATGAAGCAGGAGCCGATCATCGAGCAGTTGTTGCCCTTGTCCGGCGATCTGGTCGGCAGCAACAGCAAGAATCACTGGGATTACCTCTACGAGCCCGATGCCAAGGTGGTGATCGACGACCTGCTGGTGCGTTACGTCGAGGCCTTGCTCTATCAGGCGGTTGCCGAGAACATGGCGTCCGAGCAGAGCGCGCGAATGGTGGCGATGAAGTCGGCTTCGGACAACGCCAAGGACGTGATCGGCGAGCTCAAGCTGGTCTACAACAAGGCTCGTCAGGCAGCGATCACCAAAGAACTTTCGGAAATTGTCAGCGGCGCAGCGGCTGTCTGAGACGCGAACCTAGTTTAACGATTGAGGATACGACGATGAGTCAAGGAAACATTGTTCAGTGCATCGGCGCCGTGGTGGACATCCAGTTCCCGCGCGATGCGATGCCCCGAATCTACGATGCGCTTCTGCTCGATCCGTCCGAGGAACACGGCGGTTGCGAAGCGGATCTGACCTTCGAAGTCGAGCAGCAGCTCGGCGATGGCGTCGTGCGGACGATTGCGATGGGGTCTTCGGACGGCTTGCGGCGTGGCATGAAGGTCAACAATACCGGCGCAGCGATCTCGGTCCCGGTCGGCGACGCGACGATCGGTCGCATCGTCAACGTCCTCGGTCGGCCGATCGACGAAGCCGGTCCGATCGCGACCGAAGAGCGTCGCTCGATTCACCAGTTGGCGCCGAAATTCGACGAACTGTCGCCGTCGGTCGACCTGCTCGAAACCGGCATCAAGGTGATCGACCTCGTCTGCCCGTTCGCCAAGGGCGGCAAGGTTGGCCTGTTCGGCGGTGCCGGCGTCGGCAAGACGGTCAACATGATGGAACTGATCAACAACATCGCCAAGCAGCACGCCGGTCTGTCGGTCTTCGCCGGCGTCGGCGAGCGGACCCGCGAGGGCAACGACTTCTACCACGAGATGAAGGACTCCAACGTTCTCGACAAGGTGGCGATGGTTTTCGGCCAGATGAACGAACCGCCGGGCAACCGTCTGCGCGTCGCGCTGACCGGTCTGACGATGGCCGAGCGTTTCCGCGACGACGGTCGCGACATCCTGTTCTTCGTCGACAATATCTACCGCTACACGCTGGCCGGCACCGAAGTCTCGGCGCTGCTCGGCCGCATGCCTTCAGCGGTCGGTTATCAGCCGACGCTGGCCGAAGAAATGGGCCGCCTGCAGGAGCGCATCACGTCGACCAAGGTCGGCTCGATCACCTCGATCCAGGCCGTCTATGTTCCGGCCGATGACTTGACCGACCCGTCGCCGGCGACGACCTTCCTGCACTTGGACTCGACCGTCGTGCTGTCGCGTGACATCGCCTCGCTGGGCATCTACCCGGCGGTCGATCCGCTCGACTCGACGTCGCGCCAGCTCGACCCGCAGGTCGTCGGCGAGGAGCATTACCAGGTCGCGCGTGCGGTCCAGATGACGCTGCAAAAATACAAGGAACTGCGCGACATCATCGCGATTCTGGGAATGGACGAACTGTCGCCCGAAGACAAGCTCGCCGTCTATCGCGCGCGCAAAATCCAGCGTTTCCTGTCGCAGCCTTTCCACGTCGCCGAAGTATTCACCGGTTCGCCCGGGAAATACGTCCCGCTCGCTGAAACGATCAAGGGCTTCAAGATGATCTGCGACGGCGAATGTGACAGCATTCCCGAGCAGGCCTTCTACATGGTCGGCGGCATCGAGGAAGTGTTCGAGAAGGCCAAGACGCTTTAAGCGCAATCCAGTGGCGTCGTGCGGCCGGCTGGCGCCGGGCACGACCCCGTAGGGAAAGGAAACCATGCCACTCAGAGTTCATGTTGACGTTGTCAGTGCCGAGGAACTGATTTTCTCCGGCGAGACCGACTTCGCGGTGTTCCCCGGCGAGGCCGGCGAGTTGGGCATCTACCCGCGGCACACGCCGTTGCTGACGCGGATCAAGCCCGGCACCGTGCGCCTCAAGATCCCGGATCGCGAAGAGTACGAACTCGTCTATGTGTCGGGGGGCGTTCTCGAAGTGCAGCCGACGCTGATCACGCTGCTCGCCGACACGGCGATTCGCGCGCACGACCTCGACGAGGCGAAGTCGATCGAAGCCAAGCGTCGTGCCGAAGAAGCGCTCAAGAAGCGCGACACCGACATCAGCTACGCGGCGGCCGAAGCTGAACTGGCACAGGCGGTCGCCCAGCTGGCGACGATCAAGCGGGGCCGCAATCGGCACTGAGCGATCGCGGGAGTTCGATTCCTTAAAAAAGGCAGACCGCGCGGTCTGCCTTTTTTACATCTGCGTGGTGCGTCCCGGCCCCCTCCATAATTTTTGCTGACTCGAATTAGCAAAGCAATTGACAGCAGATTGGCTCAGTGAGTAGTATCTGGCCACAATAAATAGCAAGTGGCAGTTGAACAGTCTGCCGACGGCGTCACTGTTCAAAAAAGGACCGATTGATTCGAACTTTTCAAGACAGCAAGGGGAAACGACATGAACAGCAACGGTAGAAGAAAATTCAGCGTCCGCAGCACCGCGATCCTGCTCGGCGCCGTACTTGCCGCCGGATTCTCGGCGACCAGCGTGGCCCAAACCACGACCATCCGCTGGGGCGAGTCGCTCGCCGCCAACCACCCGCAAGTGATGATGGCCGAGCGCGTCGCCAAGGAGGTCAAGGAAAAAACCGGCGGGCGCATCGATATCCAGGTGTTCCCCAACAGCCAGCTCGGGTCGGGCAAGGAAATGGTCGAGATGGTTTCGTCCGGCGCCATTCAGATGGTGACCGAAGGCGCCGGCGCGGTCGCGGCATTCCTGCCGCCGCTGTCGGTGATCGAAGCCCCCTACCTCTGGCGCGACCCGGCGCACATGAGCAAGCTGGCGACCACCCCGTTCTTCGCCAAGCTCAACGACGACCTGGTGAGCAAGCGCGGCATGCGCATGCTCAACGTCACCTATTACGGCAAGCGCCACCTGACGACCGGCAACAAGGCCGTCAAGACGCCGGCTGATATGGTCGGCTTCAAGATCCGCGTCCCGCCGGTCGATGTCTTCCGCGCGATGGCCGAAGCCTGGGGCGCGCGCGCCACACCGATCGCCTTCGGCGAACTCTACCTCGCGCTCAGCCAAGGCGTCGTCGATGGTGAAGAAAACCCGTTGCCGACGATTCAGAGCGCCAAGCTCTATGAAGTGCAGAAGTACCTGGTGCTGACCGGGCACATCCTGACGCCGCGTATCGTGATCGCCAACGAAGCCTTCCTCAAGGCCATGACGCCGGCCGACCGCGCCATCTTCCACGCCGCGCTGGCCAACGGCGAAGCCTGGCAGAACAAGGAACTGCTGGCGCAGGAAGCGAGCGCGGTCAGCGCGCTCAAGGCGCAGGGGATGACGGTGATCGAGCCCGATGTCGCGCTGTGGCGCAAGCCGGTTCTCGACACGGTGCCCAAGAAGTTCGAGGACAAGTGGGGCAAGGGCACCTTCGAAGCATTGCTGGCGCTCTGAGGGTAACCGATAATGAGTCAGGCCAAAGCTGCTTCCGTGATTGCCCTGCTCGATCGCTGTCTGCAGGTGTTCACGGGTTTCTTGGTGGCGGTGCTGTTGTGCGTCGTCACCGCCGGGATTATCTACCGGGCGTTCAACGAGCCCTTGAGCTGGACCGACGAAGTCTGCGGCTTTCTGATGGTCTGGCTCGCCTGCCTGGGCTGGATGATCGCCACGCGGCACGGCTCGCACATCCGTATCCGCTTGCTGCTCGATAAGCTGCCGGCGAGCGCGTGGCGCAGTACCGAAGTGGTCATCCAGGTCGCCGTCGCGCTGGTCGGCGCCGTCGTCGCCTGGAAGAGCATCCACCTGATCCAGGTCAACTCCGACATCGAAGCGATGTCGCTGCCGATTTCGGTGGCGTGGATGTACGCGCCGCTGCTGCCGGCGGGGCTGGTGACGGTGGGGCAGGCGCTGACCGACATGTTCGCGGCGCGGCCTGCCGAAGTCGAGGAGGTGTCGCCGTGGTAGGGCTGATGAGCAAAATCTTCGGCGGCTGGCTGGTCGTGATCCTCGCTGGCATGCCGCTATACACCTCGATGGCGCTGGCGACGCTGGTGTTCGTCTGGATCACCGGGATGCCGGTCGGGACGCTGCCGCAGAAAATGGCCGGGGCGATGAACTCGTTCCCGATCGTCGCCGCGCCGCTCTTCATCCTGATGGGCAATATTCTGGGCGCGGCCAAGATCACCGACCGCATCGTTCATTTCGCCAGCGCGCTGATCGGCTGGATTCGCGGTGGCTATGCGCACGCCAGCATCCTGACGTCGATGATCTTCGCCGGAATGGTCGGCTCGGCGGTCGCCGACGCCGCCGGTTCCGGCGCGATCGAAATCCGCGCCATGCGCGCGGCCGGCTACCGGCCCGAAACGGCGGCGTCGATCACTGCCGCCGCGGCGACGATCGGACCGATCATCCCGCCGTCGCTGCCGATGGTGATCTACGGCGTGACCGCCGACGTTTCGGTCGGCAAGCTGTTCATGGGCGGGCTGATTCCGGGGCTGGCGATGGGGCTCGCGCTGATGCTGATGGTCGGCGTGGTGGCGCGGCGCGAGGGGATGGGGCGCATCCCCTTCGCCGGTTTTCGCGTGCTCGGCCGTGCTTTCATCGACTGCTTCTTCGCCATCATGACGCCGGTTGTTATTCTCGGCGGCATGTTCAGCGGCTTCTTCACGCCGACCGAAGCGGCGGCGGTGGCGTGCCTCTACGCGCTGTTCTTGGGCTTTGTCGTCTATCGGACGCTGCAGTGGAAGCACATCGGCCCTATCCTGATCGACACGGCGGAGACGACCGGGGTGGTGATGGTGCTGGTGATGGCCGCGGCGACACTCGGCTGGTGCATTTCGATTTCGCGCCTGCCGACGGCGCTGACGCCGATGCTGCTCGAGAACATCCACAGCCCGTACGTCTTCCTGCTGGTGGTCAATGTCTTTCTGCTCGTCGTCGGCTGTTTCATGGAAGCGCTCGCCGCCTTGCTGATCCTGATTCCTATCCTCTGCCCGGCGGCGACGAGTTACGGCATCGACCCGGTGCAGTTCGGCGTGATGGTCGTTCTCAACCTGATCATCGGCACGGTGACGCCGCCGGTCGGCGTCGTGCTGTTCGTCGTCACGCGGATCGCCGAGATCTCGTTCGAGACCATGTCCCGAGCGATTCTTTCCTGGCTGGTGCCACTCTTCTTGGTGCTTGCGCTGGTGACGTTCTGGCCGCCGCTCACCACCTGGCTGCCGCATTATCTGGCGCGCGTCCAGTAGTCACTCGCGCCGGCACGATCGGCAAGTCGTTTGGGCGTAGCGCAGATTCAGAGCACTTTCGGTTTGCGCGGCGCGTTGGCGAACAGGCGATCGTAGAGCGCGTTGGGCAGCGCTCGCAGCAGTTTGGCGACGATCCCCATCTGCCAGGGAATCACGCTATAGCTGGCGCCGCGTTCGATGGCGCGCGCGAAGCGCTGCGCGGCTTGGTCGGCGGCCAGCAGGAAAGGCATGCGGTAGGGGTTGATCGCGGTCATCGGCGTTGCGATGTAACCGGGAGCGATGGTGACGACCTTGATTCCCGAGCTGCGCAGTTCGAGACGCAGGCTTTCGAGGTAGGTGATCGCTGCCGCTTTCGACGCGCTGTAGGCTTCGGCGCCGGGCAGGCCGCGGATGCCGGCGATCGAGGCGATGCCGACCAGTCGTCCGGGCTTGCTGAGCAAGGCCTGCTGGCGCATCGCAGCGATGAACGGCGAGAAGGTCGCCGCCATGCCATAGACGTTGATCTCGAAGATGCGTTTGATCACCTCCAAATCTTCGGCGCACTCGGTGAGCGTTCCTGACGAGACGCCGGCGTTGGCGATCACGATGTCGGGCGCACCGCAGTGCGCGACGAAGTCCTGCGCCGCAGCGCGCAGCGCGGCAGCGTCGGTGACGTCGAGCGGATAGCACCAGACCTGCGGCGCACCGCAGAGCGTTGCGGCGAGCGCTTCGAGCGCTTCGCCGCGCCTTGCCGCGAGGCCCAGCACGGCGCCCTGGCTGGCATAGTGTCTGGCCAGCGCACTGCCGATTCCGGAAGACGCGCCGGTGATGAAGACCTTCGCTGCGGGACGCACGAAGCGGCTTACTTCTTCTTCGGGTCTTTCTTCGGGGGCGGGTCTATTTTCGGGTTGCGTTCAGAACGCCTCTTGTCGATCACCTTGTCGGTCAGCGTCAGCAACTCGGCGTGGCTCTTGATGTCCTGGCCGACGACCAGATAGCGACCGTCGACCACCATCGCCGGGACGCCGCGAATCTTCGACGCTTGCGCGAGCTGCTCGGCGCGCTTGATCTTGCTCATTACGCCAAACGAGTTGTAGGCATCGGAAAAGGTCTTGGCGTCGACGCCTTGCGCGGTGACCCAGTCGATCAGACTTTTGTCGTCGACCAGCTTGAGCCCTTTTTCGTGGATCGCGTTGAAAACGGCGGCGTCGAGCCGCTTGACCTCGCCGATCGCTTCGAGCGAGTAATAGAATTTGGCCATCAACTGGTAGAAGGGGTTGCCGAAACCGACCGGGACGCGCCGGAAAGCGACGTCGGCGGGCAGCTGGGCGGCCCATTTGACGACGTAAGGGTTAAGGTCGCTGCAGTGCGGGCAGGCGTACGAGAAGAACTCGATGACCTCGATCTTGGCCGGATTGTCGGTCGGCTGCGCCGGGTCGATCAGCGCGTAGTCGCGGCCGACGGCAAGCTGGGCCTGTGCCGCAAACGGCAACAGCGTCAGGACTATGGCGGCGAGCCATGCGCTCAGGTGTTTCTTCATTGCAGTATCCTCAGTCTTTCTTGACAGCGTTCGCTTCGATTCCCTGCTTGGCCAGATCGGCGCGCATGGCGTGGACGTCTTCCGCTTTTTTGAACGGACCGAGGCGAACGCGGTACCACACCTTGTCTTGCAGCATGACCTGCTGCACCGAGGCTTCAACACCCATCATCGCCAGCTTGGCCTTCTGTCCGTCGGCATCAGCGGCGCTTTGGAACGAACCGGTTTGCAAGTAGACCGGCTCCTTGAGCGCAGTTTCGCTCTTGTCTTTCTCAGCCTTGCCTTTGGCCGTGTCAGTCGGCTTTGGTTCCGTCTGTTTTGGATCTGGCGTGGCGTCGGAATTGCCGGGCAGGATCTTGTAGAAATCGAAGCGCGGTTTGTTGTCGCCCGCCTGCGGGATCGGATCGCCGGGCTTGCCCGGCAAAGCCATCGGCGCTGCCGCTACGGGGGCGGGCGCAGCGCCGGCGGGCTGCGCGACTGGCGGCGGTACAGGCGAGGGCTGCCCCTTGTTGGTAAAGGGCGTTGGCGTCTTGAAGATGTACCAGACGACGCCGGCCGCCGCGAGTACGCCGATAACCAGTCCGATGAACAGGCCGAGCAGCGTGCCGCCGCCCGATTTCTTGCGCGACGCTGAACTGGTGCTTCTGCGGGGTTTCATATCACGACTCATGACTGTCTCTCTGTTCCACGGTTACATCGATTGCGGGCAACTGACGCCAAGGATCGCCAGGCCGTTGCGGATCACTTGGCGCACGGCGACGACCAGCGCGAGACGCGAGCAGGTGAGCGCCTTATCGTCGACGATCATGCGTTCGGCATTGTAGTAGCTGTGGAACAGCGCGGCCAGATCCTTGAGATAAAAGGCAATCAGATGCGGCGCGAGTTCCGCTGCTGCCGAATCGATGAGCTCGGGGAATTCCGCAAGCTTGGCGGCGATCGCCAGTTCGTGCGGGTTGTCGAGGCGCGCGAGGTCGGCTGCGGCGAGCGCCTGCTCGTCGCCGTTCCACTGCGCGAGCAGCGAGCAGACGCGGGCGTGCGCGTACTGGATGTAATAGACGGGGTTCTCGTTGGTCTGGCTTTTGGCCAGATCGAGGTCAAAATCGAGGTGTTGATCCGACTTGCGCAACACGTAGAAAAAGCGGCAGGCGTCGTTGCCGACGTCCTCGCGCAGCGTGCGCAGTGTCACGAACTCGCCCGAGCGAGTCGACATCGACGCCTTCTGGCCGTTGCGGTAGAGCACGGCGAACTGCACCAGCGCGACGTCGAGCACCGCCGGGTCAAGCTCGAGCGCGGTGAGCGCGCCCTTGACGCGCGCGATGTAGCCGTGATGGTCGGCGCCCCAGATATTGATGATGCGCGCGAAACCGCGTTCGTACTTGTTGAGGTGGTAGGCGATGTCCGACGCGAAGTAGGTGTAAAGGCCGTTGTCGCGCTGCACGACGCGATCCTTTTCGTCGCCGAAGGCGGTCGACTTGAACCACTTGGCGCCGTTCTGGACGTAGATATGGCCGGCTTTTTCGAGTCGTTCGACGCAGCGGTCGACGAGGCCGGTGTCGAACAACGACTTTTCCGAGAACCAGACGTCGAAATGAACGCCGAACGCCTCGAGGTCGTTGCGGCAATCCTCGAGCTGCTCGCTCAGCACATGGCTATGCACGTAGTTCCACGCTTCGCCGAGCAGCGTCTTGGCGTTCGCAATCAGTGCGTCGAGATGGGCTTCGCGCTGTGCCTTGGCCTCGTCGTCGGTGCGCTCGGCGTCGGGCAAGCCCGGCGTGCCGCGCAACAGCTCGGCGGTCTGACGCACCAGCTTGTCGCCGTGCGCGATCTTCATCTGCGCGGCCATGTCGGCGACGTAATCGCCCTGGTAAGCGTTGGGCGGGAAGGCGACTGTGGCTGGCGCGTAGAAGTCGAGGTAGCGCAGCCATGCCGAGACCGCCAGGATGTCCATTTGTCGACCGGCGTCGTTGACGTAGTATTCGCTGGTGACATCCCATCCCGCATAGGCCAGCAGGTT
Organism: Pseudomonadota bacterium; assembly: GCA_018262095.1. GTDB lineage: Bacteria > Pseudomonadota > Gammaproteobacteria > Burkholderiales > Rhodocyclaceae > Propionivibrio. The sequence continues at coordinate 14,824 of JAGTRW010000057.1, forward strand.
GGAAAGGCTGGCGCCGTAGGCGGCGCCGCGTCCGTGACCGACGTGCAGCGGGCCGGTCGGGTTGGCCGAGACATATTCGACCTGTACCTTTCGGTGGTCGCCCTGCGTCGAGCGACCAAAGGCCTCGCCCTGGCTCAGCACGCGACCGACCACGCCGAGCTTGGCGGCGGCCGTCAGATGGAAGTTGATGAAGCCGGCGCCGGCAATTTCGGTTTTTTCGACCAGCGGCGAGCGCGGGATTTCGCCGAGCAGCAGTCCGGCCAACTCGCGCGGATTGCGTTTCATCGGGCGCGCCAGCTGCATCGCGAGGTTGCATGAAAAATCGCCATGCGACGCCTGTTTCGGGCGTTCCAGCACGATCGCGGCGTCGGCCTGATCGGCAACGACGCTGGTCAGCGCGGCGCGCATCAACGCGGTGAGATGGGTCTTGATATCGTCAGTCATTGGAGCGCTTTTTGGTATGGGGCAAGGACGCGATTATACGATGAGCGGCCTCATCTTCGCTCGTCGGCGACGATTGCCCGGAGGCTGGCCCGATCAATTGACTCGCCTCGCCATGAAATGTCGCTCGGTGTTGCCCGCAGTTCGACCTGCGGATGGTAGATACCCCTATAATTTGTTCTCTTCCAAGTCATTGAGCGGCCGGGTCAGACCATGAAATATCACGACTTGCGCGACTTCATCGCGCAACTGGAAAGCATCGGCGAACTCAAACGCGTCGCTGTGGAAATCGACACCCGCTTCGAGATGACCGAGATCTGCGACCGCGTGCTACGCGCCGGCGGACCAGCGATCCTCTTCGAGCAGCCGAAAGGCAGGAATGGCCGCATTGCCATGCCGGTGCTCGCCAACCTTTTCGGCACGCCACGCCGCGTCGCACTGGGCATGGGCCAGGAGTCGGTCGGCGCGCTGCGCGAGGTTGGCAAGCTGCTCGCCTACCTCAAGGAGCCGGAGCCGCCCAAGGGCCTCAAGGAGGCCTGGGACAAGCTGCCGATCTTAAAGCAGGTGCTCAATATGGCGCCCAAGGTCGTTTCTTCGGCGCCGTGCCAGGAAGTCGTCTGGGAAGGCGATGACGTTGATCTTTCGCGGCTGCCGATCCAGCACTGCTGGCCGGGCGACGTCGCGCCGCTGATCACCTGGGGGCTGACCGTCACGCGCGGGCCGAGCAAGCCGCGGCAGAACCTCGGCATCTACCGCCAGCAGGTGATCGGCGCGAACAAGGTGATCATGCGCTGGCTTGCGCATCGCGGCGGCGCGCTCGATTTTCGCGATCATTGCCTGGCCAACCCCGGCCAGCCTTTCCCCGTCGCGACGGTGATCGGCTGCGACCCGGCGACGATTCTTGCGGCGGTGACGCCGGTTCCCGACAACCTCTCCGAGTACCAGTTCGCCGGCCTGCTGCGCGGCGCCAAAACCGAGGTCGTCAAATGCCTCGGCGAACTGCAGCGTAAAGCCGAGCTGCAAGTGCCGGCGTCGGCCGAGATCGTCCTCGAAGGCTATATCGCTCCCGACGAGACGGCGCTCGAAGGGCCCAGCGCGCTTGCGCGCTCCACCAATTCGGCATCGCCGAAAGGCCTTGATGGCTGGGAAACAGCCATCGAAGGTCCTTTTGGCGACCACACCGGTTACTACAACGAACAGGCGAGCTTTCCCGTGTTCACCATCGAGCGCATCACCATGCGCCGCGAGGCGATCTACCACAGCACTTACACCGGCAAGCCGCCGGACGAACCGGCGATGCTCGGCGTGGCCTTGAACGAAGTCTTCGTTCCGTTGCTGCAAAAGCAGTTTCCCGAGATCGTCGATTTCTACCTGCCGCCCGAGGGCTGCTCGTACCGCCTGGCGACGGTCAGTATCCGCAAGCAGTACCCCGGTCACGCCAAGCGCGTGATGTTCGGCATCTGGAGCTTCCTGCGCCAGTTCATGTATACCAAATTCATCATCGTCGTCGACGACGACGTCAATATTCGCGACTGGAAGGAAGTGATCTGGGCGATGACCACCCGCGTCGATGCGGCGCGCGATACGTTGATCGCCGAGAACACGCCGATCGACTACCTCGATTTTGCCAGTCCCGTCGCCGGCCTGGGCAGCAAGATGGGAATCGACGCGACCAACAAGTGGCCGGGCGAAACATCGCGCCAGTGGGGAACGCCGATGGTCATGGATGAAGCGGTCAAACGCCGCGTCGACGACTTGTGGGAGGGCTTGGGGCTTTGATTTTCGAAATCGGCGACCATGACGCCTAGTCTGCCCGCGCCGTCTGCGCAGGTCACCGCCGCGGGCGTCGCCTTGTGCGCTGCGCTCTTGGCGTTGCTGGCGCTGCTGGTGGCCGCGCTGGTCAGCAGCGATGCTTCGCTGCTTGCCAATCCGCTGTTCTGGGCCAGCCTGATGGCGCTGCTGGTGATCGCCGTGATCAGCGCATCGACCTTGCTTTGGCGTCAGCGCGAGCGGACCCTGCTGCTCGAGTTGCAGGCGCAGTCGGACAGTTTTCTGCGGCAATTCTACGACCTGCCGTTCATCGGTATCGCCTTGAGTTCGCCGACGTCAAAGCGCTGGCTCAAGTGCAACGATCGACTGTGCGAAATTTTCGGCTATTCGCGCGCTGAAATGACCCGCATGGGTTGGGACCAAATGACCCACCCTGACGATCTGGCGGCCGATGTCAGGCAGTTCGACCGGCTCATTCGCGGCGAGTCGGACGGCTACCAGATCGACAAGCGCTTCATTCGCAAGGACGGCACGACGGTGCTCACCTCGCTCGACGTCAAGTGCGTGCGCCAGTCCGACGGAACGCCGGAATATTTTTTTGCGACGGTACAGGATATCACCGAGCGCCAGCAGGCCGAAGCCAAGATCGCCCGGCTGACGAGAATGTATTCGGCGCTCAGCGAGTGCAACCAGGCCATCGTTCGCTGTTCGAGCGAGCAGGAGCTGTTTCCGCTGATCTGCCGTTTCGCGGTGCAATTCGGCGGAATGAAGATGGCGTGGATCGCTCTGCTCGATCCGGCGACGCGAGAGTTGCGCAAGGCCGCGAGTTTCGGCGAGGGGACCGAGTTCTTGCAGGATCTGCAGGTTTCGGCCAACGCCGAAAGCCCTTTCGGCCGTGGCGCGACCGGCCAGGCGATACGCCGGCAGGAACCGGTCTGGGTCCAGGATTACCTCAACGACCCGATTACCGCGCCGTGGCACGAACGCGGCGCGCGCGCCGGCTGGTGCGCCTCGGCGTCCTTGCCGCTGACCTGCAATGGCGTCGCCGTCGGTGCGTTCATGTTGATGGCCGGCGAGGTCGACGCCTTCGACGAGGCGATTCGCAGCCTGCTCGTCGAAATGGCGCAGGACATCAGCTTTGCGCTGGGCGCCTTTGCCAAGGAGGCGCAGCGTCGGCAAATCGAAGCGACGCTGCGCGAGAGCGAAGGGCGCTTTCGCGACCTTTACGAGAAAGCGCCGCTGGCTTATCAGTCACTCGACGTCGAAGGCAACATCCTGGAGGTCAACGACGCTTGGCTGGCCTTGCTCGGGCGAACCCGCGACGAGGTCAGCGGCCGCTTCATCGGCGATTTTATGAGCGAGGTCTCGCTCAATGCGCTGAATGACGTGTTTCCGAAGTTCCGGATGCAGGGACGCGTCGACGGGCCCTTGTTCCATTTTCTCCACAAGGACGGAACGCAGCGCTTGCTGATGCTCAACGGGCAGATCGCGCGCGATGCGGATGGCAATTTCCTGCGCACGCATTGTATCCTGACCAACCTCACCGAGCGTCTGCAGTCGCAGCAGCAACTCAAGCTCGCCGCCACGGTGTTCGAGCAGAGCGCCGAGGGGATCATCATCACCGACGCCGAGCACCATATCCTGATGGTCAATCGGGCGTTCTCGAAAATCACCGGTTACAGCGCCGCCGAGGCCTTGGGGAGAAAACCGAGTCTGCTTTCGTCGGGGCACCATGAAGCGCATTTTTACCGCGCGTTGTGGGCTGCCGTAGACACCTGCGGCCACTGGTCGGGCGAAATCTGGAACCGCAGCAAGGACGGCGACATCTACCCGGAGATGGTCTCGATCCAGCAGGTTCTCGATGGTGATGGCAAGGTCAGCCATTACGTCGGAATCTTCAGCGACATCTCGGAGCACAAGGCCAACGAAGCGCATATCCAGCACTTGGCGCATTTCGACGCGCTCACCGGCTTGCCCAACCGCAGTCTGCTCGCCGACCGCGTCGGCCAGGCGCTGAGCAGCGTCGAGCGTAATGGCGAGTCGTTGGCGCTGGTTTTCCTCGATCTTGACCGCTTCAAGAACGTCAATGACTCGCTCGGCCATCGCATCGGCGACGAGTTGTTGATTCAGGTCGCGCAGCGCCTGCAGTCGGGGCTGCGCGGCGAGGATACGGTGTCGCGCCTGGGCGGCGACGAATTCATCCTGGTGCTGCCCGGCGCCAGCGCCGACGGCGCGGCGCGCGTGGTCAAAAAGATATTGAAATCGCTGTCCCGCCCCTATCGCATCGAACAGCACGAATTGATCATCACGCCGTCGCTCGGGATCGCCATGTACCCGGCCGACGGCGACAGTTACGAAGCCTTGTCGATGTGCGCTGACGCGGCGATGTACCGCGCCAAGCAGGGCGGTCGCCAGACCTTCCGCTTCTTCACCCGGGAAATGCAGGAGCATTCGGAGCGCGCGCTGCAACTGGAAAACGCGCTGCGCCGTGCGCTTGAACTCGACCAGTTGCAGCTTCACTATCAGCCGCAGATCGCGCTCGGCGACGACCGCGTGATCGGCGTCGAAGCGCTGCTGCGCTGGCAACATCCCGAACTTGGCAGCGTTTCGCCGAGCGACTTCATCCCGGTCGCCGAAGATAGCGGGCTGATCCTGCCGATCGGTCAATGGGTGGTGCGCACGGCGGTTCGCCAGATGAAGTCGTGGATCGACGGCGGCATGGCGCCGCTGGTGATTGCGGTCAATCTCTCGGCGGTTCAGTTCAGGCAGGCCAGGCTGGCGGAACGGGTGGCGCAAATCCTCGACGAGTTCGATTTGCCGCCGTTCTGCCTCGAACTCGAGTTGACCGAGAGCGCAGCGATGGAAAATCCACTGGCCGCGATCGAAGTGATGGACGATCTGTACGAGCGCGGGATTCGTCTGGCGATCGACGATTTCGGCACCGGTTATTCGTCGCTCTCGTACCTCAAGCGCTTCAAGGTCTCCAAGCTCAAGATCGACCAGTCTTTCGTCCACGACATCGCGCGCGATCCAGAAGACGAAGCGATCGTCGAGGCGATCATCGGCCTGTCCAAGACCCTCGGCCTGCAAACCATCGCCGAGGGCGTCGAGACGGCTGAGCAACTGGCCTTTCTGCGCGCCAAGGGCTGCCATGAAGTACAGGGCTACTATTTCGCCAGGCCGATGCCGGCCGCCGACTTCGAAGCCTTCGTCCGCGACTACCGGCCTGCGTCGGTTTAGTTAGACCAACAGTAACCACAACGACACAACGGGCACAACGAAGTGAAGAAAGACCGGCTGGCTAAGCGCGGCAAGTTTAGAACAAAAGGCTTTTCGTTGTGCTCGCCGTGCCGTCGTGGTCGATTTTTGTGCTTGTTTACCGCTCGGCGACCCATTTGAGCAAGGCGTCGATCGCCGGTTTGCCGAGACGCGACTTGGGGTCGTTGATCAGAAAGACGACGACCCAGCGCTTGTCGCGGCTATCGAGCGTGTAGCCGGCAATCGCGCGGACCTCCTCCAGATAGCCGGTTTTAAGGTGCGCGCGTCCGGTCGCGGCGCTGTTGCCCAGCCGCTTCTTGAGCGTTCCGTCGACGCCGGCCAGCGGCAAGGAGGCCATCAGTTCGGGCATTACCGGGCTTTTCCACGCGGCGAGCAGCAATTGGGCGAGGCCTTCGGCCGAAATCCGTTCGCTGCGCGACAGCCCAGAGCCGTTGTCGAGCACCAGTTGCGGCAGTTGCAGCGGTTTGCCGGCGAGCCACGCGGTGATGCGTCGGCGCGCGCCGTCGGGGCTGGCCGGGCGCTCGCCGGATAACGTCAGAAACAGCTGGCGCGCCATCACATTGTTGCTGTACTTGTTGATCTCGCGAACGACTTCAGCGAGTGGCGGCGATTCGGCGACCGCCAGCGCGTGCGCGGCGGACGGCGTCAGTCCGTCGCGCACCGTGCCGCGCAGCGTGCCGCCGAGTTCGCGCCAGAGCGCGCGAAAAAGCTGTTCGACCTGGACGTCGGCGGGCCAGGGAGAAAGGCTGAGCGCCTTGTCGCCGCAGGCGGCTGAAAAATTTCCCGAAAGCTCGATGCGGGTGCCGTCGACCTTGACCTTGATCCGCTCGCGCCAGTCGCCGCAGGCGTCGGCCGTCATGAGCAGACGGTTGTCGACACGCAGGTCGTCGCCCGGTGTTTCGCTGAGCACGCTGACGGCCTTGCGTTCGCCGTCCGGGTGCAGCGTCAGGCGAATGCTCTTGAGGTTGATGAGCAGCGCATCGGGGCCGGCGTTATACGGACGCAGCGGTTCATTGTCGAAGGCGGCGGGGTCGTGCGCAGGCAAGGAAAAGGCGCTGCGGTCGAGGACGAGATCGCCGTCGATGCTGGTCACGCCGCGCGCGCGCAACTGCCGCAGCAGCAGCCAGAACTGCTCGAGTGCCAGCCGCGGGTCGCCGCTGCCGCGCAGATAAACGTTGCCGGAAAGCTGGCTCTGGCCGTTTGGCGCTGGCGCGTCGGCGAGTACTTCGGTCTTCCAGGTGTAGGCCGGGCCGAGCAGTTCGAGCGCGGCGTAAGTGGTGACCAGCTTCATCGTCGACGCTGGGTTCATCGCCTGCAGGGCGTTGTGCCGCAGCAGCGGCTGCGGCTGGTCGACGCCCTGCACGACGACGGCGACGCTGCGCTCGGGGATTCCGGCGTCCTTGAGCGCAGCGCTGACCGAAGCGGGCAATTCGCTGCCCCATGCCGGGGTGGCCAAAAAGACGAGCAGCGCGGCGAGCAGCGCAGCGAGGCGGTAGCGGGGCTGAGGTACGGATTGTTGCGACAGGCTTGGTTGATGCATGTAATATCCCTTTAGTGATAAGGGTTCTTTCGGCGACGAAGCGAAAGAAGGCGACGACGTCAGTTCCGATTTGGCAGGCGATCGGCAAGGCGCTGAGTATAAATGATCGGCGAGGCCTGGCAGTACTCGATTTGGCGCGGCTCAAGAAGTGCGCCGGATTGCCGTAAACACGCTAACCGGACACCGGCCTGCCAGAACAAATTGACACCCTGGAGATACTAAGTGATTGACCGCATGAAACTGAAAACAAAAATCGCCCTGTTGGTCGTTGCCGCCTTGTTGGGCTTGGTCAGTCTGGTCGTCGTTTCCGCCTATGACATGAAAAAGGATTTGCTCAACGGGCGCAAGGAAGTCATCCAGTCGGTGCTCGAAGGAACGCATTCGACGCTGACCGCCTATCAGGCGCAGGTCGCGGCCGGCACACTGACGCTCGAACAGGCACAGAAGGCGGCGGCCGAAGCGATCGGCATGGTTCGTTACGGCGGCAAGGACGGCAAATCCGAGTACGTCTATTCCTTCACCACAGAGGGCGTCGGCGTCTATCACGTGATCAAGGAACGCATCGGCCAGAACATGCTCGAAAAGATCAAGGATGCGCAGGGCAACTACACCTGGAAAGATCTGCTCGCGGCGGCCAAGCAAAGTCCCGGCGGCTCGTACACGACGACCTTGTCGCCGCGCCCCGGTCAGCAAGGGACTTTTCCCAAGCTCGGCTACGTCATGCTTTTCGAGCCGTGGTCATGGGTCATCGGCACCGGCGTTTACGTCGACGACATCGAGGTCGAGTTTCGCCAGCAATTGTTCTACAGCCTGGTGATCGCCGGGATTCTGATCGTGTTGATCGGCGGCCTGGGTTTTGCCATCGCGCGCGGCGTGCTGCGTCAGGTCGGCGGCGAGCCTTCCGACGCCATCGGCTTCATGTCGCGGGTGGCCGCCGGTGACTTAACGGGAACCATGCCGGCAGCGTCGCACGGCAGCATGCTGGCGTCGATGGGCGAAATGGTCGATTCGATCCGCACGATGGTTTCGGAAATCGGCCACAGCTCGACACGGCTGACGCAGGGCGCCGAACAGATCAGCACCGCGTCGCGCGAAGTGGCGACGGCGTCGCAGCACCAGTCGGACGCGACGTCGTCGATGGCGGCGGCGATC
>JAGTRW010000058.1 GCA_018262095.1 Pseudomonadota bacterium
ACTGTTCAACACCTGCGCGGCCAACGGCGGCGCCGCCTGGGATCACTCGGGAATGGTCAAGGCGCTCGAACTGATGGCCAACTTCGAAATCGGCCAGCAGGCCTAAAGCGCAAAGGCGGAAGGCGAATGACTACTGCCCCGCGTGACTTGTTGCAGCAGATGTTCGCCGCGGCGATCGCCGCCGCGCAGCCGGCGCTGTGCATTCCGCCACACCTGCCGGCCGCACCGCGCGGTCGGTTGATCGTGATCGGCGCCGGCAAGGCGTCGGCCGCGATGGCGCGCGCGCTCGAAGACTGCTGGCCGGGACCGCTCGAAGGGCTGGTCGTGACGCGCTACGGTTACGCCGTGCCGTGTCAGCGCATCGAAATCATCGAAGCGTCGCACCCGGTCCCCGACGCCGCCGGCGTCGCTGCCGCGCAGCGCATCCTCGCAACGGTCAGCAAGCTCACCGCCGACGACACCGTGCTCTGCCTGATCTCGGGCGGCGGCTCGTCGCTACTGGTACTGCCGCTGCCCGGCATCACGCTCGAGGACAAGCAGGCGATCAACCGCGAGCTCCTGAAATCAGGCGCGACGATCAGCGAGATGAACACCATCCGCCGCCACCTCTCGGCGATCAAGGGCGGGCGGCTCGCCGCTGCGTGTCATCCGGCCAAGGTCATGACGCTGCTGATCTCGGATGTACCGGGCGACAACCCCTGCGACATCGCTTCGGGGCCGACGGTCGGCGACGCCTCGACGTGCGCAGACGCGCTGGACATCGTTCGCCGCTACGGCATCGAGCTGCCCGCCAACGTGCGCGAAGTACTGGAGAGCGGCCGCGGCGAATCGGTCAAGCCCGACGATCCTCGCCTCGAGCACATCGAGACGCGGCTGATCGCGACGCCGCAAATGGCGCTCGAAGCCGCGGCTAAAGTAGCGTTGGACGCCGGGGTCACCCCGTATATTTTGGGCGATGCCATCGAAGGCGAAGCGCGCGACGTCGGCAAGGTGCTGGCCGGGATCGCGCTGCAGGTCGCCCGGCGCGGCCAGCCGTTTGCGGCCCCCTGCGTGCTGCTCTCGGGCGGCGAGACGACGGTGACCATCCGCGGCAATGGGCGCGGCGGGCGTAACGTCGAATTCCTGCTCGCGCTCGGCATCGCGCTCGACGGCCAGCCCGGCATCCACGCGCTGGCCGGCGACACCGACGGCGTCGATGGCCAGGAGGAAATCGCCGGCGCCCAGCTCGCGCCGAACACCCTGCAGCGCGCCTGGGCCAAAGGCATCCGGCCGCGCGACAGTCTCGCCAACAACGATGGTCACGGCTTCTTCGGCGCGCTCGGCGATTCGATCGTCACCGGGCCGACGCTGACCAACGTCAATGATTTCCGCGCGATGCTGATTTCTTCCTGCGAATCGAGCCCGGATCGCCGAACAGACGCATAAGCCGGATGATCCGGCTTTTCGGAAAATAGTTATAACTTAGGCCACAAGGAGAAACCAGCGATTTTCGGCAATCCCCAAATCGGCCCCCAACCGGGGCGCTAGAAAATCAGCCGGCAAGCAAGACCGGCAGCACATCACAGCAGGTTTGGAATTTCTTTCAACGCGTCGTCACTGAATCATTCTGTTCCAGCTTCAACTTACCCCAGGAGGGTCATTCGCATGAAAAAGGCAATAGGTTTCACCCTGATCGCTGCGGCGCTTGCCGCTACCAGCGTTGCATTCGCCGCCGACGCAACCAAGTGGCCGACCCGGCCGGTTCAGGTCATCGTCCCGGCCGGCGCTGGCGGCGATACCGACTTCAACGCACGCCAGATGGCGCGCTATTTCGAGAAGATCGCCGGCAAGCCGATGGTGGTGACCAACGTCAACGGCGGCGGCGGAACGATCGCCATGTCGCAAGTTCAGGACGCGGCGCCGGACGGCAACACGATCCTCTTTGCCCACACCGGGATGATGATCGTCAACGAAGTCTCCGGGCTGATCAACTACAAGTTTGACGCCAAGCTCGATATTTCCTGCATCCCCGCCGTTGACAAGGGAATCGTCTTCATCGCCAGCAAGAAGTCAGGTTTCAAAAACTTGCAGGACTTGGTAACCAAGGCCAAGACCCAGCCCAATACGGTGATCTACGGCACCGAGCTGGGCGGCTATTCGCACCTGCAGGGGCTGATTTTCGCCAAGCAAGCCGGCGTCCAGCTGAAAGTCGTCGATGTCGGTTCAGCGTCGGACAAGATCACTTCGCTGCTCGGCGGACGCATTGACCTCGCGTCGATCTCGTTCGGCCCGGTCAAGGACTACGCGTCGACCGGCGACATGACCATGCTCGCCCAATACAGCAAGGAACGTAATCCGCTGCTCGGAGACATCAAGACGTTCAACGAACAGGGTGTCAAGTTTGACATGGAGAAGCCCTACATCATCGCTTTCCCGAAGGGCACCGATCCAGCGATCATCAAGAAGATGGCTGACATAGCACAGCAAATCACCAAGGATCCAACCTATGCCAAGGCGCTGCAGGACGGGTTCAAGCAGCCGATTTCCTTCTACCACACCAAGGAAGCCATCGCCGAGTTGAACAAGGTGCGCGACGACTTCATGCAGTACAAGGATCTGCTGCAGCAGAAGAAATAGTCGAAGTCGACATGTGGCACCAAGAGAAGCGCGTTACGGCGCGCTTCTCTGCACTTTCAACATTCCTTTCAAGGATTCACCATGAGTGACATCAAAAAGCGGGAGTTCGCAGTTGGCGTCTTCTTTCTTGTCGTCGGTCTCGGTTATCTTTACATGACCAGTACTCTACCGCGCAAGCAATTCATCGACGCGGCCTTCGTTCCCTATGTCCTGTCAACCATCATGTGCGTGCTGGGCGTGCTGCAGCTGCGGGCGGCGAGCAAACTGGTCGTCGGCGAGCCTTCAGCCAAACAGGCCGAGCAGCCAGATTATTCCACGGTCCTTAAAACACTGGGGCTGATCGTTGCATACGCCGCCCTCCTCGAGCCAGTCGGTTTTCCGATAATGACCATAGTGTATCTATTCACCCAGTTCATCGTACTGACGCCGGCAGACAAGAAAATAAGTTATCTGACGTACGGCATCATCTCGGTCATCACTTCCGCAGCCGTATTCACGACCTTCCGCTACGCATTCGACATGATGCTGCCGGTCGGGTTAATGAACTGAAAGGTGCCTCAATGTTATCTCTATTCCAGCAGGGCCTCGAAATCGTATTCACCGTACAAATTCTGGGACTGATCTTTTTCGGCACCGTAGTCGGCATCATCTTCGGCGCCATCCCCGGACTGACGGCGACCATGGCGGTGGCGTTGTTTCTTCCGATCACCTACACCCTTGGACCGCACGCCGGAATCTCGCTGCTGGTAGGGCTCTACATCGGCGGCGTTTCCGGCGGCCTGATTTCGGCGATCCTTTTGAAGATCCCGGGAACTCCAGCGTCGGTGGCCACCACTTTCGACGGCGGGCCGATGATGGAAAAAGGCGAAGGCGCCAAGGCGCTCGGCGTCGGCATCGCCTACTCGTTTATCGGCACGCTGCTGAGCATCTTCGCGCTGATCTTCATCGCCCCGACGCTGGCAAAAATCGCCTTGAGCTTCGGGCCGCACGAGTATTTTTCGATCGCAATTTTCTCGCTGACGCTGATCGTCACCTTGGCCACCGGTTCGATGGTCAAAGGCATTTTTTCAGGCGCTCTCGGTTTCCTGTTTTCGACCGTCGGGATTGCACCGGTCGATGCCATCACGCGCTTCACCTTCGGCCTGACCGCGCTGAACGGCGGTTTCGACATTCTGACCGTGCTGATCGGCCTGTTCGCCATTTCGGAGATCATCAAGGTCGCTGAAAACGTCAAGACCGAGAAAAACGCAACCATCAATACGGTCACCATGAAGGGATTCGGCTTCTCTATGAAGGAATTCTGGGGACAGGGCTGGAACTGCATTCGTTCCACGCTCATCGGGACAGGCATTGGCATTCTTCCCGGAATCGGCTCCGGCACGTCGAATATCGTGGCTTACATGGTCGCCAAGAAGCAGTCAAAATATCCCGAAAAATTCGGTACCGGGATCATCGACGGCGTCGTCGCCTCGGAAGCGGCCAGTTGTTCAGCGGTCGGCGGCGCGATGATTCCGCTGCTGACCCTGGGCATTCCCGGCGATACGGTGACGGCGATGCTGCTCGGCGGCTTCATGATTCACGGCATCCAGCCCGGGCCGCTGCTGTTTGTTTCGCAAGGTCCGCTGGTCTACTCGATTTTCATCGCCATGGTCGTCTCTTCGCTGATCATGCTGGTCTGCGAACTTTACGGGGTCAGGCTGTTCATCAAGATGCTGGCCGTTCCCAAGCACATCCTGCTGCCGATCATCCTGGTCCTCTGTGTCGTCGGCGCCTTCGGCCTGGGCAATCGCATCTTCGACGTCGGCACCATCGTGTTTTTCGGGCTGCTCGGTTACGGCTTCGTAAAATGCGGAATTCCGCAGACGCCTTTCATCATCGGCCTCATTCTGGGACCGATGGCGGAAACCAATCTGCGTCGCGGACTGATGCTCTCCGACGGCAGCTTCATCGGTTTCCTGACCGAGCCGATCTCAGGGGCCTTCCTGGCGCTGGCGGTGGCATCGGTCGTCTTGCACATTTTCCAGAACCATCGCGCCAAGAATCCGCTTCCGGCCGCACAACACTAGAAAGACAGACAGCAAAGAGAGAATGATTTTTGCGGGAGTTGTGCGTACGACTCCCGCTTTTTTATTCGATTGTTTAGGCCAAATCATGTCAAATCCCAAAAACTCGGTCCGACCGCTCTACATCAAGGTGCATGAGCGCGACAACGTCGCGATCATCGTCAACACGCACGGCCTGCCGGCCGGCAGCGTTTTCGCCGACGGACTGGTGCTCCGCGAGCACGTTCCCGAGGGCCACAAGGTCGCGCTCGTCGATCTGGCTCAGGATGAGCCTATCCTGCGTTACGGCGAGACCATCGGTTACGCCATCAAGCCGATCGCCAAAGGCTCGTGGATCGAGGAATCCTTGGTGCGCATGCCGGTCGCGCCGCCGCTCGAGACGCTGCCGCTGGCGACCCGCGTGCCGCCGGCGCTGCCGCCGCTCGAAGGCTATACGTTTGAAGGCTATCGCAATCCGGACGGTTCGGTCGGCACCAAGAACCTGCTGGCGATCACCCAGACCGTGCAGTGCGTCGCCGGCGTCGTCGATTACGTCGTCAAGCGCATCAAGGCCGAACTGCTGCCCAAATACCCCAACGTCGACGGCGTCGTCGGCCTCAACCACATCTACGGCTGCGGCGTCGCGATCAACGCGCCGGCCGCGGTGGTGCCGATCCGCACCATCCACAACCTGGCGCTCAACCCCAATTTCGGCAACGAGGTGATGGTCATCAGCCTTGGCTGCGAGAAGTTCACTCCGGATCGCCTGCTGAGCGAAGGCGGCATCCCGATCAAGGTCGTAGCAGACGACGTCATCTGCCTGCAGGACGAGAAATTCACCGGCTTCGCGGCGATGGTCGAGGCCATCATGAAGCAGGCCGAAGTGCACCTCGCGCGCCTCAACCTGCGCCGGCGCGAAACCTGCCCGGCGTCCGACCTCGTCGTCGGCGTCCAGTGCGGCGGCAGCGACGCTTTCTCGGGAGTCACCGCCAACCCGGCGGTCGGCTACGCTGCTGATCTGCTGGTTCGCGCCGGCGCGACGGTGATGTTCTCGGAAGTCACCGAAGTGCGCGACGCGATCCACCTGCTGACGCCACGCGCCGCAACCGAGGAAGTCGGCCGCGCGCTGCTGCGCGAGATGGCCTGGTACGACAACTACCTAGCGCTCGGCCAGACCGACCGCGCCGCCAACACGACGCCGGGCAACAAGAAGGGGGGACTGGCCAACATCGTCGAGAAGGCCATGGGATCGATCGCCAAGTCAGGCAAGAGCGCGATCGTCGGCGTCCTCTCGCCCGGCGAGAAAGTCAATCAAAAGGGCCTGATCTTCGCCGCGACGCCGGCCAGCGATTTTGTCTGTGGCACGCAGCAACTGGCCTCGGGAATGACCATTCAGGTCTTCACCACCGGCCGCGGCACGCCGTACGGCCTCGAAGCCGCGCCGGTGATCAAGGTCGCCACCCGCGCCGACCTCGCGGCGCGCTGGCACGACCTGATGGAAGTCAATGCCGGAACCATCGCCACCGGCGAAGCGACGATCGAAGAGGTCGGCATGGAGATTTTTCAACTGATCCTCGACGTCGCCAGCGCGCGCAAGAAAACCTGGGCCGACCAGTGGGGGCTGTTCAACTCGCTGGCCGTCTTCAACCCGGCGCCGGTGACCTGAACAACGTTTTTCCACGTTGCTTCCAGGTCACCGGAGGTCAACGTAAAGACTGCCGGGGCGATCGCACCCGGTTATTTGCGAGTAAATAAAACAGGAGGGTCCAATCAATGAAAAACTCAGCGACAAGCGAATCAATCAGCACCTCGCGCCGCCGCGTCCTGCTCGGCGGCGTGGCAACCATGGCGGCGGGGATGGTCGGCGCAGCGCACGCGCAATCGATTCCGTTCAAGATCAACCCGCGCTACCCCGATCCGGCGGTGCTGATCCTCGACCCGAGCTTTGCCAAGTACCGCCTCTACAGCAGCACCATCGAGCAACTGGCGACCGGCATGCGCTGGGCCGAAGGGCCGGTGTACTTTCCCGACGACGGCGGCTATGTCCTGGTCAGCGACATCCCGAACAACCGCATCATGAAATACAGCGAGAAGGACGGCAGCTTCACCGTCTTCCGCAAGCCGGCCAACTGGGCCAACGGCAATACCCGCGACCGCCAGGGCCGGCTCGTCACCTGCGAGCATTCGGTCACGCGGCGCATCACACGCACCGAGAAGAACGGCAAGATCACCGTGCTCGCCGACAGCTTCGAGGGCAAGAAGCTCAACGCCCCCAACGACATCGTCGTCAAGTCCGACGACTCGATCTGGTTCACCGACCCGCTGTTCGGCATCAACGGCGAGTGGGAAGGCTTCAAGGCCAAGCCCGAACAGGCGACGACCAACGTCTACCGCATCGCCCCCGACGGTAAGCTCACCGCGGTGATCACCGACCTCGTCAACCCCAACGGCCTGGCTTTCTCGCCAGACGAGAAGAAGCTCTACGTCGTCGAGTGGAAAGGAACGCCGAACCGCAGCATCTGGAGTTACGACGTCCTTCCGGGCGGCGCCGTGACCAACAAGAGCAAGTTGATCGACGCGGCTGACCAGGGCGCGCTCGACGGCTTCAAGGTCGATCGCGACGGCAATCTGTGGTGCGGCTGGGGCAGCAACGGCGCGCTACAGGCCGAGCCGGCCAACGTTGATGGACGCCAGGTGTACCAGCTCAAAGGCAAGTCTGAGGATCTCGACGGCGTGATGGTATTCAACCCGCAGGGCAAAGCGATCGGCTTCATCAGATTACCCGAGCGCTGCGAAAACCTGTGCTTTGGCGGCCCCAAGAATAACCGCCTGTACATGGCCAGTTGCCATTCGCTCTACGCGTTCTACGTCGAAGCGCACGGCGCCGTCTGACGGCCTACAGGGCGACGAGAAAACGGGAAGACGGGAAGACGGGAAGACGGGAAGACGGGAAGACGGCTCATTTTCGCTCGTATTTTTGTGCGAACGGAGCTTCGCTGTCTCTCCCTTTCAGTTCCGGCGTCCCAGACGGTTAGCCTTCACTCAAACAGATTTTTTCCAACGCCTGCTAATAACCGCGCCTGCGATCGACCAGGCCGGTGACGGGTAGCCCCTTGGCGAATACGCGCAGATTGGCGGCGATCTGGCCGACGGCTTCCGCCGGAACGGTGTCCGCCGCGACGTGCGGCGTGATCAGCACGCGCGGATGTCGCCACAAGGGATGACCTTCGCCGAGAGGCTCTTCGGCAAAAACGTCGAGCAGCACGAAGCGCAGGCGGCCCCGATCCAGATGATCGAGCAGTGCATCCTGATCGATCAACGAGCCGCGTCCGGCATTGATGATCGCGCCATCCTTGGGCAACCAGGCGAGGCGCACCCCGTCGAGCAGGTGCCGTGTCTCGGGCGTCGCCGGCAGCACGCAGAACAACACGTCGGTTGCCGGCAACAGCGAGCGCAACCCGGCGTCGCCATGGACGCAATCGACACCGTCAAGCTGCCGCGGCTGGCGGCTCCAGCCGGCAACCCGATAGCCCATCTTCGCCAGATTTTGAGCGACTTGCATTCCCAGCTGGCCCGGGCCGAGGATAGACACCCTGACGTCTTTGGCTGACCTGGCGGGTTGCGGTCGCCATTGGCCGGCATGCTGTTGCCGCAGATAGACGTCCATCTGCCGCTGGTAATGCAGGACGCCGTAGAGGCAGTATTCGGTCATCTGCTGCGCCATTCCGGCGTCAGCGAGACGGACGATCTTCACCTGCTCGCCAAGGTCGTCGCGTTGCAGGAATTTATCGACGCCGGCGCCCAGGACAAAGACGACTTCAAGCTTGGGAAAACGCCTGAAGAACCCGGCAGGCGGCTTCCAGGCGGCGACGTGAGTCACGGCATCGGCGTCAACCTCGTCCGGCCAGCAGGCGACGTTCCAATCAGGCAAAGCATCTTTGAATAGCCGCAGGTAAAGCGCTGGCTGATCGGGCGAATAGAGGTAAAGCATGTTTCTTGCTGGCGAGATGTAAGGTGGCTGGCAGCCGCTCACTCTAGATGCTGCGGGCGACCTTGCTGGCCGTCCTGCTGCGCCACCGCGCGCAGCAAAAAGCGAATCGGCGTCGGTAACGCCGCGCTCTCGATCGCTGCGTAGGCCAGCCATTGGTAGCCGGCCTCGCTGACCTGGTGAGGCGTCACCTCGACGCGGCAGATCAACGCCTGGATGTCGAGACGAAAATGCGTGAAAGTGTGGCGCAGCACCGGCAGCGCCTGCGTTTCGAGCAAGCGGCAGCCGTGACGGCGGACAAAACCTTCGGGATCAGTTGCTCCGCCTTCGGGCAAGCTCAGCAGGCCGCCCCAGATTCCCGCCGGCGGCCGACGCTCAAGCAGCACGCGCTGGCCGTCGGTGAGCAGCAAAAGCGTCGTCGCGCGCTCGGGCAAGACCTTGCGCGGCTTGGCGACCGGCAATTCGGCCTGACGGCCGTCACGGCGGGCGATGCACATCGCGTGCATCGGGCAGGCGCCGCAAAAAGGCTGGCGTCGCGTGCACAAGGTCGCCCCCAGATCCATCAGGCCCTGCGTATACGCTTCGATGCGTGCCGGCGGCAACAGCGACTCGGCGAGCGACCACATCTCTCTTTCGGTCTGCGCCGCACCGGGGAAGCCTTCGATGGCGAAACAGCGCGCCAGCACGCGCTTGACGTTGCCGTCGAGGATCGCCGCGCGCGCCCCGAATGCGAAGGCGGCAATCGCCGCCGCCGTCGACCGCCCGATGCCGGGCAATTGCGCGATGACGATCGCTTCGCGCGGGAATTTGCCGCCGTGCTCGGCGACGATCACCTGCGCGCAGCGGTGCAGGTTGCGCGCTCGCGCGTAATAGCCGAGACCCGCCCACAGTTCGAGCACCGCGTCGACGGGCGCGCGGGCCAGCGCGTCGACGTTCGGAAAGCGCTCGAGAAAGCGCGCGTAATACGGGATCACCGTCGTCACCTGCGTCTGCTGCAACATGATCTCGGACAGCCAGATGCAATACGCATCGCGCGTGTTCTGCCAGGGCAGGTCGTGCCGCCCGTGCTGGAGCTGCCAGTCGATCAGCCGCGCGCAGAAAGCTTGCTCAGCGACGCTCAATGCGGACACAGGCGAACGGCCGCTGCAAGTTTCTCGACAGGCAAACGCCGCGAGGCGATAATCCCGAGCGTGAGCCGCGCGTAACCCTGCGCTGCGCCGCTGCTCTGAAAACCACGCAGGCCAAACTGCCGCATTGAGAATCCCCTGAACTTCTCTAAAGAGCGCCGATCTTAGCATGCCCCCTCATTCAACCCAGGCTTCCCGATGACCGTGTTAACTCCCGAAATGCAGGCCGCTGCCGTCGATCTGCCCTGCCCGACCTGCGATACCGCTGACTCCGCGCGCGCACTGGTCGCCCAGAAGCTTGATTGCCGCGACCTGCGCAACGCGCTCGGCAGCTTTGCCACCGGAGTGACCGTCATCACCGCGCGGACTACCGACGGCGAGGCGATCGGGCTGACGATCAGCTCGTTCAATTCAGTGTCGCTCGAGCCACCGCTGATCCTCTGGAGTCTGTCGGTCAATTCGCCCAAGCTTGAGGCCTTCCGCAACGCCAGCCACTATGCCGTCAATGTCCTGGCGGCCGATCAGCAGTGGCTGTCGGACCGCTTTGCCGGACGCAGCAACGACCGCTTCGCCGACCTGACCTACCGCAGCGGACTGGGCGACGCACCGCTGCTCGAAGGCTGCTGCGCCTGGTTCGAATGCGCCAACGACACCCAGCATGCGGGCGGCGACCACATCATCTTCCTCGGACACGTCGAGCGCTTCGCCCAGGGCGAGGCGCAATCGCCGCTGATTTTCCACAACGGCCGCTACCGCACGCTCGCGCCCTGATCGGCAATCGCCACACCACCCCTCGATAGGATCAATCATGACCAACAAACAGCAGCACTCTTCGCGAACCATCATGACGATCACGATTGCCGTCGCCGCCGTCCTGGTCGTTATCGTCTGGCCGCTGTCGATGATGGGCAAGGGCGACGTGGCAGCCAGCGCCAGCGACGACGCCGAACTGCGCATCCAACCGGTGGCGCGCGTCGAAATGCAAAAGGCGGTCGTCAAGTCCGACGGCAAACCGCGCGACGGCGCGACGATCTACAACACGGTATGCACCGCCTGCCATGCAACCGGCGTCGCCGGCGCACCGAAAACCGGTGACAAGGCCGCCTGGGCGCCGCGCATCGCGACCGGAAACGCCGCGCTGCTCATGAGCGCAACCAACGGCAAAAACGCCATGCCGGCACGCGGCGGCGCCGCCGACCTCAGCGACGCCGAGCTCAAGGCCGCGGTCGACTATCTGGTCGGCAAAGCCAAATAGCCTTATTGCAGGCATAAAAAAGGGGAGGCCGAAGCCTCCCCTCTTTTTACCCGGCGAGCCGGGCAACGACCATCGGCTTACTTGGCGGCCGGGGCAGCAGCCGGTGCGGCAGGTGCGGCGGCAGCCGGAGCGGCTTCGGTCTTCTTGGCCGACTTCTTGGTCTTGGCCTTCTTCTCGGCCTTCACCGGTGCCTTGGCGTCAGCCTTGGCTTCCGGCGCGGCGCTTGCTGCCGGAGCAGCGGTCGTCGCGGCCGGCGCCGGCGTGGCGGCAGGCGCTTGAGCGAAAGCGGTAGTGGCAAAAGCAGCGGCGATGGCAACAGCGATAAGGTTCTTAAGCATGGTTATCTCCTAATGTTGATCTGGTTTCGTGATTCGGTCGCTGCGTCTTTGAGATTCGTCGCGGCCTTGCATCCAATAACGCGGAGAGTTTCGCTATGGATGTCAATGATCGAGTAACGCCGCGTAACACCGTGTGACGGCGTCATCAACCGTGGGCCGTGCGCAGCGCACACGCCCCCCGGCAGGCCTGGTCAAATCGGCGCCGGCAAGGCGACGCCGAAGCGCTGCGCACAGGCAGTCAGTGCGGCGAGCACCGCTGGCGACAGGTCGATTCCGGATTGCTCGGCCGCCTTGATCCGCTGCTGCGCCATCTCGCCCGGCATGCGCACCGGTTTTTCGGGATCGATCGGTGCATTGGCGTGACAGCGATCGGTGAGGTCGTCCATCAGGCGCAGGAACGATTCCCGGCCAGCGAAGGCGGCCGGGTCGATGACCTGGAGAAAGACGTTGGCACCCCAGCGCTTTTCGCTATCCGGCCGACCAAATCCGGCCAGTCCGTGCGTCAGCATTTCGACCATCAGCGATAGCCCGAAGCCCTTGTGCCCGTATTCGCGCCCGCCGACCGGCAGCAACGTTCCGCTGGCGCCGACATCGAGCACGTGCGGATCATTGGTCGGAACGCCATTGCCGTCCATCAGCCACTGATGCTCAAAGGGGGTGTTGGCGGCTGATTTCTGGCGCGCCATGCCGACCGTGGTAATCGACGTACTGACGTCGATCCAGACCGGCTGCGAACCTGGGTAGCCAATGGCGATCGGGTTGGGCGTGAGTAGCGGCTGCTTGCCGCCAAACGGTGCGATGAAGCCAGACGACGGGTCCGACGAAGCCAGGATGGCAACCAGGCCGCGCTCGGTGGCCTGCCTGATCAGCGCGGCCAGGCACGCGATGTGGTGGCTGCGGCGAATCACGCAGGTCACCACGCCGTGCTCGGCGACGCGCTCGCTGGCGATATTGAGCGCCTGGCTGACCAACCACGGACCGGGCAGGTAATTGCCGTCCCAGACGAGCACCGAACCCGTGTCGCGGACGACTTCAGGTTCGCCGCGGATGCTCATCAAGCCCTTGTCGATCTGTTCGACGTAGGCGGCGCAGAGCGCCATGCCGTGCGTTCGCTGACCGACCATGTCGCCGGTGACCAGCACCTTGGCGACGCACTGAGCCTTGTCATCGTCCATTCCGGCGGCAACGAACAATTCGCTGGCCAGATTGAGCAGGGATTCGACCTGATAACGCGGTGCTGCCATTTTTTTCTCCACAAGATAGATAAGCCGTCAGGGTAATGCGGGCGCGACCTTGAACCGGAAGCGCGAGTATACCGCCAGACGCCGCGCCTGCCGCCCGGCGGCAACGATCTTGCGGTCGGCAAGACTATCCCATGGTGCTACTATGTCCGGGCAGCTCGGCGGCCCGCCTGGGTGTGGCGCGGCGCCCTTGCGGCATCAAACCGGGGAGAAAATGCAAATGACTTTCGGCGAATCGATCAGCTGCTGTTTTTCCAAGTACGCCGACTTCAACGGTCGCGCCTCGAAGCCTGAGTTCTGGTGGTGGATGCTGTTCATTTTTTTGGCATCGCTGGGCGCCAGGATGATCAGCCCGGTGCTGTCGTCGCTGTTCTCGCTGGCGACGCTGCTGCCCTGCCTGGCGGTGACGACGCGCCGGCTGCACGACATCGGCCGCTCGGGCTGGTGGCAATTGATCGTGTTGGTGCCGCTGATCGGCTGGATCGTGCTGGTCTACTGGTGCGTCCAGGACAGCCGCGCGACAGCGGACTACTGAGCGCAAAAAAACTTTAACCACGGCGGGCACGGCGAACACAGCGAACATACCGCAACGCAATCTCTTGGAAACGGCGAAAACACTTGGATTTTATTTTCGCCGTGCCCGCCGTGTTCGCTGTGGTTAACTTCTTTCTCTAAACCCCGCGCTCAGCCGCCCACTTTGCCGCCGGAGAGCATCGCCTTCATCGCCGACAGGCGCGCCGCGCCGCCGGCCTTGTCCGGGACGCTCTCGGACTTGCCGCCGGAAAAGCGCAGGTCGTCCTTGCCCATTTCGGCGATGAAACGCGACGGCTCGCAGGAAATCACTTCCTTGCCCATCTTGCGCTTCTCGCTGTACGAGAGGTGCAGCGAGCGCTGCGCACGCGTGATGCCGACGTACATCAGGCGGCGCTCCTCCTCGATTTTTTCGGGTGATTGCGATTCGCGGTGCGGCAGCACGCCCTCCTCGATGCCGATCAGGAAGACGTGCTTGAACTCGAGCCCCTTGGCGGCGTGCAAGGTCGAGAGCTGCACCGCATCGGGCCCCTTGCCGTCATCCTGCTTGTCGAGCAGATTGATCAGCGCGATCATCTGAGTGAGCTCGATCAGCGTCTTGCCGTCCTCTTCGCCCTTCTTGGTCAGCCACTTGGCGAGTTCGAGCACGTTGCCCCAGCGCGCCACCGCACTGCGCTGATCGTCACCGTCGTAGAGCCAGGCTTCGTAGCCGATGGCGGTGAGCAGATCGTCGACCACCGGTTCGACTGGTTCGCGCGCGGCGCGGTACTCGAGACGGTTGATGAAATTGCAGAATTCGAGCAGAGGCGCCAGCTGGCGCGGCTGCACGCGCTGCGCAAAGCCTTCCTCGAAGACGGCGGCGAACAGCGAAAGATGGCGCTCGCCGGCGTAGGTGCCGAGCGCTTCGAGCGTCGCGCCGCCGACGCCGCGCTTGGGCGTCGTCACCGCGCGGATGAACGCCGGGTCGTCGTCGCTGTTGGCGAGCAGGCGCAGATAGGCGGTGATGTCCTTGATCTCGGCTTTGTCGAAGAACGACTGGCCACCCGACAGCAGGTAGGGAACGCGCTGGTCGCGCAGGTGTTTTTCGAGCGCGCGCGCCTGGAAGTTACCGCGATAGAGCACGGCGTAGTCGCGAAACTCGCCGCGATGCTCGAATTTATGCGCCTGCAGCTTCATCACCACCGACTCGGCTTCCTTCTCGCTATCCTGACAGACGGTGACGGTGATCGGGTCGCCCATGCCGAGGTCGGACCACAGCTTCTTGTCGAACAGCTTCTCGTTGTGCGCGATCAGCGCGTTGGCGGCCTTGAGAATGCGCACCGTCGAGCGGTAATTTTGTTCGAGCTTGATCAGTTTGAGCTTCGGGTAGTCGCGCGGCAGGCCGCGCAGGTTCTCGATGTCGGCGCCGCGCCAGCCGTAGATCGCCTGGTCGTCGTCGCCGACCGCGGTGAACGCCGCGCGCGGCCCGGCCAGCAGCTTCAAGAGCGCGTACTGGCAGGCGTTGGTGTCCTGGTACTCGTCGACCAGCAGATAGCGCAGGCGGTTCTGCCACTTTTCGAGCACCTCGGGGTGCTGACGGAAAAGACAGACCGGCAGATTGATAAGGTCGTCGAAGTCGACCGCCTGATACGCCTTCAAAGTCGCCGAGTAGCTGGTATAGGCGATCGCCGCGAGCTTCTCGGTTTCGTCCTGGGCGCCCTGCAAGGCGTGATCGGGATCGATCAGCGCGTTCTTCCAGCCCGAGATCACGCTCTGCAGGCGACGGATCGTCGCCTTGTCGACGGTTCCGGCGAGGTCGGCGACGATCGCGTAGCTGTCGTTCGAATCGAAAATCGAAAACTGCGGCTTGTAACCGAGCGCCTTGGCCTCCTCGCGCAGGATGCGCACGCCCAGCGCGTGGAAGGTCGAGATGGTCAGCCCGCGCGGCTTGTCCTTGAGCAGCTTGCCGACGCGCTCGGCCATCTCCTTGGCGGCCTTGTTGGTGAAGGTGATCGCCGCGATGTTGGCCGCCGAAAAACCGCACTCCTCGATCAGGTAGGCGATCTTCTGGGTGATCACGCGGGTCTTGCCCGACCCGGCGCCGGCGAGCACCAGCAGCGGACCGTCGAGATAGCGAATCGCTTCGCGTTGCGGGGGGTTGGGTAGTGATGGCATCTAAATGAGAAACTACTTTCAATGAAAATCGCGCCACCAGGCAGCAAACGGGGTGCGGTGGCGCTGCAATGCCGGCGAAAGGCAGCGGCTTTCGACACGGTCATTGAGGAGGCGGCAAGGGTACTACAGCTTTCTTTGCCTGACCAATTCGAGCATCGCTTGCGCGGCGAGCGAAAGCGGTTTGTCCTTGCGCCAGATGATGTGGATCGGCCGGCTGATTCCCGGCGTCGCCAACGGAATGGCGAGCAGATCAGGATGGCGAAACTGCGACAGCGTGAGCTCTGGCAACAAGCTGACGCCCAGGCCGTGCAGGATCAGACCGGCAACGGTCGACAGGTACTTGACCTCGAAAGACGACGAAGTCACTCCCGTGGCGCCGACGGCATTGACCAAGTGCTGATGCACGCTGGTCGATCGCGACAGGCGAATGAAGTCGCAACCGCGTAAATCGTCCATCGTCACGACCGGCAGTGACGCCACCGGATGATCGCGCCGGCAGATCAGAAAAAACCGGTCGGTATGGAAATGCTCGGTCGCGTATTCGTCGAGCGAGGAATTGGGCGCGGCCAGAGCGATGTCGGCCTGCCCCTGCCGCACCAGATCAAGGCAGTTGTCGGACAGCACGTCGTGAATCTCTATGGCGATCCCAGGATACAAACGCCGATACTCGGCGATCACCGCAGGCAGCCACTCGCCGGCGATCGAGGGCAGCGCGGCGATCGCGACGTGGCCTTTTTTCTTGGCGACATAATCGCTCAGGTCAGAAAATGTCCACTGAATGTCGTTGACCAGATGTCGCGCGGCCTCGGCGAACAGCTCGCCCTCGGGCGTCAGGACGACATTGCGCGTATTGCGGTCAAACAGTCGCGCGCCAAGCTCGTCCTCAAGACGCTGGATCATCCCGCTGAAAGTCGATTGCGAAACATGGCAATGCTCGGCAGCGCGCGTGAAGTTCTTCTGCTCGCTCAGCGTCAGAAACGCCTTGAGCAGCTTGAACGAGACATTAATCGGCATAATCGATCAATCCATCGGAAATGACCATTTTACAGACTCAATCGAAGATTTCAAACTACGCCGCGTCAGAGCAGTTCGCAGGCGCTGGCGACTTGAGGGGACTCGAGAACAAAGCGGTAACGTCGCTCACCAGAACATGACGTCCGCTCTTATTCACCACTTCGAAAGCCCACACCGGCTTTCATTTCAGGCTTGAGGGGATAAAAATGCTGGCTTTGCTGGGATTACTAACGATTGTCGTGATGCTCACGGCAATCATGACCAAGAAACTGTCGCCGATGGTCGCGCTGATCGCCATTCCGATCATTGCGGCCCTGATCGGCGGCTTCGGCTTTGGCGTCAACAAATTCATCGTGACCGGGATCAAGGGAATCGCGCCGATTGTCGGCATGTTCGTTTTCGCGATCCTGTTCTTCGGAATCCTCAAGGACGCTGGGATGCTCGATCCGATCATCGATCGGATTCTCAAGGTTGTCGGCATGCGCCCTTCGCGCATCGTCCTCGGCTCGGCGGTTCTGGCGTCGATCGTCCACCTCGACGGTTCGGGCGCGGTGACCTTCCTGGTCACGATTCCGGCGCTGCTGCCGCTTTATGAGCGCCTCAAGATGGACAAGCGGATCCTCGCCTGCGTCGTCGCCGCAGCTGCCGGCGTCGCCAATGCGCTACCCTGGGGCGGCCCGACCTTGCGCGCCTCGGCGGCATTGCACATCCCGATTACCGAACTCTACCTGCCGATGGTTCCGGTGCAGATCGCCGGTCTGTTGTTCGTTTTTGTCGCCGCCTGGATGTTTGGCCGCAGAGAAGAGCGCCGCCTCAACCTGACCGGCGCAGCCGCCGCCGCTGACCAGGAAGTGACCCACCACGAACAGGAGCTGTCCGACGCCCAGAAGGCGCTGCGCCGCCCCGGCAATTTCCTGATCAATGTCACGCTGGTGCTGATCGTTCTCGGCACGATGATTACCGGCAAGGTCGATCCGGTCGTCTGCTTCATGGCCGGAACCGTTCTCGCGCTGCTGATCAACTACCCCAACGTCAAGATGCAGCGCGAGCGCATCGACGACCACGCCAAGAGCGCGCTGCTGATGGCCAGCATCCTGATGGCGGCGGGAGTGTTCACCGGCGTCATGAAGGACACCGGGATGCTCACGGCGATGGCCAAGTTCGTCGCTGGCAACATCCCGGTCGCGATGGCCGAACATATCCCGTTCGCTCTCGGTCTGATTGCCATGCCGCTGAGCCTGCTGTTCGACCCCGATTCTTTCTACTTCGGCATCTTGCCGGTCCTGGCCGAAGCCGGCAGCACGCTCGGCATCGCGCCGGTGCAGATGGCCCAGGCCGCGCTGCTCGGCCAGATGACCACCGGTTTCCCGGTCAGCCCGCTGACGCCGGCGACTTTCCTGCTGGTCGGTCTGGTCGGCATCGAACTCGGCGACCACCAGAAATTCACCATCCCCTTCCTGCTCGCCACGTCGGTGTTCATGACCTTCGTCGCGGTCGCGATCGGGCTGTTCCCGCTCTAACCCACACGGCGCCGCGCTCATGGCCAAAGCTGCCAGCGCGGCACCGCTTCCTGTAACCCACACGAGGAAAACCATGAAGAAGATAAGAATTGGCGCCGGTGCCGGCTATTCCGGTGACCGCGTTGAACCCGCCGTCGAACTGGCCGAAAAGGGCAAGCTCAATTACCTGGTCTATGAATGCCTGGCCGAGCGCACCATCGCGCTGGCGCAGCAAGCCAAAATGAAAGATCCCAAGGCCGGTTACGACCTGCTGCTTGAAGAGCGCATGCGCTCGGTGTTGGCGCTGTGCCAGAAGAACGGCATCACGCTCATTTCCAATATGGGCGCGGCCAACCCGCTGGAAGCTGTCAACAAGACCCGCGAAATCGCCGCCAGCCTCGGGCTGAGCGGCCTCAAGATCGCTGCGGTGACCGGCGACGACGTGCTCGACGCGGTCAAGGCTTCCGACCTGCGCATCGAGGAAAACGGCGAGTCGATCCACTCGCTCGACGGCAAGATGATTTCGGCCAACGCCTATCTGGGCGTCGCGCCGCTGCTCGAAGCGCTGCGCGCCGGCGCCAACGTGATCATCACCGGCCGCGTAGCCGATCCGGCGCTGTTCATGGCGCCGCTGATCCACGAATTCGGCTGGTCGCTCGACGACTGGGACAAGCTCGGCAAGGGAACGCTGGTTGGCCATCTGCTCGAATGCGGCGGACAGATTACCGGCGGCTATTTCGCCGATCCCGGGTTCAAGGACGTCGACGGGCTCTCTCGCCTGGGCTTCCCGATCGCCGAGGTCTCCGAGGACGGTTCAGCGATCATCACCAAGGTCGAAGGTTCCGGCGGCAAGGTCGTCACCGCCACGTGCAAGGAGCAGATGCTCTACGAAATCCATAACCCGACGAGCTATTTCACTCCCGATGTCGTCGCCGATTTTTCGGCAGTCACCATGACCCAGGTCGGCCCGGATCAGGTTCGCGTCGAAGGCGCGACCGGACGCGCGCGATCGGCGACGCTCAAAGTCTCGGTCGGTTATCGCGACGGCTTCATCGGCGAAGGCCAGATGTCGTACGCCGGCCTGGGCGCACAAACGCGCGGCCAACTCGCACTCGACATCGTCGAAAAGCGGCTGGCGCTGACCGGCGTCAAAGTCTCCGAAACGCGTTACGACCTGATCGGCGTGAACTCCATTCACGTTCGCCAAAACCCCGCGCCGGTTGACGAAGTCCGCATCCGGGTGACCGGCCGCACCGACTCGATGAAGGAAGCCGTGCGCATCGGCAACGAAGTCGAAACGCTCTACACCAACGGCCCGGCCGGCGGTGGCGGTGCGTTCAAGTCGGCCAAGGAAGTGATTGCCATTCTGTCGGTTCTGCTGCCGCGCGAAAGCGTCAAGGCGGCGGTCAGCTATCTGGAGGTTTGAAAATGAAAGTCCGCCAACTCGCCCACTCCCGCACCGGAGACAAGGGCAACACCTCGAATATCTCGGTCATCGCCTTCGACCAGAAGAACTACGACAAGCTGCGCCGGCACCTCACGCCTGAGGCCATCAAAAAACACTTCGACTGGGTCGTCAAAGGCGATGTGGCGCGTTACGAACTGCCGCAACTGGGGGCGCTCAATTTCGTCATGACCAAGACCCTGGGCGGCGGCGTCACGCGGTCGCTGGCGCTCGATCAGCACGGCAAGTGCCTGAGCTCGTTCATCCTCGAGTTCGATCTTCCGGAAGGCGAGTAATGAAACGGATTGGCTGGGCCGACGTCGGCCCCTTGTTCCGCGACGGCATGAGCGTGATGTTCGGCGGCTTCCTGGGAACCGGAACGCCGGCCGGCATCGTGCAAGCCATGTGCGACGCCGACCTGCACCAACTCACGCTGATCGGCAACGACAGCGGGCTGCCGGTCCCCGGCGTCTCGCCGCTGATCGCAGAGCGCCGCGTCAGCCGTCTGATCGCCTCGCACATCGGCACCAATCCAGCAACCGGCAAGCAGATGATGGCCGGCGAACTCGACGTTGAATTGTCGCCACAAGGCACGCTGATCGAGCGCATCCGCTGCGGCGGATCGGGTCTCGGCGGTTTCCTGACGCCGACGGGAGTCGGCACGGTGGTCGAGGAAGGCAAGACCCGGATGACCGTCGGCGGGCGCGATTATCTGCTCGAACTGCCGC
Organism: Pseudomonadota bacterium; assembly: GCA_018262095.1. GTDB lineage: Bacteria > Pseudomonadota > Gammaproteobacteria > Burkholderiales > Rhodocyclaceae > Propionivibrio. The sequence goes on from JAGTRW010000058.1 coordinate 19,978, forward strand.
TACGCGCCGACATCGCGATCATCAAGGCCAAGCGCGCCGACCGGCTCGGCAATCTGGTCTATGACCGCGCCGCGCGCAATTTCAATCCGCTGGTCGCGATGGCGGCCGATGTGGTGCTGGTCGAAGCCGATGAAATCGTCGAAACGGGTGAGATCGACCCTGATCTGGTGATGACGCCCGGCGTGCTGGTCGATTACGTCGTGCTGGCAAGGAGTAACTGAAATGGATGCAAAAGCAGTGATCGCCTGCCGCGTCGCGCAGGAAATGCAGGACGGCTTCGTCGTCAACCTCGGCATCGGCACGCCGACGCTGGTTCCCAATTACGTCTCGCCCGAGGTCCACGTCACGCTGCAATCGGAAAACGGCTTTCTCGGCATGGGACCGCTTAACGGCGAAACCAACGCCAACATCGTCAACGCTGGCGGACAGCCCTGCGGCCTGCAGCCCGGCGCAGCGATTTTCGACAGCGCGTTGTCGTTTGCGCTGATTCGCGGCGGCCACGTCGATCTGACCGTGCTCGGCGGTCTCGAAGTCGATCAGGACGGCAATCTCGCCAACTGGATGGTTCCCGGCAAGATGGTTCCCGGAATGGGCGGCGCCATGGACCTGGTGACCGGCGCACGGCGCGTCATCGTCGCCATGGAGCACTGCACGCGCAACGGCGGCGCCAAGATCCTCGAGCGCTGCACGCTGCCACTGACGGCCTGCCATTGCGTCGACCTGATCGTCACCGAAATGGCGGTCTTTCGCCGCGACGAAAACGGTCTGGTGCTCGAAGAAGTCGCTCCCGGCGTCACCGAGCAGGATGTGCGCCGATGCACTGCGGCCAGCTATCGTGTCGCGCCAACGCTGCGTGAAATGAATCTCGAACGGATCGGCGCCCGAGCAATCCTTTAGGTGGATCGACCCCAAGTGAAAACTCCATGCCCGCAGGATGCGCTCCTTCCTGCGGGCGCTTTTTCAAGGAATGAAGCAAATGAATGATCCAGTGGTAATCGTTGCCGCCGCACGCACCCCGATGGGCGCGATGATGGGCGAGTTGTCTGGTTTGGCAGGAAATCAGCTGGGAACGGTGGCGATCCGCGCCGTACTGGAACGCTCCGGCCTTGCCGCCGAGCATATCGATGAAGTGATCATGGGCTGTGTGCTGCCTGCCGGTCAAGGCCAGGCGCCAGCACGCCAGGCGACGGTAAACGCCGGCCTGCCGCTGGCGGTCAGCGCGACGACGGTCAACAAGGTCTGCGGTTCCGGAATGAAAGCCGTGATGCTCGCCCACGACATCCTGCGCGCCGGCAGCGCCGAAGTGATCATCGCCGGCGGAATGGAAAGCATGTCCAACGCGCCTTACCTGATGCAGAAAGCGCGCAGCGGCTATCGCTTTGGCCATGCCACCGTGTTCGACCATATGGCACTCGACGGACTGGAAGACGCCTACGACAAGTTGCCCAACAACGGCGGCCGCTCGATGGGTGTACTGGCCGAAGACTGTGCCGCCAAGTACGGTTTCTCGCGCGAAGAGCAGGACGCCTTTGCCGTTGAATCGACTCGCCGCGCAAGAGCGGCGACCGAGCGTGGCGATTTTGCCTGGGAAATCGTTCCGGTGGTCATTCCCGGCAAGGGCGGCGAAGTCACCATGGCGCGCGACGAAAGCCCAACCAAGGCGCGCCCGGAAAAAATCCCGACGCTCAAGCCGGCGTTCAAAAAGGACGGAACGATCACCGCCGCCACCTCGTCTTCGGTCTCCGACGGCGCCGCAGCACTCATCCTGATGCGCCGGTCGACGGCCGCCAAGCACGGTTGCACGGTGCTCGCGACGATCGCCGGGCAGGCCAGTCATGCGCACGAGCCGCAGTGGTTCACCACCGCGCCGGTCGGCGCCATTGCCAAGCTGTTGGCCAAAACCGGCTGGCGCACCGAAGACGTCGATCTCTTCGAGATCAACGAGGCTTTCGCCGTCGTCACCATGGCCGCGATGCGCGAGCATGGCATCGCGCACGACAAGGTCAACGTCAATGGCGGCGCCTGTGCGCTCGGCCACCCGATCGGCGCTTCGGGCGCTCGCCTGATCGTCACCTTGCTGGCCGCGCTCAAGACGCGCGGGCTCAAACGCGGCATCGCCAGCCTGTGCATCGGCGGTGGCGAGGCGACGGCACTGGCCATTGAACTGGCGTAAGATCGCAGGCCCTGGCATGGCCAGGGCCTCTTCGATTTCCTTTTCGACAAACACAAGGAGAGACCTTTCGCCGAACGAAGGTCCCGAGAGAGGCAGCTGCGCGACGAGTTAACCATCGCCGTTCGCGTCTACTTCTGCGTGGATTTCAGGCTGACTCGTTAAACTCAACCACTTCAGGACTGTAATGGACTTCATTTCTAACGTACGCATCTCATCACGACTGGCGATCGGCTTCGCCGCCATGCTGGTTCTGCTTCTTGGCGTTTCGGCCATTTCACTCTGGCACTTGCACGCGGTATCGAGCGCCACCGAAACGATGGTCAGCAACGAGTTGCGCAAGGAGCGATTGCTCGCCGACCTGGGGAAGAACCTGGCGGCGGGAGTGCGCAGAACGATTGCCATCGCCAAGAGCCAGGACTCCTCTCTGGCCGAGTTCTTTGCCGACGACGCGGCTTCGGCATCGAAGCAATCCGCCGAATATCAGAAGGCGATTGCCGAGTTGGTGACCGGCGACGAAGAAAAGAAGCTGTTCGACGAGATCGGCAAGATCAGAAAGCAGTACGTTTCGGTTCGCGACCAGGTCACCAAGCTCAAGAAGGAAGGAAGCATCGCCGAAGCCGACCTGTTGATGAAAAACGAATTCATGCCTGCGGCGCAAGCCTATCTCGACAAGACGCAGGCGATGCTCGAC
>JAGTRW010000010.1 GCA_018262095.1 Pseudomonadota bacterium
GCGGCGAAACGCCGCCGCCAAACCGATGACGGCGTCGAGAATCGCCAGGTCGTCAGGGTCGTCGAGCATGTCGCGAACGAAGCTCTGGTCGATCTTGAGTTGCGAAACCGGCAGGCGCTTGAGGTAGGTCAGCGACGAATAGCCGGTACCAAAGTCGTCGAGCGCGAAACTGACACCGATATCCTGGCAATCCTTGATGATCTGCGAGACTCGGATCAGGTCGTCAAGCGCGCTCGATTCGAGCACCTCCAGCGCCAGATCGCCCGGGCGGACCGCCGGATGCGCCGCCAGCCTCTGCTTGAGGCGCAGAGCGAAGTCGCCTTGTTGCAACTGGCGGGCAGCGATGTTGACGCTGATCGGAAGATTCAGCCCCTGGATGCGCCATTCTTCGATCTGGGTCAGCGCGCTATCGATGACCCACTCCCCCACATCAACAGCCAGCGTGTCGTTTTCTATCAGCGGCAGAAATATTGAGGGCGGCAGCAGGCCGCGTTCGGGATGCTGCCAGCGGATCAACGCCTCGGCGCCGACGATTTCACCGTTGCGCAGGTTGACCTTGGGCTGAAAATGCAGCACGAACTGGCCTTGCTCAAATGCCGAGCTGATGTGTTGCAGCCCCTCGCGTTGGGTGCTCACTGCCGCATCGTGAGCGACGTCGAACAGGTGATAGCGGTTTTTGCCCGATTGCTTGGCGACGTAGAGTGCCTGGTCGGCGTGGCGGATCAGCAGGTCAGCATCGCTGCGGTCCTGTGGGTAGAGGGTAACGCCGATGCTCACCGAGACCTGCAAGCTCAGTTCGTCGAGCACCACCGGCGCGGCGGCGGCGAGCAACAGGCGCTCGATCGCGCTCTGATAGCTTTGCGCTGGCTCCAGGTTGACCAGCACCGCGATGAATTCGTCGCCGCCGATGCGCGACAACGTGTCGCCTTCGCGCAACGCGTCTTTCATCCTTTGTGCGACGGCGACCAGCAAGGCGTCTCCGACGCCGTGGCCGTGGCGATCATTGACCGCCTTGAAGTCGTCGAGGTCGAGATAGACGACCGCCACTGAACTGTTCTTACGCCGGCTCTGCGCCAGCGCTTGCTGCAGACGATCGGCGAGCAGCACGCGGTTGGGCAGGTTGGTCAGCGCGTCGTAATGCGCGATGCGCTGCAATTGCTCCTGAAGCGCCTTGGTGCCGGTGATGTCGGTAAACAGCCCGACATAGTTTTGCGTCGTTCCCCGGCTGTCGCGAACGGCGCTGATCGTCAGCCCCTGGGCGTAGAGTTCGCCGTTCTTGCGTCGATTCCATATTTCGCCGCTCCAATGACCTTGTTTGGCGAGCGATTTCCACAGGGTGGCGTAAAACTCAGGCGCTTGCCGGCCGGATTTGAGAATCCGCGGATTGCGACCGATGGCATCGGCGCGCTCGAAACCGGTGATCCGGGTGAACGCGTCATTGACCTCAACGATGATGCCGTCCGCGTCGGCGATCATGATTCCTTCGCGAACATGCGTGAAGACGTCGGCGGCAAGCTGCAGACGGGCTTCGGTCTGCTTGCGCACGCCGATATCTTGAACGATGCCGAAAACGATCCTCTTTGACTTGTCGATCTGGGCAATCGAATGGATGTCCCTGATTTCGCCGAGGTCGGCGGTCTTGAGCTTGAATTCGATGTCGTAAGTCTCTCCGCTTTCAAGCAGATTCCTGAATGCCGCGTCGTGCTGCGGGATGTACTCGGGAAGCAGCAGGTTTTTGATCGTCGCCGAGTCGACTCGGCTCGTCTCGAGACCGATCAGCTGGACTGCGCCTTCGGACGCAATCATCGTTCTTGAGTCGAGATGGAGCTCCCAATTCCCCGACTTTGCCGCGAGTTCGGCGCGCCTCAAGCGCGCTTCGCTAAGACGGACCGTGTCTTCGATCCGCTTGCGTTCGCTGACGTCACGCAGTTGATTGATGGTGTGAATGCTTCCCTTCGAATCACAAAAGCAGGTGGAATTGACATCGACGTCAAGCCGCCTGCCGTCGCGACAGATGGCGCGCAGTTCGCCGCTAAAGCGACCGGTTCGGTTGCGCTTTCTGATGGCGGGAAGCAGCCGCGGATCGCTGCCGTCCATGATTCCCGAGGATCCGAGTCCGCGCAATTCGTCCTGACTGTAGCCGAAGAGCCGGCAGGCGGCCGGGTTGGCCGTTTCGATCGGACCGTGCGGCGACGAAAAAACGATCGCGTCGCCGCTGTTTTCGAAGATCTGGCGGAAGTGTTCTTCGCTCTCGCGTAGCGCCGTTTCGCGGCTCGCCAGGGTGTCGAGCAGGTGGTTGAAGCCGGAAATCAACACGCCGATTTCGTCTCGTCGGACGATCGGCAGCGGCTGATGTGCTCGGTCGAAATCGGCGATGGTCGCCAGCGCATTGGCGGTGCTGGCCAAAGGCGACAGTTGGCGCTTGAGCGACCACCAAGTCAACGCGCCAGCGAGCAGCGTCAGCAATAGTGTCGCCAAACGCAGCCGTTGCTGCAGGTCGCGGATCGGAAAGAAAGCCTCGTCGGTCGGTAGGAAAACGAGCGCGTCCCAATCGGCGAGCGGGATCTTCTTGAACGAGTAGAGGACCTCGGCACCGTTTGCATCCAGGGTCACCCCCGAGCCCGCATTGCCCTGCACTGAACGCTCGTCAAAAGGGTTGCCGCCGGCCGGGTCCTGCGATTCCAGGACGCGTTGCTTGTTGGACGCGGTGACGATCAGTCGATGTTGCGGCGCGATGATCAGATAGCCGCCGGTCTTGCCGTAGCGCCCGGCGATCAACTGGTCGAGAAAGTTGGGAATGCCAAGGTGAGTGACCCCGGCGAGCGCACCAATGACCTTTCCGTGCTCGTCGCGAATCGGCACCGCAATACTGATTACTGGAATCTGCGCCGTCTTGCTGAGCACCGGTCGGCCGATCGCCGCCTTGCCGTCACGCAGCGCATGGAGCATTTGATCGCGGTCGCCGTAGTTGATGCCGACACGGTCGGCGGCATCGGGCGCTGCGGCGATCGCGGTGCCGTCAAGTTGGGTCGCGAAGACACCATCGCTGAACAACACGTGCAGATCAAAGCGATGCTGGAGAAAGCGCTGCATCGCCGCTGGTCCGCTCTGCATCGGCCGGCCCGACAAGCGTGCCACGGCTTTCAGCGTTTCGAGCCGAGCCGCAAGTTCGCGCTCGACCTGTGCGGCAACCATCGACACTGTCGAAAGCTGTTGCTCGCCAAGCAGACGTTCCATATCTTCGCGCAGGATTCGATGGGCGTAAAACGACAACGACCAGATGCCAGCCAGGAAGATGAGCAGCGTCGTCAAGGTAATCCGCGTTTTGAGCGAATGTCTTAGAAGAACGGCAGGAACCATTCTATTTTCGTCTCAACATCGTGTCGCGCGGCATGGCTTAAGGGCGGTGCTTCTGGGGGTTTTCGAGGAAGGCCGAATTGCTTGGCGTGCTCTGCCGCTGAGGATAACCAGCAGCGAATCGACGGCGCCAAGCGCTTGGCGCCGAACGCAGCACATCGAAAACTCTAGTCAATAGCGGCGCTTTTGATCGATGATGACAATGACGCGATTTGCGCTGACAGGCCGGTGCCTTGCGCCGCGATCTTGAGTCGCGAGCGGTGGCGGCTGTCCTTCTGCGCACTCGTCAGTGATTGGGGTTTGGGCGCTGCGGCTCCGGGACCGCAGGCATAGACTGGCGACATCGGACCGTGCGACGAACGCCGCCAGTCGCCGATGTGGATCCGCCCTTGCACCAACAAAGCATCGAGGAAACCGCTGTTCTTGACGGTATTGAGCGACAACCCGGAGAACCGGGCGATTTCGCGATAGGTCAGTTGGCCGTAGCGTTCGAGCGTCGCGACGATGCCCTGCATTCCCGGTGCATCACGATTGCTGTCGTCGATGCGCGGACGAATCACATCATCGACGCCGCCCAGGCTATAAAGCGGCGTCGAAAAACGGCCGTTGACCTTGCGCCAGCCGCTGACGTAGATGAGTTTTCGCTTCTTGAGTGCGGCGATGTAGCCGCCGCAGGCGAGCGTGCTGACGCCGACAAAGGCTTCAGCCGAGATGTCCGAAACCGACATGTTCGACTTCTTCTCGAGGACGCCCAGAATGCGCTGCATGGCGGGGCTGGAGACGGGTTCCGGGATCTTCATCGGCTGGTGCATCAAAGCTTGTAGGCGTTGACGATGTGCCGCATGTCGGTCGCCAGTCGGTCGAGTTCGTGCGCCGACTCGGCGCTGTTGCCGGCGGCGGCGCTGCTCTCTTCCGACATTTGTGCGATGCGTTCGACCTGCGTCGCGATATTGTTGGTCGCCGCCCCCTGCTCGCGGATCGCCTCGGCAATCTCCTCGACCATGCCGAGCGCGTGGCGGCTGCCCTGCCCGATCTGCTTGATCGATTCGTTGGCTTGTTGCGCGCGCTCGACGCCCTGGGTGACCTTGGCGACGACGCCCTGCATGCTGGCTACCGCGTTGCTGGCGCCTGAGCGCATGGTGTCGATCGTCGTCGCGATCTCCTGCGTCGACGCCGAGGTGCGTTCGGCGAGCTTGCGCACTTCGTCGGCGACCACTGCAAAACCGCGCCCTTGTTCGCCGGCGCGCGCCGCCTCGATCGCCGCGTTGAGCGCCAGCAGGTTGGTCTGGTCGGCAACTTCCTTGATCACTTGAACGACGTTGGCGATCTGCTGGCTGTGCTGTTCGAGACCATGGATAATTTCGGCCGCCTGATCGACGGTCGCGGCAATGTCGTGAATGTCGTCGGCGGTCTGGCCGATAATCGATTCTCCGGTGCTGGCCAACTTCCCGGATTCGCTGGCCAGGTGGCTGGTTTCCTGGGCTCGGTCGGCGACGTGGTTGATGCTGACCGTCATCTGTTCGACCGTCGCCGCCATATTGGACGCGGCCTCGCTTTGCTGGCGCGAGGCGGTGGCGACCTGACCGGCGGTCGTCGCCATGGCGTTGGCGGCGGTGGCGACCGAATGGGCACCACCGGCGATCGACTTGAGGTTGCCCTGCAACCGGTCGAGCAGTTTGTTGAAGGCGTCGGCCGAAAGGCCCAGTTCGTCCATGCGCTTGATCGGAATGCGTACGGTGAAGTCGAGCGACTCATTGACGTGACTGATCGTGTCGCGGAAGCGGTTCATGCGGAAGCGTATCTCCCTGGCAACCGTCGTGCCTATCGTGCCGACGACCAGCAGCGCGATCAGGATGGTGGTCAAGGTGATCTTGAACCCCTTGTCCGCATTGTCGAGCGCGTCCAGTGTCGTTGCCTCGGCGCTCTTGCGGTTGTACGCGACGAGGTCTTCAAAGCCCTGGACCGTCCTGGTGGCGATCGGCACCAACTGCGTGGTGATTACCGGTCGCAATCCCTCCAAGTCGTTGGCGCGTGACAGCGGAATGAGCTGGGTCATGATCGCGTCCGAATAGGCCTTCATGTTGTTCACACACGCGTCGAGCAATTTCTTCTCCTCGGCGTCGGCGGCCAGCTTTTCGTAATCCTTGAGCAGCTTCGAGGTCTTATCAAATTGGTCTTGCAGCGTTTTTTCGACTTTCGCCTTGGCGTCGTCGTTGGCTGCGATGATATGCGCGTAGGTGGTGACGCGCGCGAGCGTGAAGGTCTGCCGTGCATCGCCAATGAGCTGGATGCTCGCCAAGCTGTCGTCGTTGATTGCCTTGATGCTATCGACGCTCTTGTTGCCGACCGACAGGCCGTCGTAACCGACCAACAGCAACGAAACAACCGACGCCGCGATCAGCAACACGATGCGGTGAGCGATGGTGAGCTTATTCATAGGCTTGTCTTTGCATGAGGAAAGTAAGGTTTGCCGGCCGATCGAGCCGCGTCGGGTTGTTAACGGCCGCGCATCGCGAAACTTTATCCATAGTGCGCCGTCGAATCAGCGCGCAATTCTATGTTTTGGGCACGCCGTGCGTCAATCGATTACACGTCAAGACCGGCAGGCGTTGACGACATCTCGCATGGCGGCCGCAAAACCTTCGATTGCCTGCGCAAAAAAAAGGGAAAGTGCATTGCGCACTTTCCCTTTTTTTATTTGGAGCGGGAGAAGAGTCTCGAACTCTCGACCTATACCTTGGCAAGGTATCGCTCTACCAACTGAGCTACTCCCGCGTGAAACTGTTGCTGGAGGCGCGAGCCGGAGTCGAACCGACCTACACGGATTTGCAATCCGGTGCATAACCGCTTTGCTATCGCGCCATGCCTATCTCGCGATAGGTACTGCCTTTTAGTACAGAAAAGCAATCAATGCTTTTCGCCAAATTTGGAGCGGGAGAAGAGTCTCGAACTCTCGACCTATACCTTGGCAAGGTATCGCTCTACCAACTGAGCTACTCCCGCGTTGAAGCGAGTGCGCATTATAAAGACTTCGCTTCGGCTGTCAACGTCTTTGCCGATTTTCCTTGGTCTTCGCTGAGCAGCTTACTGTTTCTTGTCCTGCTCGGCCAGATGCGGCCAAGCCATCCGCAGGTAGTAGACCATCGACCACAAGGTCAGTACGGCGGCGATGTAGACCAGCCAGGTGCCGAGGTACTGCACATCGATCTTGCCGATCGGCTGGTGGTAGAGCAGCAGCGGAATGGCGGTCATCTGGGCGACGGTCTTGATCTTGCCGATCATCGACACGGCGACGCTCTTGCGCGCGCCGACCTGCGCCATCCACTCACGCAGCGCGGAAATGGTGATCTCGCGGCCGATGATGATGGCGGCGATGCTGGCGTCGAGACGGTGGAAATCAACCAGCATGATCAGCGCCACGGCGACCACCAGCTTGTCGGCGACCGGATCGAGAAAGGCGCCGAACGCCGAAGTTTCGTTCCAGCGCCGCGCCAGATAACCATCGAGCCAGTCGGTCCACGCCGCAAAAACGAAAACCAGCATCGCCGCCAGATCCCGGCCGACGCCGAAGAGCCATGAAGCGGGGACGTAATAGATGCCGATCATCAAGGGGATCAGCAGGATTCGTAGCCAGGTCAGGAGAATCGGGATATTGAGGGGCATCAATGTAACGCCGTGTAGATGGTTTCGGCCAGCTCCCGACTGATTCCGGGAACTGCGCTTAGTTGGTCGACCCCCGCATTCGAGATGCCTTGCAAGCCGCCGAAGTGGGAAATCAACGCCTTGCGCCGCTTCGGCCCGATGCCGGCGATTTCGTCAAGTCGTGAAGTCCGTCGTGTCTTGCTGCGTTGCGCCCGATGTCCGGAAATCGCAAAGCGGTGAGCCTCGTCGCGAATTTCCTGAAGCAGGTGCAGTGCAGGATGTTCCGGCGACAATTGTACCGGTTCGCGGCCGTCTGCGAAAATAAGGATTTCGAGCCCCGGCTTGCGCGCTTCGCCCTTGGCGATGCCGAGCAGCGGCAGATGCGCCAAACCGAGCTCTTCGAGTGCCGATAAGGCGCAGCCGAGTTGCCCTTTGCCGCCGTCGATCAGCACCAGCGAAGGTGCGACGGCCTCGCCGCTGGCGACTTTTTCGTAGCGGCGCAACACGGCCTGCCGGATCGCCGCGTAGTCGTCGCCGGGCGTGATTCCCTGAATATTGAAACGCCGATAGTCCGACTTGCGCATTCCATTGCCCTGATAGACGACACACGAAGCGACCGCCGACTCGCCCTGGGTGTGGCTGATGTCGAAGCATTCGATGCGCGTTTCCTTGTCCTCGTCGGACTCCAGGCCGAGCACTTCGTGCAGCGCATCCAGTCGCGACGCCTGTCGCAAGAGCACGCTACGCCGCGCGACGATCGCCAGCCTGGCGTTCTGCTCGGCCATCTCGACCCACATCTTCTGCATCGTGAGGCGCGCTTCGAGGATCGGTACCGGACGCTTGGCGAGCTCGCCAAGCGTCGCAGCGAGATCGCCGTCGGGCAGCGGCAGATTGAGGTAGACGCGTTCCGGAATCGGGTGAACCAGATAATGCTGCGTCAGGAAAGCGCACAGCACGTCGAGCGGCGAACTATCGGCGGCATTGCTCGGAAACTGCGTCTTGTCGCCCAGGTGCCGACCACCGCGCACCATCGCCAGGTTGACGCAGAGCATTCCGCCGTCCTCGACGACGACGACGACATCGACGTCCTCGCCGCGCCCGGTCTCGATGTACTGCTTGTCCTGCACATGGCGCAGCGACTGAATCTGGTCGCGATAGACCGCGGCCTGCTCGAAGGCCAGCGCGCCGGCGGCCTGATCCATCGCCTCGCTGAGTCGTCCGATCACTTCCTGATGTCGTCCGAGCAGGAACAGCGTCGCCATCTGCACGTCCTGCGCGTAGGCTTGCGGGGCGATCAGATCGACGCAAGGGCCTGAGCAGCGCTTGATCTGGTGCAGCAGACAGGGCCGCGAGCGGTTGTTGAACACCGAATTTTCGCAGGTGCGCAGACGGAACATCCGCTGCAGCAGATTGACGCTGTCGCGCACCGCCAGCGACGACGGAAAGGGGCCGAAATAGTCGGCACGGCGATCGGTGTTGCCGCGAAAGAAGCCGAGGCGCGGGTACGGATCGCGCGTGAGCACGATATAGGGGTAGGACTTGTCGTCGCGGAACAGGATGTTGTAACGCGGCGCCAGGCTCTTGATCAGGTTGTTTTCAAGCAGCAGCGCCTCGGCTTCAGAACGCGTCACCGTCGTTTCGACGCGCGCGATCTGCGCCACCATCAAGGCGATGCGCGGGCTCGGATGGTTCTCGCGAAAGTACGAGGCGACGCGCTTCTTGAGGTTTTTGGCCTTGCCGACGTAGAGCACCGTCCCCTTGGCGTCGACCATGCGGTAAACGCCGGGCAATTCGGTGAGCGTGGCCAGCAGTTCCTTGGCGTCGAACTTTTCGTCCATGGGTAGCAGCGGTTAGGATAGCGGCTTCGATGTTATCACGGCCTTGTGCCGACCCAGCCTCCATGCCTTTACCCGCCACCGCCCCCGAGTGGGACATCTTCTGCACCGTCATCGACAATTACGGCGATATCGGCGTGTGCTGGCGCCTGGCGCGGCAGCTCGTCGCCGAGCACGGCGTCAAGGTACGGCTGTGGGTCGATGAACTGGCTTCATTTGGGAAAATCTGCGCGCAAATCGATCAAAGCCTGCCGACCCAGACTGCGCACGGCGTCGAAGTGCGGCGCTGGGAATCGACCTGGCTTGAGGCGCTGCCCGGCGACGTCGTGGTCGAAGCCTTTGCCTGCCATCTGCCCGAGTCCTTTGTCGCCGCGATGGCCGAACGCCGGCCACCGCCGGTCTGGATCAATCTCGATTACCTGAGCGCCGAAGCCTGGGTCTCGGGTTGCCACACCCTGCCCTCGCCGCACCCGCGTTTGCCGCTCACCAAATACTTCTTCTTTCCCGGTTTTGACCAGACGACCGGCGGCCTGTTGCGCGAAGCCGATCTCGAACGACAGCGGCAGGCGTTTTGCGCTTCGCGCGAGCAGCAGGCAGCTTTCTGGCAGAGCTTGGGCCAGTCGCCGCCGCCTGCCGAGGCTTTGCTCGTCTCGCTGTTCGCTTACGAGAATCCGGCGTTGGCCGACCTGCTGGCGCTCTGGGCGCAAAGTACCGTGCCGGTCTGCTGCCTGGCGCCGGTGACGCGCACGCTGGCATCGATAGCGCAATTTGCCGGCCAGCCGCTGCAGGCCGGCGACGTGATCCGCCGCGGCCAACTGGAAATCCGCCTGCTGGATTTCGTCGCGCAGCCCGATTACGACCGCCTGTTGTGGTCGTGCGACATCAACCTGGTGCGCGGCGAGGATTCATTCGTCCGCGCGCAGTGGGCGGCCAGACCGCTGCTCTGGCAGATCTACCCGCAAGCTGACGACGCGCACCGGGTCAAGCTCGCCGCCTTTCTCGACCGCTATTGCGCCAAGCTGCCCGCGGCAAGTGCGGCGGCGGTGCGCGAGCTGCATCGGCAATGGAATGGGGGCAGCGAGCAGGCGACGGCTGGCGGCCGGATCAGCGCCGAATTATGGGCACAGTATCGCGCTGCGCTTGCCGACTTGCGCGGTCACGCCGAGCGTTGGGCAACAAATCTTTCAAAACAAGAAGATTTGTGCAGCAGCATGGTTCACTTTTGTCTTTCCAAGTTATAATGCGCGGCTAAATTTTCCCCGTTATTACCGGAACGCTCTATGAAAACCGCTCAAGAACTTCGCGTAGGCAATGTATTCATGGTCGGCAACGACCCGATGGTTGTGCTCAAGGCCGAGTACAGCAAATCCGGCCGCAACGCGTCGGTCGTCAAGATGAAGATGAAGAACCTGCTGACCGGTTCGCCGTCCGAGACCGTCTATCGCGCCGACGACAAGTTCGACGTCGTCCAGCTCGATCGCAAGGACGTCAGCTACTCGTACTTCGCCGATCCGATGTACGTTTTCATGGACGCCGAATACAACCAGTACGAGATCGAAGGCGACTGCATGACCGACGCGCTCAACTATCTCGAAGAAGCGATGCCCTGCGAAGTCGTCTTCTACGAAGGCAAGGCGATCTCGGTCGCGCTGCCCAACAGCCTGGTTCGCGAAGTCATTTACACCGAACCGGCAGTCAAGGGCGACACCTCAGGCAAGGTGCTCAAGCCGGCGCGCCTGGCGACCGGCTTCGAGCTGCCGGTTCCGGCTTTCGTCGAAATCGGCGACAAGATCGAAATCGACACGCGCACCAACGAATACCGCGCGCGCGTCAAATAAGTTTCTGACCGCTTGAGAAAAAAGGCAGCTTAGGCTGCCTTTTTTTCGCCCTCGATTGGTGAAAACGCCTTATTGCTTTTCCAGCGCGCCAAGGCGTGTCGCCAGAAGTTTTTCCAGCGTTTCCAGTGCCCCGGTGAAGCCTGCGATCCCTTCGGCGAGTTTGTCGGAAGCCATGCGGTCGGCGGCGTGCATGCGATCGAAGGTCGGCTTATCGACGCTGATCTTCTCGATTCGAGCCGCTGCCGCCTTGCCGACATCGAGCCGTCGCGGCAAATCGCCTTGCATCGCCGTCAGCTCAGCCAGTAGCGACGGTGCGATGGTCAGCAGATCGCAACCGGCCAGTTCGGTGATTTCTCCGGTATTGCGGAAACTGGCGCCCATCACCTCGGTCTTGTAGCCGAACTTCTTGTAGTAGGTGTAGATCTGGCTGACCGACAGTACACCGGGGTCTTCGGCTGGGGCGTAGGACGCCCGGCCGGTATCTTTCTTGTACCAATCGAGGATACGACCGACGAAGGGCGAGATCAGGGTAACTCCTGCTTCAGCGCAGGCGATCGCCTGATGCAGTCCGAACAGCAGCGTCAGGTTGCAGTGGATGCCCTCTTTTTCGAGCACTGCGGCGGCCTGAATGCCTTCCCAGGTCGCTGCAATCTTGATCAGAATGCGCTCACGCGAAACCCCCTTGGCTTCATACTGAGCGATCAGTTCGCGGCCCTTGGCGATCGAGCCCTGGGTATCGAACGACAGGCGCGCATCGACCTCGGTCGATACCCGCCCGGGAATAATCTGGAGGATCTTGAGACCGAAGGAAACCGCCAGCCGGTCGAACGCCAGGGTCACCACCTGCGCTGCCGCCGCCGCAGCGCCGAGGTCCTGCCGAGCCTGGCTCAAGGTTTCATCGACGATGCTCTGGTATTGAGGCATCTGGGCCGCCGCAGTAATCAGCGAGGGGTTTGTCGTCGCATCGCGCGGCATGTATTTTTCGATGGCGTTGATGTCTCCCGTATCGGCGACAACAACCGTCATTTCCCGCAATTGTTCAAGCACGTTCTTTGACAAAATAGGCTCCTGAATGAGATTTTCGAATGTTCACGAACAAACGTGACCAAAGCAATCAGCGCCAACCAAGACGCCGATTTGAGTTGCTCAAGCCTTGATATTCTACTGTTTTCGCGCCAAGTCGCTCGCTGCAGCGCGCAGCGCAGGCAACAAACGCAGCGCCAGCGCCAGTTGAGCTCGCAGCCCGCGGTGAATTTCGGGCTCGTCAGGCGCTGCTGCCGCCGCCAAGGCATCCAGTTCGGCGGTCTCTGGCAACTCGACATCAGGCAGAGTCTGGCCGCAATCAAGCGCCTGCGCCACCGTTTCAAGGGCCAGGCGCAAGCGGGCGGCAGCGCTGGCCACATCATCGACCGGCGCGTGCTCGGCGTTGCGGTGCGCGCCCAGCGCCGACAGGTAGTTGAGCAGCGTATGCGACAACACCAGAAAACGCGTTCCCGATTCGATGTGGCGCCGGATGTAGGCCGGTTCCCTGAAAGCTGCCGTCAATGCGCTGGAGAGCGCGGCATCGGCATTGTGTGCGTCGCGCCGCGCAATCCGGTAGGCCAGGTTGTCGTGCCGCCCTGCCCCGCTGTACTGCGCCATGATTTCGCTAAAGTAACGCGCCTGACGGCGCAGCGTATCGGCCGCCAGGCGCGGCAGGCGCAGTGAGTTCCAGCAAGGCAGGACCAGCCAGACCGAAAGGCCGGCGACCAGGCTGCCGGCCAGCGTATCGAGCAGACGTGGAACGATCAGGCCGTAGCCATCGCTGACCTGATTGAACGACAGCAGAACGAACATCGTAATGCCGGCCGTCGCCAGCGTGTAACGCGTCGTACGAAAAATGAAGAAAAGCACGGCGGCGGCGACGACGAAGACCGATTGCGCCAACGGGTCGGCAAACAGTCTGAGCAAGGCCCAGCCGACGCACAGTCCAAGCACGGTACCGCCGATGCGTTCGATCAGCCGGGTCAGCGTCGCACCGTATTGCGGCTGGCAGACAAAGACGATCGTCAGCAGGATCCAGAAGCCGTAGCTGTCGCCGGTCATCAGCATCAGCGCGTAGCCGACGGCCAAGGCGACGCTCAAACGAATCGCGTGGCGCATCAGTGGTGACCGCAGGCTCAACTGCCCAAGCAGGCGTTCGCGGAATTGCCCGAGCGTTCGCGGCTGGATGTCTTGTAGCGCCGTGTCGGCCGGCATCCGGTGCCGCTCATCCTGGAACACTCCCGAAATTTCCTGGCTCATGGCATTGAGATTGGCGGCCAGCGCGCGCAACGATCGCCGAGCACGCTGCTCCGCTTCGGCCGACGCGCTCACCGTTTCTATGTGGCTGATCGCCGCTTCCAGGTCTTCGACCGCACGCGAAGTCACGCCATCTCTGGACCATTTTTCCTGTGTTTGGATCGCCTCGGCCAGGCTCTGGCAATCGTCGCCGAGCAAGGCCAGAACGCGCTGGCAACGGTAAAGCACATCGCTGTGAAAGAAGGTATCGGCCAGCAGCTCATAGTGCTCGTGCGAAGAACTGGTGCGTTCGTGCACATCCTGCGCGACAAAAAACTGGTGCAGCGCGGTGGCCAGCCGGTCCGCGACATGCTTCGGATTGGTCCGGCTGAAGAGGCTCTCCTTGGTCGCATTGAGCGCATCGACCACGCGTCCGTTATGCAGCGCCAGCGCCAGACGGCGTTGCTCCAGGTCGATGCCGCGGACCGGCTCGAATAGGGTCGATTTCAACGCCAGGTATTTACCCAAAGACGCGTACAGGCTGGCCAGATTTTGCTCGACCGCCCGCATCGGAAAGGCCGCCGCCCACAGCACCGAGATCGCTCCGTACCAGGCCGCCCCCGAAAGCAGCAGGATTTCCTGCCCGTGCGCCACCACGCGGCTGGCGCCGGGCTGAGTGGCCAACGCGGCATAGAGCGCCATGATCAGCGTCGCCGAGGTGATCGCCCGGTAGCGTTCGCCGAGCGCACCAAGCAAGGTGAGCAGGAACGCGGCGCCAAGCAACACCAGGATCAGATACGCGCGGTGCGGCAAGCTCAGTTGCACGAAATAGATGATCAGCGCGAAGCAAAGCAGTGTCGTCGCCAGGGCGCACAGTCGACCGCGCCAGTTGTCGTCGGTTTCGGCAAGGGCGCTTGCAATGACGCCGAGCAGCAGCGGGATGACGGCCTGCACACGGTCCAGAGCGACGCATGCGGCCATCGCGCCGATCAACGCCAGCGCAATGCGCAAGGTCGATGCACCGAGGACTCGAGACCTCAGGTGTCGCCACCGCATTCCCTCGAAGCTGCTGGCCATCAATATTCCCTTCTTGCTAACCGATCGATCGCCGCGCCGGATTCCAGACTAGCCGTTGAGGTGCTCGGCGACGGCGACTCCGGCCAGATAGTGCGGATCATTGTGCACTGCCGGCAGCGCCGCGCCGGGCGACAGGCGCGCGATGCGCGCCGAACGCAGCGCATCGAACCCGGGCTGCCAGCGCTCGAGCACCTCGCCGACGTCGTCGGGCGAATTACACACCAGCAGCATGTCGCAGCCGGCGTCCCACGCCGCGTTGACGCGCGCGACGATGTCGCCGGCGATGGCCGCGCCCTGCATCGAGAGGTCGTCGCTGAAGATCACGCCGTCAAAGCCCAACTCGCTGCGCAGCTTGCCGATCCACACCGGCGAGAAGCCCGCCGGACGCGAATCGACCGCCGGATAGATCACGTGCGCCGGCATCACCGCGTCGAGCGCCAGCTGGCGATACGGTTCCATGTCGGGAGCAAGCTCGGCCAGCGTGCGCTCATCGACCGGAATCGCCACGTGCGAGTCGGCCTCGGCCCAGCCGTGTCCCGGGAAGTGCTTGCCGCAGGCGGCCATGCCGGCGCGGCGCAGGCCGGCAATCAGCGCGCCGGCGAGTTTGACGACGACTTTCGGATCGCCGTGAAAAGAGCGGTTGCCGATCACGCTGCTGCGCCCCCAGTCGAGGTCGAGCACCGGCGTGAATGAGAGGTCGACGCCGTGCTCGCGCAACTCGGCGGCGAGCACGTAGCCCAGGTCGTTCGCTGCGGCGAGCGCCTCGTCCTGGTTCGATTCCCAGAGTTCGCCGAGCCGGCGCATCGGCGGCAGGCGGGTGAATCCTTCGCGGCAGCGCTGCACCCTGCCCCCTTCGTGGTCGATGGCGATCACCAGCGGCGGCGAACGCAGGCCATGCACTTCGCCGCACAGCCGCGAGAGCTGCTCGGGCGACTGATAATTTCGCCCGAACACGATCAGCCCGCCGACCAGCGGATGGGTCAGTCGCTCACGGTCGAGGTCGGAGAGTTCGAGCCCGGCGATGTCGATCATCAACGGGCCGTGCGGCAGGGTAATCGGCGCAATAGCCATGATTTATACGTGCTCCAGAACGACGAAGGCGAGCGCGAAGTCGTGCTCGTCGCTGATCGAAAGATGGGCGGAGAGTCCTCTTTCGGCGAGATAGTTCGCCAGCGCCGGCGCATAGGCGAAAGCGGGTTTGCCGAGTTGGTCGTGCGCCACCGCGATGTTGGTCAGCGTCGCCGGCGATGCGACGCCGATTCCCAGCGCCTTGCCCAGCGCTTCCTTGGCCGCGAAACGCTTGGCCAGGAAGCGCGCCGGGTCGCTGGCGCGCGCGAAATCGGCGCGCTCGGTCGCCGCCAGCAGCTTGTCCACCGCATGCTCGCCGTGGCGCTCATAAAGCTTGCCGAGCCGCGCGACGGCGACGATGTCGGTACCGACGCCGAAGATCATCGCGCGAAGCTTTGCGCCTCGCGCATCAAGAGCTTCATTTCACGCACCGCTTCGCGCAGGCCGACGAAAATCGCGCGGCTGACGATCGCGTGGCCGATGTGCAGCTCGCGGATTCCCGGCAGTTGCGCGACCGGCTGCACGTTGAAATAGTTGAGCGCGTGGCCGGCATTGAAACGCATGCCGTGGCCGCGGATCGCCTCGCCGGCGGCGCGCAGCTTGTCGAGCTCGGCGAGCACTGCGGCGCTTTCTGAATCGCGTCCATGGTTGTGGAAAGCGTGGGCATAAGGCCCGGTATGGATTTCGCAGACGCGCGCACCGATTCGCGCGGCGGCGTCGATCTGATCGATTTCGGCGTCGATGAAGACGCTGCTGATGATTCCGGCAGCGGTGAGACGCGCGATCGCCTGCTTGAGCTTGGCTTCCTGCGCGACGATGTCGAGGCCGCCTTCGGTGGTTACCTCGTGGCGGCCTTCGGGAACGAGCATCGCCATCTGCGGCTTCAAGCGGCAGGCGATGTCGACCATCTCGTCGGTCGCCGCCATCTCGAGGTTGAGCTTGATGTGCGTGAGCGTGCGCAGCTTCTCGACGTCGGAATCCTGGATGTGCCGACGATCCTCGCGCAGGTGCACGGTGATGCCGTCGGCGCCGCCCAGATGCGCCTCGACGGCAGCCCATGCGGGTTCGGGTTCGTAGGTCTGGCGCGCCTGACGAATCGTCGCGACGTGGTCGATATTGACGCCAAGTTCGATCATAATTCCTGTAGCTCCATAAAAATACGGCGTGTCTGCAGACTCTTGCCGTCGGTATAGTGGGCGATCAGCGCCCGCATCAATTGCTTGGCCTCGGCCAGCGAACGCGGATCGGAAAAATCGTCGCGCGCGAGGTCGATCAGCGTCTTGCCGCTCACCGAGAGCGCCGAACTGCCCGGACGCGCGAGCTTGACCGGCCCGTTCTCGATCTCGTACGCGTAATTCCCTGAAGCGTCGATCGGCGCGCCTTTGGCGTCGCTTTCGAGCGTCAGTCCGTAACCCAATTCCTGCAAAAAAGCGCGCTCGAAACCGCGCAGGTCGGCTTCCTGAAGCGGCCCGGCGAAGCGGCGCAGCGTCTGCGCATAGACCGCGAAAAGGCGCTCGTGCGCGTCCTCGCGCGGCAGCAGTTGCAGCAGCAGTTCGTTGAGATAATACGCGCAAAACAGCGCCTTGCCCGAAAGCAGCGGCTGGCCGCCCTGCCATTCGGCCTTCATCAGCGTCGGCACTTCGCCCTTGCCGGTCCACGCCAGTTCGAGCGGCTGGAAGGCAAGCAGCAGGCCGCGCAGCACCGAACGCGGGCGGCGCGCACCGCGCGCCATCAGCGCCAGGCGGCCGAAATCGCGCGAGAACACTTCGACGATCAGGCTGGTTTCCCGGAACGGGTAACTATGCAGAACGAAAGCGGGCTGGCCGTCGACCTTGTTGCGGTGCATCGTCAGCGTCCTGGCGGTGATTTACTCGTAACCGAGGCTCTTGAGCAGCCGCTCGTCGTCGCTCCAGCCCGACTTGACCTTGACGAAGACCTCGAGAAAGACCTTGCCGTCGAACAGTCGCTCCATGTCCTGGCGTGCTTCCGAGGCGATGCGCTTCAAGGTTTCGCCGCCCTTGCCGATGACGATTCCCTTGTGCGCCTGGCGATCGACGACGATCGCCGCGCTGATGCGGCGCAGTTCGCCGTCGATCTCGAATTTTTCGACCTCGACCGTCGCGCTATACGGCAATTCGTCGCCGATCAGCCGGAAGAGCTTTTCGCGGATGTATTCGGACGCCAGAAAGCGCTCGCTCTTGTCGGTGATCTCGTCCTCGCCGAACAGCAGCTCGTTGTTGGGCAGGTGCTTGCGCGCCTCGCCGAGCAGGTCGTCGAGCTGGCTGCCCTTGGCGGCGCTGACCGGAACGATCGCCGCGAAGGCGTATTGTCCGGCGAGCTTGGCGAGGATCGGCAGCAACTTGGCGCGCTCCTTGAGCTCGTCGATCTTGTTGACCGCCAGGATCACCGGCCGCTCGGCCGGCAGCAGCTTGACCACCGCCAGGTCGCGTTCGTCGAAGCGATCGGCCTCGACGACCAGGATCACCACATCGACTTCGGCCAGCGCCTGCGTCACGCCGCGGTTCATCGCGCGGTTGAGCGCGTTGGTGTGCTTGGTCTGGAAGCCCGGCGTATCGACGAAGACGAACTGCGCGTCGGGACGCGTCAGGATTCCCATGATGCGATGACGCGTCGTCTGCGCCTTGCGCGAAACAATGCTGATCTTCTCGCCGATCAGGCGGTTGAGCAGCGTCGATTTGCCGACGTTGGGGCGACCGACGATGGCGATATAGCCTGACTTAAGTTCGTTCATTGAGCAGTCTTTCCAGCGCGCTCTGGGCGGCCATTTGTTCGGCAGCGCGGCGACTGCCGCCGCTGCCTTCGGTTCGAATCTTGAGCGCGTCGATCTCGCAGGCCATCCTGAAATGCTGGGCGTGCGCTTCGCCGTCGGTGCCGGTCAGCGTATATTTGGGCACCGGCAAACGCCGGCCCTGCAGGTATTCCTGCAAACGCGTCTTGGCGTCCTTGATCGGCTTGCCGGGAACGATCGCCGTCAGCATCTCGCCGTAAAGCCTGACGATCATCGCGTTCGCCGCGTCGTAACCGGCATCGAGCCAGGTCGCGCCAAACAGCGCCTCGACCGCGTCGGCGAGAATCGACGGGCGTTGCGCGCCGCCGCTTTTGAGTTCGCCCTCGCCGAGGCGCAGATAGCTGCCGAGCGACAGCTTGAGCGCCAGTTGATGCAGGCTGTCCTGGCGCACGAGGTTGGCGCGCAGCCGCGTCAGATCGCCCTCGGGAAGTTCGGGGAAGCGGTCGTAAAGCTGGCGCGCGATCACGCCGTTGAGAATCGAGTCGCCGAGAAACTCGAGCCGCTCGTTGTGCGGCGAACTGTGGCTGCGATGCGTCAGCGCCGTAAGCAGCAGCGAGCGATCGGAAAATTGGTGGCCGAGCGATTGCTCGAGGCGGTGGCTCATTCGACTCAGTCGCGCCCCGCCGAAGAACCTGCGAAGTCGATCAGCAGGCTGACGTTGTAAAAAAGCGGAATGCGCTTCTCGTATTCAAAGGCGATCACGATCGTGTTGCCCTCCTTGGTAATATCGAGGTCGGCCGGCGTGATCGTCGACACGTGGTCGACGTCCATGTATTTGGCGAAGCTGGCGCGGATTTCCGGCACCGTCTTGCCCGACGAATTGAGCGCGACGGCCTTGACGTCCTTGAGAATTTTGAAGTAGGTGACGTATTCAGGCACTACCTTCATCGCCAGTACTGCGACCAGCGAAATGACGACGCCCCAGACCAACACGCCCGAAAGCGCCACGCCGCGCTGATTCTTCAAAGTCGCACCCCTTTCACCTAAACGAGCCGATCCGCTTCAGGTCGCTGAAGTTGAACCAGACGAGAAACGCCTTGCCGACGATGTTCTGTTCCGGAACGAAACCCCAATAGCGGCTATCGCGGCTGTTGTCACGATTATCGCCCATCATGAAGTAATGGCCGGGCGGTACCGTGCAGATTACGCCGGCATTGTTGTAGAGGCAATTATTGCGATACTCGAACTGCGTCGCGTCGGAAATGAACCCCGGCGCATCTTCGTCGTTGAGGATGCGGTGCGGGGCGCCGTCGGCCTTCTCGACGAACTGTTGCGAGTAGTAAAGCCGCTCAGGGTGCAGATAGTCGGCGATTCGCGTCGTCTCGACGGCTTTGCCGTTAACCGTCAAGCGCTTGTTCTGATAAGCGACCTTGTCGCCGGGAACGCCGATCACGCGCTTGATGTAGTCGAGCGAAGGATCTTCCGGGTAGCGGAAAACCATCACGTCGCCGCGCTGCGGATCGCCGATGGCTATGATCTTCTTGTTGATCACCGGCAGGCGAATGCCGTAGGCAAACTTGTTGACCAGGATGAAATCGCCGACTTCGAGCGTCGGAATCATCGATCCCGACGGAATCTTGAACGGTTCGACGAGAAACGAACGCAGCACGAAGACGAGCAGGATCACCGGGAAAAAGCTGGCGCCGTACTCGACCCACCACGGGTCCTTGGCCTGCGCGGCGCGGCGCTTGCTGAAGATGAACACATCGGCCATCCAGATGGCACCGCTCGCGACCAGCAGACAGAACAGGATCAAGGCAAAATTCACGACAAGGCTCCCTTACTTTCCGACACGCAGGACCGCCAGGAAGGCTTCCTGCGGGATTTCGACCGACCCGACCTGCTTCATCCGCTTCTTGCCGGCCTTTTGCTTTTCGAGCAGTTTCTTCTTGCGCGAGATGTCGCCGCCGTAGCACTTGGCCAGAACGTCCTTGCGCATCGCCTTGACGTTCTCGCGCGCGATGATGTTGGCGCCGATCGCCGCCTGGATCGCGACGTCGTAGAGCTGGCGCGGAATCAGCTCGCGCATCTTCGACGCCAGTTCGCGCCCGCGGTAGATCGCGTTGGCGCGGTGCACGATCATCGACAGCGCGTCGACCTTCTCGCCGTTGATCAGGATGTCGAGCTTGACCACGTCGGCGGCGCGGAACTCCTTGAAGTCGTAGTCGAGCGAGGCGTAGCCGCGCGAAACCGATTTGAGCTTGTCGAAGAAGTCCATCACCACTTCGGCCATCGGCATTTCGTAGATCAGCTGCACCTGGCGCCCGTGGTAGGTCATGTCGACCTGGTTGCCGCGCTTCTGGTTGCACAGCGTGATGACGTTGCCCAGATACTCCTGCGGAACGAAGACGGTGATGGTGATGATCGGCTCGCGGATCTCCTCGACCTTGGTCGTATCGGGCAGCTTGGCCGGATTTTCGACCGAGACGATGGTGCCGTCGCGCATCAGCACTTCATAGACGACGGTCGGCGCGGTCGAGATCAGCTCCTGGTCGAACTCGCGCTCGAGCCGCTCCTGGACGATCTCCATGTGCAGCAGGCCGAGGAAGCCGCAGCGGAAGCCGAAACCGAGCGCCTGCGAGACTTCGGGCTCGTAGTGCAAGGAGGCGTCGTTGAGCTTGAGCTTTTCCAAGGACTCGCGCAGCGAATCGTACTGGTTCGATTCGATCGGATAGAGCCCGGCGAACACCTGCGACTTGATTTCCTTGAAACCCGGCAGCGCGGCCTGTGCCGGATTGTCGGCCAGCGTCACCGTGTCGCCGACCTTGGCGGCCTGCAGCTCCTTGATCCCGGAAATGATGAAGCCCACTTCGCCGGCGCGCAGTGCGTCGCGCTGCAGCGCCTTGGGCGTGAATACGCCGACCTGCTCGCAGAGGTGGGTCGATCCGGTCGCCATCAGCTTGATTCTATCCTTCGGGCGCAACACGCCGTCGATCACGCGAACCAGCATCACGACGCCGACGTAGTTGTCGAACCACGAGTCGATCAGCAGCGCCTTGAGCGGCGCGTCGGGGTTGCCCTGCGGCGGCGGAATGCGCTCGATGATCGCTTCCAGGATGTCCTCGACGCCGAGCCCGGTCTTGGCCGACGCCAGGATCGCGTGCGAGGCGTCGACGCCAATCACGTCCTCGATTTCCTGGCGAGCGACTTCGGGAGTCGCCGACGGCAGGTCGATCTTGTTGAGCACCGGCAACACGTCGACGCCGAGTTCGATCGCCGTGTAGCAGTTGGCGACCGTCTGCGCCTCGACGCCTTGCGAGGCGTCGACGACCAGCAGCGCGCCTTCGCACGCCGACAGCGAGCGCGACACTTCGTACGAGAAATCGACGTGTCCCGGCGTGTCGATCAGGTTGAGATTGTAAATTTCGCCGCTGCGCGACTTGTACTGCAAGGACGCGGTCTGCGCCTTGATGGTGATGCCGCGCTCACGCTCGATGTCCATCGAGTCGAGGACCTGCGCTTCCATTTCGCGGTCGGACAGGCCGCCGCAGAGGTGGATGATGCGGTCGGCGAGCGTCGATTTGCCGTGATCGATGTGGGCGATGATCGAGAAATTTCTGATGTGTTGCATGGTCTTGAGCGAGTTAGACATCAATGGTTTTCTTAATGCCTTGATTTTTTGGGGTGGTAGGTTGCATCACGGTTCTCTACGTCTGAGCACGGCGCGCAATTCCGGGACGATCTTGAGCCCTCAGCAAAACACGCCGAAGCTTATGGCGAAAGGCTTGCAGCGAATCACAGCCGAACCGGCGACAAGCAACAGGCAGGCAATACCCGATCGAGCCGACAGATGGGGGCGGATTATACCTTGAAGTGACTTCGCCAGGCGCCGGCATCAAGCGCTCACCCGCACCCGGCTCTGACCGCCGGCCAGGCGAACGACCTCGATGCGCGTGCCGATGCGCTCGGTCATTTCCGCGACGTGCGAAATCACCCCGACCTTGCGACCCTGTGCCTGCAGGCTGTCGAGCGCCGCCATGGCGACGCCGAGCGCGTCAGCGTCGAGGCTGCCGAAACCCTCGTCGATGAACAGCGACTCGACGCGCACGCGGTGCGACGACAGCGAGGCGAGGCCCAGCGCCAGCGCCAGCGAGACCAGGAACGATTCGCCGCCGGACAGCGAATGCACCGAGCGCAGCTCGTCGCCCATGTCGCGATCGACGACCAGCAGGCCCAGGCTGTCGCCGATGCGCTGCAGGCGATAGCGGCGCGACAGCGTTGCGAGGTGGCGGTTGGCGTAACCGAGCAGGACGTCGAGCGTGAGCTGCTGGGCGAAATTGCGGAATTTCTTGCCGTCGGCCGAGCCGATCAGTTCGCCAAGCTGCGCCCAGACGCGCGCCCGCGCGGTCTGCTGCTCGAGGTCGGCGAGCAGCGACGCCGATTTGTCGCGACGCTCGTCGTCGCGCGCAAGATCGACGGCGAGCGCGGCCAGCCGCGCGCGCGCCGGCACCAGTTCGGCGAGCGCTTGCTCGAGCGCTGCTTGCAACTGCTCGGCGCTTTCGTCGCTCGTCTTGCCGAGCCGATGCTCGTCGTGCGCCTGCTGCTGCGCCTTGTGCACCGCCTGCGCATTGGCGATGGCGCCGTCGAGCGCTTGCAGCGCTTGGCGTTCGGCACCGACCCAGACGGCGTCGAAGGCCAGCAGATCGTTGAGCGCAGCACGCGTCAATGCTTCAGCGTGCTGCGCGTTGAACGATTTCAGCCAGCGCTCCTGCGCCTGTTGCGCCGACGACGACAACGCTTGGTTCGTGACCAGTTGCGCGGCCATCAGGCGCACCGCTTCACCGTGCCGCGTGCGGTCGGCCTCGGCCTGCTGGCAGCTCGCCTGGCACTCGTGCAATGCGTTCCTGGCCCTGGCCAGCGCTGCGGCGAGCGCGGTCTCGACGGCCGTCACCGGCTGACCGCCGAACAGCGAACTGCGCTCGCGCCGCCTCGCCTGCAGATCGGCCTCGAGCTGCGCGCACTGGGCGGCCTGCGCTGCCAGCTGAAGGCGCGCGCTGGCGAGCGCGTCGGCAGCGCCCTGCTGCGCGGTGACGAGCGTCGCGATCGTCGCCTGAAGTTCGACAACCTGGCGCTCGCGCGTCGTCCACGTCTCGACCTGCGCGCGGCAGCGCACCGCGAAGGCCGCCGGGTCGGCGCGCCAGGACTCGCGCCAGAGCGTGTCGGCGAAAGCCGCGTCGAGGTCGGCCAGCGCGGCGCCAAGCTGGCGCTCAAGCTCGGCGAGCTTCTGGCGCGCGCCCAGCAGTGCCTGCGCGCTTTTCTGCTGCGCGAGTTCGACCTTGAGCAGGCGGTCGCGCGCACCGCTCGTTGCCGTTTGCGACAAGCTCGCCGCGGCCTGCGCCGCGTCCCTGCGCTGCAGCGCCGCGCGATAGTCCGCCTCGTGCCGCCCGAGCTGCGCGAATCCCGCCTGCAGCGTGCATTGCTCGCCCGCCAGACGGGTCAGGCGAGCTTCGATGTCCGGCGCCGCCAGCTCGGCCGCCAAGGGATGGTCCGCCCACTGTGCGTCGCTCGCCTGCACGGCGGCGATCGCCGCGGCAAGATCCTGGTCGAGCCGGACGAGCTGCTGAGCCGTCGCCTGCCGGCGCGCCTGCGCGGCCGCCGCCGCTTGCAGCAGGTCGGCGAGCGCCCGGCGCAAATGCGTCACCTCGTCGCGCAGGACGCCGAGCACCGCGGCGAGCTGCGGGTTGTGCTGCGCGTACGGGTGTTCGGGCGAGCCGCAGACCGGGCACGCCTCGCCTTCCTCGAGCGTCGCGCGCAACTGCTCGACGGTGGCGTCGGCAGCGAGTTCGGCGCCGCGCAGCGCCTTTTCGGCGGCGGCCAGATCGCGTTCGGCGAGCGGCCGCTTTGCCGCGCCTTCGCCGATTTTCCTCTGTTCGTCGTCAAGCGTCGCCAAATGAATCGGCCGCTGGCTTTCGAGCTGCCTTAGGCGTTGCTGCTGCTCGCCGAGCGTTCTTGCCAACGCTTCGGCGCTCGCCAGCTGGTCGCGCCGTGTTTCGAGCCGTTGGCGCTGCGCGGCGAGCTGGTCGGGCTTGAATGCGGCCAAGGCGTGCGTTTGCTCGTCGAGCGCCCGCGTCGCCGCCTGCTGCGCGCTGGCGTGTGCCGCATGATCGGCGCGCGATTTTTCGAGCAATTGGCCGAGCGATGTATCGTTTTCCGCGAGCTCGGTGAGTTGCTCGTCGACCGTACGCCGGTCGACGAGCAGGTCCGCGGCCTGGGCCAGCAGCGTCTCCCAGCGCAGCCAGCCGTCGGCCAGCGGCCGCAGCGCTGCCTGCTCGGTGAGCCAGCGCTGATCGCCCTGCAGCGCGCGCTGCGCTGCGCCGAGCTCGTCGCCGAGCGTGCGCTGGCGCGCCTCGTCCTTGGCCAACTGCGCGCCCGCCGCGTCGCGCGCCTTGATCGCCGCCTCGACCAGCGGCGTTGATGCGGCGATTTGCGCGTCGAGCGATTTGGCCTGGTCGAGCGCCGGGCGCGCATCGGCGCCCGCCTGTTCGGCGCCTTGCAGCTCGCGCGTCGCTGCGGCGAGCGGCGCCGCCGCCTCGTCGACACGCCGGGCAGCCTGCGCCAGCAGCGATTGCGCGGCGGCGAGCGCGGCCGCCCCGGCGTCGCTCTCGCGTTCGAGCCGCGCGGCTTCGACGCATAGCGCACGCGCCGGCTGCACCGCTTCGATCCGCGCGAACTGCGCCTGGCGCGCTGCGGCCTGCTGCCTGGCGAGCTGCGCCGCGGCGAGCTTGTCCGCCGCGTCGGCGACGTTGGCCGTCAGCTTCTGCGCCTGCTGGTGCCAGCGCAGCTGCGCTTCGAGCGCGACCTGGCGCTGCTCGATGGCCTTGACTTCAAGCTCGCCCGAGGCGAGCTCGCGCGCCTTGGCGGCGCGCGCCTCGTCGGCGAGCGGCAATTGATCGGCAAGCTGCAGCGTGAGCCGCTTGACGCAGTCGCCTTCGCCGCGCGCGCGTTCAAAAGCGAGCTGCGAGAGGCGCGTAAAAGTCTGGCTGCCGGTCAGCGTCTGCAAGAGTTCGGCGCGCTCGTCGTCGGACGCTTTGAGGAAGGCGGCAAAATTGTTCTGCGCCAGCAGCACGGCGCGAGTGAACTGCTCGAAAGTCAGGCCGATGCAGCGCTCGATCAGCTTGAGCGTCTCGCTCTTGCGGTGGTCGCCGAGCAGTTGTTGGTCAGACAGCCGCAACAGCGTCACTTCGCTTTGCTGCAGTCGGCCGCCGGCCTTGCCGCGCGCGCGGCGAACGCTCCAGCGCGCGCGGTAGGCGAGCGCGTCGCTGCCGACGAAATCGACTTCGGCGAAGCCGTCGCTGGCGCCGCGGCGCAGGATCGTTCGCGGGTCGGCGGGGCCGACGCTGTGCTCGCCGACGTCGGGAATGCTCTCGCCCGGCGCGCCGGCGCGCGCCAGGCGCGGCGTTCGCTCGTAGAGCGCGAGACACAGCGCGTCGAGCAGCGTGCTCTTGCCCGACCCGGTGGCGCCGGTAATCGCGTAGAGGCCGGCGCTGGCGAGCGGCTCGCAGGCAAAATCGACGTCAAACTCGCTGCCCAGCGACGCCAGGTTCTTGCCGCGGATGGCGAGGATTTTCATGATTCGACCGGCGCTTCGCTTGGCGTGTTGAGCAACTCGGCGAAGGCCGCCATCAGCTCGGCCGGCGCCGCGTCGCCGAAGCGGTGACGATAGAGGCGGTCGAAAAAATCGGCGGGCGAGCGCGCCGCCAGGTCGTCGATCGACAGCGTCGGCACACTGGCGTCGGCGACCGGCGCGAGGTAGCTCGTTTCGATTCGCGCCAGGCGCAGCGGCAGCTGCTCGATCGCCGCGTCGATCAGCGCGCGCAGCCCCGGCTCGGGTTGCGTGAGCTGGACGCGAACCTGCAGATACGGCCACTGCGCCGGGTCGAGAGCGGGCAGCGCCAGCGCGCCGAGTGTGGCTAGAGCGGCGAGCACCTCGTCGAGCGGCGCCGGCTTGGCCGGAACCCGCAGCAGATCGACGGCACGCGGAACACGCAGCGCGCGGATTTCGCCGACCGATTCGCGCTCGAGGTCGACGACGACGACCTGGTGCGGGTAGTCGATTTCGGAAAACGACAGCGGCAGCGGACTGCCGCTGTAACGGCGCGTCGCGTCGTGGCCGACGCACTGCGCGAAATGCAGGTGGCCGAGCGCGACGTAGGCGATTGCCGGATCGAAAGTGCTCGCCGAAAGCACCTCGGCGCCGCCGATCGCGATGCTGCGTTCAGAGTCTTCGGAGACCTGGCCGCCGGCGAGATGGCAATGGCCCAGCGCGACGATCGCCTGCCCTGGCTGGCGCCGCGACTGCGCGAGCTCGAAGGCTGCCCGATAGAGCGCCTCGATCCCCGCCAAATACGGATTGGCGACGTTATCGATGCGCGGCACGTCGCCCGGGCGCAGGAAGGGCATGGCGATGCACCAGGCCGCGATCGCGCCGCCCTCGTCGTGCAGCGGCACCACCAGCCGCTCCAGGTCGACGGTCTGCGTACCAGCCACCGCGCCGATCACCGTCGCGTCGAACAGCGCGAGCAGCGGCGCCGGTGCTTCGAGCCGGCCCGGCGAGTCGTGATTGCCGGCGGCAATCACGATGTCGATTCCAGGAACGCGGCGCCGCGCTTCGCTCAAAAACTGATAGAAACGCGCTTGCGCGCTGGCCGGCGGATTCGAGTTGTCGAAGATGTCGCCGGCGATCAGCAGCGCATCGACGCGCTCGGCGACCAGCGTATCGCAGAGCCAGGCGAGGAAGTGGTCGTGCTCGTGACAGCGCTCGAACTGGTGCAAGGTTTGCCCGAGATGCCAGTCCGAGGTGTGCAATAAACGCATTGGCGAATTTTCCTTGTCATTGACCGGCTGGAAAGCCTTATCAACAGGCGATGCGCCAGCCTGCGCGTGCTTCTTGGTTTTCCCGGCGGTGTATTGTAGATCGCCTTTTGACGGCCTTTCAGGCCGGCGTGCAACTTTCGCCCAAAGCGGGGTCTGAATCGAGATGAAATATTTCACTACCAGGAAGCGATCAGTGATCCCAGAAAGCAGCCCAGCCGAAGGCAACCGCAAGCGCTTCATCGCCTTTCGCGTGTTCTTCAACGCGCGTTTCTACTATCCGGTGCTCGCCGTGCTGTTTCTCGACCTGGGACTGTCGGCCGCCGACTATTCGCTGCTCAATTTCGTCTGGGCGCTGGTCATCGTCGTCGCCGAGGTCCCGTCGGGCGCGCTCGCCGACCGTTACGGCCGGCGCCCGCTGGTGATCGCTGCGGCGCTCTGCATGGTGCTCGAAATGCTGGCGCTGCTCGCCGCGCCGGTGAGCGGCGGGCTCACGCTGCTGCTCTTGTGCCTCACCAACCGCGTGCTCAGCGGCACCGCCGAAGCGCTGGCGAGCGGCGCCGACGAGTCGCTCGCCTACGATTCGCTGGCACTTGAGGCGCGCAGCGGCGAGTGGCCGCAGGTGCTCGCCGACGTCATGCGCTGGCAAGCGCTCGGCACGGTGATCGCGATGCTGGTCGGCGCCGCGGTCTATGACCCGCAGCTGCTTAACGCGGCGCTGGCCTGGCTCGGCAGCGGCCTGCGCGTCGGCCAGAGCCTGACGCTGCGCCTGCCGATCGCGCTCAACCTCTTGAGCGCGTTCGTCGTGCTGTGGCTGGCATTCACCATGCACGAGCCGCAACGCGCCGCGCCGCGAGCCGTCGGCGACAGCGCCGCGCAGGACATCGTTGCCGCCGGAAAATGGATTGTGCACACGCCGCTCGCGCTCTTTGCCATCGTCGGCGGCGTGCTGATCGACAGCGTGATCCGCGTTTTTCTGACCTTCGGCAGCGTCTATTACCGCCTGATCGACCTGCCGGCGGCGAGCTTTGGTCTGATCGGCGCGGCCATGGCCGGGCTCGGCCTGATCGTCGCGCCGCTCGTTCGCGAGCTTGAGCAACGCGCGTCGGCGCTGCGCAATTACGCGATCATCGCGGCGCTGGCGCTGCTTGGCCTCTTCGGCGTCGCGCTCAAGATTCCGCTCTGGGGCGTGCTCTTCTCGCTGCCGTTGGCCGCCGCGATGGCCGCGCTCGGCTTCTTCATGTCGAACACGCTCAACGCGCAGGTCAGCTCGGCGCAACGCGCCACCGTGCTGTCGTTCAAGGGGCTGGTCTTCAACCTGGGCTACGGCTTTTCCAGCCTGATCTTCGGCCTCGCGCTGCGCTCGCTGCGCGACGGCGGCAACGCCGATCAGGCCTTTGCCGACGCGCTCGCCGTGCTGCCGCTGTGGCTGGCGTTCACGCTGGCCTTGCTGGCGCTGCTCTTCTGGCGATCGCGCGCCGCGCTCAGCTGGCGCGCAGGACGTCGATGATGCGCAGCACTTCCGGCAGCAGCTGCTTCTTGCGCGACAAAACGCCAGGCAGGTCGAACACGTGTTCTTCGAGTCGCTTGTAAGACAGTTCCTTTTCCGCGACCGGCCACGACGAGCACAGCAATACGCTGTGTTCGCGGGTGATGTCGGTCACCAGCAGCAGCGCCCAGGACAGGTTGCGCTCCTTGCGAACCGCGTCGAGGGCGGCCAGGATGTTGGCCTTGACCTCGTCCAGGTCGACCAGCGTGCCGACTTCGACCTGGCTGACGCCGACCGAGAAACCGCCTTCGGCGTACTCCTTGAAGTCGCCGGTGATCATCTGCAGCGGATCGGCTTTCTTGAGACTGGCCATCAGCGAGAGCATCAGCGTGCCGTATTCGTGCAGGTCGACGCCGGCCAGGCGCGCCAACTCGGGAGCGTACATGCGGTCTTCCGGCGTCGTCGTCGGCGAGCGCAGCAGCATCGTGTCCGAGAGCAGGCCGGAGAGCATCAGCAAGGAAGTCGGCTGGTCGGGTTCGATTCCGGCCATGCGGTAGTGGCTATAGACGATCGAGCAGGTCGAGCCGATCGGCTTCGAGTAGATGTAGATCGGCGTGCTGGTCTTCTCGGCGCCCATGCGGTGGTGGTCGATGATCTCGCAGATCTCGGCATCCTCGGCGCCGGCGATGGCTTGCGACAATTCGTTGTGATCGACGAGGATCAGCTTGCGGCGCGGTTTCTCGATGAAACTCGCGCGCGTCACGATGCCGACGAAGCGCCCCTCGTTGAGCACCGGCAGACCGTGATATTCGGTATTGAGCAGCGTTTTCTTGGCGGCGTCGAAGAGCTCGTCGTGGGCCAGACAGAGCGGCTTGCTGTCCATGATCTGCTTGACCGGCAGCGAAAGACGCAGCATGCGGATCGTCTCTGAAGTGTCGCAGCTCGAAACGTAAACCGATCCCGCGAAACTCGAAAAATCAAGTTTGGGCGTTTCGCCGATCGCGTAACCAGTCAGGATGATCGCCGGGACCTCGCGGCTAACGGCCAGTGCGATCAGGTCCGGGCGGTTGCCGACGATCATGATCGGCTTGGCCGGCGCCAGCGCATCGAGACGCAACGTCGATTGCTCGAGGTTCATCGCGCCGGCCATGATCGGTGCGCTGAATTCTTGCTGGGCACGCTTGAGGAAATGCCCGGGAATCACTTTTTCGATGTTGTCGGCGCGAAAAGTGTAAAGCGGGCGAGATTTGACGGTGCCCTCGACGAAATAGCGCAGCATTTCGTGGACGCCGATGACGCCGGCAAAGCGCTGCGTTTCGTCGAAAACCGGAACGACCGAAATCCTCGGCGTGTCCAGATCCTCGAAAGCCATCTTGAGCGGATCGTTGCTGTCGAGGCGAATCCCGACATTCTCGGTAATGTCGAGAACGCACGGCCTGACGTCCTTGAGGTAAGGCGGCGGCTCGACTCCGGCGTTGTCGAAGACAAACTTGGCCTGCTTGCCGAGCTGGCCGCAAACCGCTGCGCGGTAACGGCGTTCGGGGTCTATCGTGTTCTTGAAACTGGCGTAACTCCAGGCCGCACAGGCCGAATCGGTATCCGGATTGCGGTGACCGATGACGATGATTTCAGACATGTTTTCTCCTCAACGCAAGGACGCGTTGGACTCGGCGTGCAGGCTTGGGAACGCGGAATAGAGTCCGGCAGGGCTGGCCGAACGCTCGATATGGAATCTGCATGGGGCCGGAATGGTATCACTGCGGCAGCATCGCCACCAGACCGGCAGATGGCGTCTTTTTGTCACAACATGCGTCCAAAAAATCACATAGTCCAAGAGCGCAACGCACCAAACCAATATCGGACCACCCTTGCCGTCGAAGTCCGGATGGAAACGAGCGCGAGATCGACGCCCCAATACGTGCCCGCGGCAGCCGCAGCCCCTATCCAGATGCACGACAGAAAGATCATTGACTAGCTGCCGACTTCGCGATCCCGAACGCGGGCGACTGCCGATATCGCGTAAATGATGTCTTCTTCGCTGGTCCTGTGATTTGTAATCGCAGCACGAATCACCGTCCTGCCATCGAGCTTTGTCGTCGAAAAGACTGCATCACCGGACAACTGCAATTCGGATGTTATTTTCGCGTTCAAGCTATCCTGCGCAGAGCCTTCCCATTCGCGTGGCGCGGCGCTAAAGCAACAAACGTTGAGGCGCACGGGCGAGGATAGCCGAAGTCCGGGGGTTGTTTCGACGAGCATGGCCATTTGAGCGGCCTGCTCGCAATTTCGCGTGATCGCCCGACCGAGGGCATCGCTTCCATAGGCACGCAACGCTGACCAGACCTTGAGCGCCCGGAAGCCCCGCGACAAGTCCGTTCCGTAGTCGCAGTACCAGGGCTCGCCGCCACCCAGCCCCTGATCCTGCTTCGCAAGATAGGCGGGGCGCGCGGCAAATGCCTCACGATGGATTTTCTCGTCACGAATCAGAGCCACGCCGCAATCGTATTGTACGAACATCCATTTGTGAAAATCGAAGGCGAGCGAATCCGCACGCTCAATGCCTTGAACAAGGTCGCACCAAGGCGCTTGCGCTAGTCGCGCCCAGGCCCCGAACGCCCCGTCAACATGAAACCACAGATTCTCCTCGGCACACAGGTCCGCGAGCGCGTTGAGATCATCAAAGTAGCCCAAATCCACTGATCCCGCCGTACCCACTACGCAGAACGGCAGCAGCCCTGCGGCCCGGTCTTCGGCGATCGCTCTAGAAAGACTGGCGACGTCGATACCCCCATCTGCTCCCATGGGTAACCTGCGCAGCGTCGACGATCCGACGCCCAGCAGTTCGAGCGCCTTCCCTGTTGAGTTATGCACCCCGTCCACCGCATAGGCGGCAAGCTGTCGAGAGTGCTGAATGCCGTCGATGCGAGATGCCGTCCCCAAGGCCCTCAAACGCGCAGCAGCGAGGCAGATCACTGTCGCTTGCGACGTTCCGGAGACGAGAAGGCCCGACGCCTGCGAGGGAAAACCGAAGCAACGCCGGCACCAGTCGATAACCGCCCGCTCGACATAGACGGCACCGTGATCACGACCACCGCAATTGCTATTCATCGTCGCAACAATCATTTCGGAAAGCAGGCCGCTGGCTAGCCCACTGCCTTGCACCCATCCGAAAAACCGGGGGTGCGTGTTTCCCGACGAAAAGGGCAAGACATTGCACGTCAGTTCATCAACCAAGGCCTCGATGCCACAGCCCTCGGTCGGGTCGCCCAGACTTAGCGGCGCCCGATCCGCGTCACTCAGCGGACGCCATGGACGATTGCGGACGTCAACCAGGTGGTCGATACAGGTATCGAGCAGACGGTGGGCTTCGTTACGAAAAGCCGTCCAATCATCCGGATCGAGTGGTGGGGCCAAAGGGTTCGACTGCGTTGTGTTCTCTGTGACCATGATGTGCTCGCCTCACAAGCGCCGAAGCCAAAACGAAAGGATAAGGAGGGTGAAACAACGACGACCAATGCAGTTCTCGACACGACGTTACGAGAGCGCCGCGAGGAGATTTGGCCGATCAGATCTAGTCTAATGAGACAAAATGGACAACAACCTGGCGAGCAGCCACTCGCAGCTGTATTTCCCGCCCGCCTTATCCCAGCGCTTCAACAAGGGGTAATAGAGAACCATCAGCAGCGCCGCCAGCGAAAACGCCGTCGCGGTACTCAGCAAATCACGCAGATAATCGACTCCCGTTGCCGCATTCACGATACGCAGCGGGATAAAGAACAAGGCGAAATGAGTCAAGACATCCACCGAATCATTTCTTTTCGCTGCCATTGGCATCTCCGACTCGAATGGATCAGCTATTTGAACACATCGTGCGGCCAATTCTGCGCTACTGGTAACGACCCTCATCGGTCATCCGTCCCATCAGTGGTCTAGCGGCAGGTGTCAGAGTGGAGGAATCACCCACAGCGGTAAATGTCGGACGGCATATCGTTCTTAACGGCCGTTTGGTAATGCAAAAGTAACCACAACAGCTACTAAACCGGTTATTCGGTAACGACAGACTCAAGCGCACTGACATTGATCAGAATGCGCGTAGTTTCGTCGTGGTTGCCTCCGCGATGCCTGCAATTTTCGAGATACAAGTGCGGTTATCTATCTTGCCTTTTTTCTAAGTAGCAATGCCTTTAAATGATTAACGGATACCGCGCTACGTGTTTTGCACGAAATGACTTTGACTACAATCAACTGATCTTGATAGTCGTCTGACAATCGCGAGCCCGAAGCAGAAAATAAGCAGTATTTTTGTCCGCAGTAACAGCGTCGACAGACAAAATTTCCCTTGCATTATTTGTAAGTCGCTGAACATAGGTCTGTTCAATCGAATCATTTCCGTGCAATCGCCAAATAAACGAACTATGACGAAACAGACTAACCAGATTTCTGACGTCGATTTGAGACTCAAAATAATCCCACAGTGCTCTGTGGGTTTTTATAAAAAGCGAATTGAACCTCTCCCCGTAGAAATATTGGTATGCAGTAATGAGGTTAGTTAAATCCCCCTTTGAAAGTGATCCGTTTTCCCTTAGACGAATAGATCCAATCTTAACCGCTGCCCTAGCCGCGTTATAGCTATCACCATCTTTCACGGCGGTTTGGTACACCTGTCTTAGAAGGGCTGTAGCATTAGGGTCTTCGTCTTTTTCAGAAATACGTCCCAAAACCAAATTATTCGCTACGGTGTTGAATCCGCGCTTTCGCGCTTCATCTTCAAGTAACAGGAGCCCGCTTTTCTTACGTACATCATCCTGCATTTCGAGAATTATTGACTGCGCTTGTAGGGCATAAGCACTTTTCGGCGAAATATTAATCAATTCATTGGCAACAGAAATAGCCTTCTCGTCTTCCAGAGATTGAAGACAAAGAGCATACCCACTTAGAATATCTACTTTGTTTTCTTTAGGCCATTTATCCTGTAACAGTTTTTCAAACAATGCTCGCGCCTCTTCGTGTTCGCCGGACATTCGAAGAGCTTTCGCGAGCATTATTTCTAAGTTGCCACGGTTCTTTTCGTATCCAGAAGCGGGAATGGTGGTGAGAATATCTCTGCATACTATTGCGCAGCTTCTGTAATACTTTCCGGAAAGTAATGCACCACAGTAAATATGACAGAGATTCAGTATCGGCGAAATGGACGCTGATTCATCCCAGTTTTCAATCTGTTCAAGCAAACGCAATACGAGGGCGTGTGGATTCTCTACCAAGCTGCCATCATCGGATGCAAGCTCGCCTCGAATTTTGTTTAGAGATGCAACACCATTTCGCCAATTTTCACCGAAGTACAGCGCTATAGCCTTACGAACGAAACCATCAATTTCTCGGCTAGTCATTCTCGACAAAACATAGTCTCGTACAGGGCGAGGGGCGACAAGTATCTTAAGCCGCTCTTCCTCACTAGAACCAATTCCCATGAGGGTTGTTGATGATCTAACCTGAATTAGATCAAGATCTAGTAATTCCTCACCGTGTTTTGGGAAAATTGGTTGCGTTGGATCGATACGCTTCAGTCGTTGTAGTGATTCACCATGCGGGAGAATTGCCAGTGCTTTTAGTAAAAGATAAGAGCGCTTAGCAGATGAGTCTTTCGATTCCGCTAGTTCGTTAACGGCATGTACCAGAGCAGATGGTATGGATTCGAGGGAAAGATTTGTGTGCGTATTCCCAATTGAGGCAGCAAGACCTAGGTCGGAAAGGCTAGCCACACGCAATGATCGTAGCGTAGTGTCAATTTTTCCGGGTAGGCCATCGGTAAGTCGGTAGATTTCTGTAACTGCACGTGGGGTTTTTGCATCTGCTGAAGCACTAGGGTGAGCGATCAGATAGCTCTTCGTATCTGCCTCATCAAGCGCCTCAAGGGCCACTGCACCTATTTTGTGTTCTCGAGGCGTAGTTCTTGCCAATAGAAACACAATAATGTCAGGGCAAAAATCCTTGACCATGCGAGCCAAATTTTCGGCGTCACACTCAATCGGTCTTTCAACAGTATCACCTGAGCTAACAGGTGCCTCGTCAAACATCAATATGGCAGGGCCAGACGCCGCCAGCGCTTTACAGAATTCAGGAAAGGAACAGCCGGCCATAGTTGAAAATGTTGTGAGAAAAGCTTCACGGCTACCGTAGTTTCCCAAATCGATTCGATAAACGGGCTGCGTGCTTCGGCCTAATCGCCGCATTACCGACCACAAGAAGCCGTTGCGTCCGAGCCCCCAGTCAGAACAGACCCAGCAAATCCCATGCTGCCGAATGCTTTCGGCACAAGCCATTTGCAGTAGTTGGCGGATCGACAGATGCTGTTCCTGTTCAGCTAGTGGGTATGAAGTGCTAAGTAGTGCGTTATTCCAATCTGGGAAACTTTTTTCAACAGCTATCGCCAAATCCACGGCAGGAGCCGAACTTATAGCAAACGACTTCGATGTCGTGGTTGTTCTTATCAAATTTTCAGATTGATATTCGAATCCTGGTTCAAGATTGAAATTTTCGTGATCTGGTATAAGTTTCCGATCTCCGGTTCGGCTTATGCTTCCTTTTCGAGGCCACAGCTTCCAGGTGACGTTTTCACACTCAAAAGAGATTTGTCCGATAGCGTAGCCATGATTGCGCTCGGTTTTTCCATCCGCTAAATGCTCCATTCCAAATAGAGATGCGCTTTGATACGACTTGCGGCCAGCATCTCCGCCATGAGATCGATTGGTCAAGTCGGCCTCATGCATATGACCAAAGAGATGAGCGGTAAAGCGACCTGGGGTATAAATCTCAGATTGGAAGTCACGCACTGCCCCCTGGTTTAGCCAAGACAGAGGGTGGTGCGTAATGAGAAGATTTATGTCGTGTTTACTACACCATGATGGCGCATCGTTATCCGTAACTGCATTTAGCTGTCGAGAATCCAGCGCCAATTTCCCCTCAAAATTGCTATCGGTTAGCTGAAGAAAGGCGCTATTTAGTCCGACAAGCCCAACCGAGACGTCGTTTATTATCAGCGAGGACGAACTGTCGCCAGGCAAAATCCCTTTTTTCGTTTCAACAACAGGGAAACCTTTTCGGGTAAGTTCATCTTGCCAATGCACGTAATTCGCGAACGCCTCATGAACTACTTTGATGTATTGATTATCAGTTTTCCCCCAAAACTCTTCTGCGGTTTCCGGATCGGAGTCCCATTTGGCTAGCATCTTGACTCGAGCGTCATTTCCGGGAGGTCTCACAAGATCATGATTTCCAGGAACACAGAATAATTTTGGCTTCTGGTGAATGGTGTCAAACAACTCCCAAATCTTGTCCAGATCTTGTGTGAGCGTATCGAATTGACCATGTTCCCCGCCTTGAGTCAAGTCCCCAGAAACTAGGACTAAGTCAATTGGGCCGGCCTCACCGGAAAGTCTGCGGAGATCTTCAAGAAAGACTGCACGGAAATTAGGCCAAAGCCATTGGGATTTCTGACCAAAATGCCAATCACTTAGGTGTATCCAAGAGAGTTGTTTTCTTGCCATGGCCTTAAGCTATCAGAGGGGAACACCCGCTAGTCTATCCGGAATTCATTCGGATATGCCTAGAGTATTCCCCTCTCGAACAGATTGCTGCTCTAGGCCTACTACTAACCTCTTTTAGGTCGCCGTGACATAAGTTGGCGAAAGGCTTCCTTGGCCGATTTGCTCGCGTAGCTGGTTCGGCAGGTTCTAAAGCTGAGCAGTCATCTGAATGGCCGTTCTCAGGCTTTCACGAAGGTCTGCTCCTAGCCGACTTGAGTCCGTGAGCTCCAACGAACGCTAAACGCCCGGAGGGAGCTTGGCGGCCATCATCTTCTTCCGGTCGATCTTGCGCCCGTCGACGATGAACGTTCCGTCACCCACCGCGTGAACCGTACGCTTCTCCTTGCGTGCGCTGTCGAAGTATGCGGCAACCGCCTCCAATACGACGATATCGTGTTTTTTGACGATGTCGATGACCTTGCACTCGATATTGGCGAGGCACTCCTTGATCAAGGGCGGTCTGACGAGCTTGGCCGGTACTGGCGAAAGCCTGAACTTGGAAAATTTGTCGGTGTTTGCCCCAGAACACGTCCCTATGCCAATTACCTTATCGAGCAGGTCGACGGTGGGAATGGCAATGACGCACTCCCGATTCTTGCGCAAGGCCGCGAACGAGTAATTCCATTTGCCCGTGGTAATGGCAAATACGGGAGTGAAATCGAGCACCATTGTCCAGGAGATGGTCATGACGTTGTCGCTCGTTCCGTCATGGGTTGTGACGAGGACAACAGGACCTGATTCGATCAGCGTAAAAGCCTTTCTCAATTCCAGCGAATCCATGAGAGCACCTCCGATAGTCATGCCAGGCTGGCGAGTCAACAGGCAGTCATGCCGAGCGAGTGTCGGCTGTGCAACGATTTCCGCGAGGGCCCTGTATCGCCGCCAGCCGCCCAAGGCAATGGCTTTAGCATAGTTCGCCGCCAATCATCGCTCAATCTCGCAATTCGGAATCGATTTCTGCCGCAAGGCTTTGCCGCTTAAGGGATGAAGACAGGCCGCCGTCCGCTGGCAAGCCCCAACGACGACAGCGTGATCGCCAACGCCTGCGAGTCGGCGCCGTATCGGCTGGCCAGGAACGTACAGTTGCGCGATCAGTTCTGGATCAAGGACCAGCCCTACTCGCTCTCGCACATGATGGCCGGCGATCCCCTCGCCGCGCAGTTCGCCGGAGGAACCGTCTACCAGGCGTTCCTCAGCGCCTTGAGCTATCACCGCTGGCACAGCCCGGTGAGCGGCCGGATCGTCAAGACCCGGCTGATCGATGGCTCGTATTATGCGCAGACGCCGGCGGTCGGTTTCGATCCGGCCGGTCCCAACGAATCGCAGGGCTACATCACGCAGGTTGCGTCGCGCGCGCTGGTTTTCATCGAGGCCGACAATCCAAAGATCGGCTTGATGGCGGTGATGTTCGTCGGCATGGCCGAGGTCTCGTCAAACGAAATCACCGCTTACGAAGGCCAGCATATCGGCAAAGGCGAACAGCTCGGCATGTTCCATTTCGGCGGGTCGACGCACACGCTGATCTTCAGGCCGCAGGTCGAGCTCGACTTCGATCTGCACGGCCAGAGCCCGGGATTGGACTCGAAGAACATCCCGCTGCGCGCGCGGATCGCCACGGTGAAATAGAAAGGCCGCCGAAAATCAGCTCTCGCCCTGAGTTTTGCTTTGTAGCGAAGCCGTTCATGGTTCGACAGGCTCACCACGAACGGCTTAAGTGAACGGTATGACAAGCCGGCGTGCCGCCTTTGAGCGAGCGCTCGGTCAGCTCGCCGGCTTGTCAGCGACGCCGTTGGCAAAGTACGGCAACAGCGCTTTTGCCGCGGCGATCCGGTGGCGCGCGCTGACCGACTCGTCGTTCATCACCGCCAGCAGGAAGCTCTGCGGATCGCGGTAATCACCGCCGACCTTGAGCGTTGACCGGCGCCGCGCCGGCACCTCGCTAGGTGAGGTCGGCTCGGCTTCCCTCGGCGCCGGATCGCTCGGCGGCGCGCTCCGCAGCACGCTGAGCGCCGCTTCAAACTCGGCCGGCGTGATGCTTTTGAGCGCGGCCAGCAGTTCGGCCTGCTTGTCCTGATTCGGCGCCATCTCGAGCCACGACTCGTCGATGAACATGCCGCCCAGCGTCGGGTCGATGAACGCCGACCATTTGCCGCTCGCCGGGTGCCGCCCCGGCACCAGTCTGATCTGCGCCGGCGTCTCGGCTGCCGGATGCAAGCCGAGACGCAGCGCGGGAAGGTCGGCCAGGTACGCGGTGCGCAGCGCCGCGAGGAAGGCACCGGCCTGCGCCAAGGGGATTGCTTGGGCGAGCGAAAACCAGATCGCGTAGCCTTGGTGCCCGGCAATCGAGAGCGCCGGCGCCGGCCAGCCGAGCTCGTCCTGCACCGCCTGATAGAGCTTGGCCGCGCGCTGCCAGTCGTTGGCCCGCGCGAACTCAACGACCAGCGCACGCACCCGGCCGTCGGCGCCGACCAGGTCGAGCTCGACCGCACTCTCGCCAGCCAGGCTTTGGGCGAGCGTCTTCGCGCTCAATCTCCCCTCACCGCCAGGCGTCGATCGCTGGTCGTCGAGGAAATAGAGCCGCTGCAGTTCTGTAATCAGTTGGTTCATGGATCACCGGAAAAATGTGAAAACGCGCTCAGTAGCGCAGCACCTTGGCCAGAAAATTGACCAGCAGCGGGTTCTGCGGACGACTAAACAGCTCGCTCGAGCGCCCTTCTTCGAGCACACGGCCGTCGGCGATGAACAGGCAATGGTCGGAGACTTCGCGCGCAAAACCCATATTGTGCGTCACGATGATCAGATTGCGTCCGTCGGCGCGCAGTTCGGCGATGAAGTCGAGGACCTCGGCGGTCATTTCCGGGTCGAGCGCCGAAGTCGGCTCGTCGAAAATCAGGAAACGCGGCTTGATGGCGATCGCGCGAACGATCGCGACGCGCTGCTGCTGGCCGCCGGAAAGTTCGGCCGGATGCCGGTCGGCGTGCGCCGACAACTGAAAGCGCTCGAACAGGCTGTCGACGATCGCTCTCGCCTCGCCCACCGCCACGTCATGCACCTTGACCAGCGGCAGCATGACGTTCTGGCGCGCCGTCAGGTGCGGAAACAGGTTGTACGCCTGGAACACGGTGCCGATGCTGCGCCGGTGCAGGAGCAAGGACGCCTCGGAAAAATCGAGCCGCTGGCCGTCGATCGAAAGTTGCCCGGTTTCGGGCGTTTCAAGGCCGGCGATGATGCGCAGCAGCGTCGTCTTGCCGCCGCCCGACGGACCGATGATCGCCAGCGACTGGAACTCGGCAACGTTCAAGGTGACGTCGCGCAGCGCCTGCAACTCGCCGAACGCCTTGCCGATCGCACGAAACTCAAGTCGCATAGTGGAAGCGCCGTTCGAGCGCACGGCTGGCGAGCGAGATCGGCAGCGTCAGCAGCAGGTAGCCGGCCGCCAGCGGCAGATAGCTTTCGAGCGTGCTGT
The DNA here is from genome assembly GCA_018262095.1 of Pseudomonadota bacterium. Taxonomy (GTDB): domain Bacteria; phylum Pseudomonadota; class Gammaproteobacteria; order Burkholderiales; family Rhodocyclaceae; genus Propionivibrio. Next base: position 39,235 of record JAGTRW010000010.1, read on the forward strand.
AGGTGAAGGCATTGACTTCCTGTGCGTTGAGCGTGAATTCGCTGACCGCGATGATCGAGAGCAGCGAGGAATCCTTGATGATCGACGCGAACTGGCCGGTGAGCGGCGGGACCAGCTGGCGAACGACCTGTGGGAAGATCACGTAGCGGTAGGTCTGCGCGCGCGTCAGCCCGATCGCTCGCGCCGACTCGAGTTGCGAATCGCGGATGCTCTCGATCCCCGAGCGGATCATCTCGGAGAGATAGGCGCCGGCGAACAACGACAGCGTCAGCACGCCGACGAGATAGCGGTTGTCGACGCCGAAGGCATTGGCGACGACGTAGAAGAGAATCAGGATCTGCACCAGCAGCGGCGTGCCGCGCACGCTTTCGACGTAAAGCATCGAGAGATAGCGCAGCGGCAGCAAGGCCGAGCGCCGCGCCAGCGCGGTCAGCAGTCCGAGCAGCAAGCTGACGAGCAAGGCGGCCGCCGAAATCGCGACGGTCATCAGCCAGCCTTGCACGAACTTTTGCCGGTACTGCCAGATCGCGTTCCAGTTCCAGCCGTAGCGCAATTCGCTGAAGGCAAAGCTGAAGACCGCGCAGACCAGCAGCGCGACCAGCCCCCACGACACGATGGTCGCCGCCAGCGACACCTGCCCGTCGCGGTTCACCAAGAACTGCTTCACCGATCGCCCCGTCGGCTAGAGGAAGAACGAATAGCCCAAGCGCTTGAACTCGTCCTTCATCTCCTTGAGGTAGCGATCGCCGAGCTGCTCGAAACCGCCTTTCTGGCGATAGTCCTTGAGGAACGCATTGACCTGGCGCTTGAGCTCGTCGTTGCCCTGGCGGATGCCGACCGCCCAGTATTCCTTCTGGAACGGCTCGAGCAGCGCGCGCGTCGTCGCGCTGTTGCGCTGCCAATTCTGGTACGTAGACATCTGGTCGTAAATGAAAGCGTCGGCCTTGCCCTGCGAGACTTCGAGCACCGCCGCCGACTCCTTGTCGAGGACCAGCACGGTGGCTTTCTTGAGCTTGTTCGTCGCATAGAGATGGCCGGTCGTTCCCTTCTTGACCGCGACCTTGACGCCGGCGCGGTCGAGGTCGGCGATGCTCTTGGCCGGCGAATCCTTCTTGAGCAGCAGGCAAAGGCCGGTCGACAGATAAGGGTCGGAAAAATCGATCGATTTGGCGCGCTCGGGAGTCGCCGTCATCGACGAAATCACCAGGTCGACCTTGCCGGTCTTGAGCGCCGGGATCAGCCCGTCGAAGCTGGTGTTCTCGATGACGACCGGGCGACCCAGGCTCTTGGCCAGATCAGTCGCCAGGTCGACGCTGACGCCCGCAGGCTTGCCGCTGGTGTCGGTCATCTCGAACGGCGGATAGGCGAGCTCCATGCCGACGATCAGCGGCTTGGCGCTCTCGGCGGCGGGAACCAGGGCGGTCGTCAGCAGACCAACGATCGCCAGCAACAGTAGTTTTGCTTTCATGACAACTCTCCTTCGCGTTGATCGGTTCGCACCGAAATGAACGGCAACTTCACAGCAGTCCTTTGAGTCGCAGCAGGCCAAGCGTCGCAACCGTCGTTGCGTCCATGATTTGACCGTTGCTGATCATCTCTTCGACGATCGCCAGCTTGAACGCTTTGGCAACCAAACCCAGCTCTTCGGCATCGAGTTGAGTTTCGCCCTGAGCAAGCTGCGTCGCCAGGAACACGTCGTAAGCCTGGGTGGAGTAGCCGTAGCCGAGGTACAAGCGCCCGGCGTGCAGCATCGACCCGGCGGTCAAACCGGTCTCCTCGCGCAGTTCGGCCCGGGCAAGCACCAGAGGATCGACCGCTTGCTCCTCCCAAGACCCCTGCGGCAGTTCCCAAAAGCGCCGCTGAACCGGGTAGCGGTACTGCTCGACGAGATAGATCTCGCCTTCGGAGACGGCGGCAATGACGGCGAAGTCCGGTTTTTCGACCACGCTGTAGAGTCCGGTGCTTCCATCCGAGCGGACGATTGCGTCCTCGCGCAAGCTCATCCACCGATTCTTGTAGACGACAGTGCTACCGGTGGTCTCGATCTCTGGCTTCGACACGCTTATGCCTTCCTGGGTTGCGGTGGCGACAAATTATATGGCATCAGCCGTTGATTCCCTTTTCGCTGTCTGGATTGCCGGCCGACCGGCTATTTCGTCGGCGAAACGGCAAGCGGATTCTTGCGCAAGAAATCGGCATACAGATCGGCGGTGATCGCCGGCGCATCGAGCATCGGCAGGTGACCGACGCCATCGAGGAACACCTGCCGGCTATCCGGATATTTCCCGATCAGCGACTGCGCGCCGCCGACATCGAAAATCTGGTCCTTGTTTCCCCAGACGATGAGCGTCGGCAAGCGGCTGGACTGTTGCGCACGCAAGGCGCTGCCGTAGAGGTTGACGATGTCCCAGACCTGGCGGTAATGCTGACGATGATCGACGTAGGGCGCGATCATCGCCTGCTTGACGTCAGTCGGCAGCTCAGGAACATTGACCAGCAGGAGCCGTAATTCGAGATCGAGTTGCTGTTGATCGACAGGAATAAATGGATTGACTCCGCTCAGGATCGCCTGCTTGACCGGCGCCGCCCATTCGCCGATGCCCAGCGGGCCGCCGATGAACGCCAGAGAGGCGACCTGGTGCGGGTAACGCTCGGCATAGAGCGCGGCAATGGTGCCGCCCATCGAATTACCCGCCAAATGAAAGCTCGCCACCCCGCGCATCCGCATCAGCCGGTCGATCAACTCGACCTGTTTTTCCAGGGCATAGACTCCGATCGGGTAGCCGGTGCTTTGCGCATAACCTGGCAGATCCAGCGCGCTGGCCCGATAGCCCGCTTTCGCCAGCGCGCAGAGCACCTCGTTCCACTGTTCCTTCTGGGCAAACAGGCCATGCAACAGCAGCACATCGGGGCCAGCGCCGGCAACCTGGTAGGCGATCGTTCCGTCCTCGACAGGTTGATTGAACGACCTGATCTCACAGTCGGCGCCTTTGGCCGTCGCGATGCCAAAACAGACGAGCAGGAAAGCGCGGGCGAGCAATTTGATCATGGGAAAAAGACCTTTACAAAGCCAGGCTTGGGCAGCACATCCACTGCGCATTGCAGCAACAGGGCCGGCATCGCCGCAATCAAGCTTCGGCGGCAACTTGGCGCCCCCTCTTTATATCACTGTTTGAGCGCGAATTTCGACAGCTCATCGACGCCTTGGCCATCGGCAAAATTCACGGACCGAACAAGCGCCGATCATACAAGGGAGCTGTTAGCCCGCGCTTGGGTCGTTGGCTTCCATGGCGCACAAAAATTGTCATGACGCACAAAAAAAGGGCAATATATCACTCGCCGTTGCGCGCCCGATCTGGGAACATCGTGTTGATTCAATCGCTTAAATCGGCGACGCCTTTCCGCATGTTTTTTGCTTGATCAAGCCTGACTTCATTGAATCGACGCCCTATGACAAGCAACGTACATCCCTTCAAACACCAAGCGCCTGACGACGAACGCCCGGCGGAAGGTACGCGGCGGATCATCGACGAGCAGGAGCGGGTGTATTACGACGGCTACTGGATCAAGACCTATCCGGTTCCCGAGGACACGCTCGACGCCAAAAAGCGCCTGATCGAAGCGCTGACGCGCCGCCTCTTCAACCACACCGAGCACGGGCTGAACGTTCCGGGAACGCGACTGGCTGAAGCGCGGCAGTGCTACCAGGCAGAGTCAGATCCGGCGCGCAAACGCGTCAAGGGCGCCATGCTCGCCGGTTCGCTGTTTAACCGGGCCACCGACATTTTCCGCAAGCTGGTCGAACTGCAGGCCGCCGGCGTCGAAATCCGTAGCGACGACGCCTTGATGCGCGAGTGCGGAAGATGCCTGCTCGAGGCCATGGAACTGGGCCGTCTGGTGCTGCACCGCAGCGGCGAGGAAGGCATCGACGAACTCTGGGGCGAACCCTTCCGCGCCTTCTCGATTCCGCTCGAGGATTTCTTTGAAAGCCGCTACATCAAGATCGGCCAGAGCATGCGCGACATCGACCGCATCGCCGAGGCGATGGTCGCCAACTTCACGCGCATCCCCGCTTTTTCAGACATCGAAGCGCCGATTCGTGACTTTGTCGATGCGGCCAAGATCAAGACCGAAATCCTGCGCACCGATCCGGATATTTTCGACGTCTGGGCGCTGTTCGTCACAGCAGCCGAGCGGCTCGCCAATTTCACGCCGCAGGCGGCGCCGGTCGGCACGCTCAAGCACAGCGTTTCGGACGGACTGCAACTGATCCGCAGCGGTCGCGATCTGGTGTTCAACATTGCGCGCGCGCGAACGCCGATGCCAAAGAGCACCCGCGACTACATCGTGCGTTGCGAAATCTACCTCGAAACGGGCTGGTCGCCGATGATCCCGGCGCCGCTTCCGGCCTGAACCGCAACGGGGGCAACTGGCTGCACGTAGCCGAGCACCGCTTCGACGATCATCTGTCGTTGCCGCGCAATGTCGTCCTTTTCCCACAAGTCCATTTCAAAGACGGCGTTCCAGGTGTAGCGGTTGGAAACGCGAATGAAGCAGAACGACGTGATCAGCAGGTGTAGATGCCAGGGATTGATTCCCGGCCGGAAAACGCCGTCGCGCTCACCGCGCTCAAGCAGGGTGCGAACGGTTTCAATGGCGATGGCGTTGCGCTGCACCAGCGACGGACGCCCGTTGATATGGCGCGCGCGCTCCATATTCTCGACACAGACCAGGCGCACATGCTCGGGGTGCGCGGCATGGTGGTCAAAAGTGACCTCGACCAGGCGTTGCATGGCCTCCTTGGGCGGCAGGTCGTCGAGGTGCAAGCCCTGCTCCTTGCTGCGCACGCCGCCATACGCTTCTTCGATGACCGCCGCGTAGAGTTTCTCCTTGCTGCCGAAGTGGTAGTAAATCATCGGCTTGGTCGTCCGCGTCCGCGCCGCGATATCGTCGACGCGCGCACCGCTCAAACCCTTTTCGGCGAATTCCTTCATCGCGGCGTCAATGATGTCGCGCCGCGTCTCTTCGCCAACGCTTGATCGCTGTCGTGGCGATTGCGCGCCATTTCGCGCCCTCGCCGCTCTCGTCGACGTGACCGCGGCGCTCAGCGCGTCGCCGCTCACCGGCCTTTCCTTTTCAAGCTCCGCGCGCGCCAGCGAAAACTCGGCATCGAGCAGCGCGAGCATGGCCGTGGCGATCTTTACCCCTTCTTCTTCCTTGGTCGAACCGGTTGAGCGTTCGACGACCTTGGCCTTGTCGACATAGCGCGGATGCTGCCAGAGGTCGCGAGGGATTTTTTTCAAAATGCCGATCCGCCCGTTGCGGCCGACCCGGATATTTTTTGGCAGCGAAGACATCAGAAAGACCAAAAGTATGGAATGCGGTATGGAAACACGAACACGAGTTCGTCGTCAAGCGTCGGAAAATCAATTGAAACAGGCGTATTTCAGCGCATCAGGTCAGCCCGCCAAATAGTATGGATGTTGCTCCAGAACCGCCTGCTCGGTACCTAAAGTATGGTTATTATCGATCTATAGTGCACTTAAAGGTATGGTGTTTTCGGCAGGTCGAGTGGATCTATCGGCTTATTCATGCGCAGAGGCTTGGTGTAACAGATCACATTAACTATGATTTAGATCTACTTGTTTACATTTTATTTCTAAGAATTACTTTACTATTTTACATCGATGACGCCGCACCAGGCCAACTTAGGGTTTGCGTTCTACATGGCGATCTCGGGGTGATTTAAGGATTGACAAGATCTACCGTTCGGTACAACAATGGCGCCAATACATTACCTACCGTACGGTATCAACGGGTGACTCGATTCGGCTTGGTACGGCCTGGGTTGAACCGCTCAAGAAGGGCGTCTGCGACCTGGATGCCTCACTTTTCGCCTGACTATCAAGAAAGCCAATCCATGAATCTGAAGAAAAAAATGAAACAGGGGCCAGTCTTCGGCTTTGCCATATTTACCGGCGCACTGAGCGTGATCGAGTCCGTCGGCAACCTGGGTTACGACTTCGTTTATCTGGACATCGAACATACGTCGATCGGCGTCGGGCCGGATCTCGAAAAACAGATCATGGCCGCGCGGCTGGCGGGTATTTCAGCGGTCGTCCGGCTGACCGGGACCGACGAGGTCGATATTCGCAAGGTGCTCGAAATGGGTGCCGAAGGCGTGGTGATTCCGCATGTCCGAACCCGCGACGACGCCGCATCGATCGTTCGTGCGGCCAAGTTCCCACCCTTGGGGCGCCGCGGCGCCGAATCGAATGTGCGCGCTGCGGCCTACGGCGGTCCAGGCTTCAACTGGCCCGACTACATCGCCAGGAGCAACGACGAAAGCCTGATCATTCCAATGGCCGAAGACTTCGAATTTGCCGATAACGTCGATGACATCCTGTCGGTCGACGGCATCGACGCGGTCAACTTCGGGCCGATCGACTATTCGCTCTCGGCCGGTCTGCCGATCGGCTACAAGATCGATCATCCGTCGCTCTTTGACGCCTATCAGAAGATCGAAACACGCGCCCGCGCCAAGGGCATCGGCATCATGTGCCCGGTCGTCCCGGCGACGCAGGAAAACGCCCGCGAGATGATCGCCAAGGGCGTCAACATGCTGATTCTGGGCAACGACATGTATCACCTGCAATCGGCTTTCAAAAACATCTTGTCCGAATGCGTGGCGCCGCTTCGACAAGGCTGACCGTTTTTACCATCGACCTGCAGGCCCAGCTGAGTCCGAGCCGTTCTCCTTGATTCCTGCAGGTCGAAATTCGCAGCATCTTTCCGCAACAATACAACAGGGGGAATTATCATGCGTAAAGTGTTTTTGAAGACCGTATGTGCTGCGGCAGCGATCATCGCCGCCGCGATGCCGGTAGCGGCAGCCGATTTCACGTTCAAGTTTGCCCACGCCCAGCCGCCGACCAGCGTCCGCCACAAGTCGATGGAACTGTTCAAGGAAAACCTCGAAAAAGCCAGCAACGGCCGCATCAAGGTTGAGCTATTCGGCGGCGGCGCGCTCGGTAACGAAGCCGAACTCACCGACATGGTCAAGATGGGCAGCGTACAAGGCACTCGCGGCGGCGCTTTTGCCAAGGTCAACAAGAAATTTCTGATCTATACCCTGCCCTTCCTCTTCAAAGATACCGACGCCGTGCTCAAAGCCATGCGCAGCGGCTTCGGTGCCGAGATCGGCAAGCACGCCGAACAAAACGGTTACTACATTCCGGCGACCGGCGTCGCCGGCGGTTTCCGGCAGATCAGCAACAGCAAGAAGCCGATCAATACGCCCGAGGATGTGGCCGGACTCAAGCTGCGCACGCCGCCGATCGAAACCATCGTCAAGACCATGCAGGCCTTGGGCGCCAGCCCGCAATCGATCCCCTACGGCGAGACCTATATGGCGCTCAAGATGGGCGTCGTCGATGGCCAGGAAAACCCGCCGTCGAACATCGTCGAAATGAAGTTCTACGAGGCGCAGAAATATCTGTCGATCGTCGATTACCAGATCCATCCCGACCCCTTGATCGTCAACCTCAAGTGGTACCAGTCGCTGCCGGCCGACCTCAAGAGCGTCTTCGACAAGGCCGCCAAGGACGCCATGGTTTGGAGCGATAGCAACTGGCTGGCGTCCGAAGCGAGCTACATGGAGACGCTCAAGAAGAACATGACCGTCAACGCGGTCTCGGCGGAAAACCGCGCCAAGTTCGTCGCCAAGGTCCAACCGGTGTGGGACGGCTACGTCAAGGATGGCACCTTCACCGCCGCTGAAATCCTGGACGCGCAGAAGGCCGGCAAATAATCAGCCGGAAAGCGACGGCGGCGGGACACTCTCCGCCGCCGTTTTTTTAGCCCCAAGGAGAGCAATAAAGATGACTCAATCTGCCCATTCTTCAGGCACTGCAAAAAACCTGGTGTGGCGGCTGGAGACGCTGGTCACGCGACTGCTCGAAGGTCTGCTGACCGCGACCTTCATGGCCATCTTCGTGCTGGTCGTCGTGCTGGTCGTCCTGCGCTACGTCTTCAACACGACGATCGTCGGCGGCAACGAAGTCACGGTAATGTTGTTCATTTTCACCACGGCGCTCGGCGCCGCAGTCGATGTAGCGCGCGGCAAGCACATCATCGTCGACACTTTCGTCAACCTGCTGTCGGCCGGCGCCAGGCGCTGGCTCGACGTGGTCAATCTGGCGATCATCGGCACGCTCAACGCCTTCCTGCTCAACTACAGCATCGACTGGATCAGCGCCGTCGGCGGCAGCGAAAACCCGGTCGTGCATATCCCGGAAGGCGCCGTTCAGGTCGCCATGCCGATCGGCTGTGCGCTGACGATCCTGTTCTGCGCCACCCGCATCGTGTCCTTATTGGCGGACAAATCCGCCGCAGCCGAACAAGGTCAACCATGACATTACTCATTCTTAGCCTGCTGATCTTGATGGTGATGGGGCTTCCCATCGCCTACTCGATGGGCGCCTCCGGCCTGCTCTATTTCCTCGTCCATCAACCTGCCTTGATCTCGGTTCTGCCGGCGCGCGTCTTCGCCGGAATGGACTCGTCGGTGATGATCTCGCTGCCGCTGTTCATCATCATGGGACACCTGATGAACCACGGCGGACTGACCAGCCGGCTGATCGACTTCTGCATGATGTTCGTCGGCCGGCTGCGCGGCGGACTGGGAATGGTCAGCGTGATGGCCAGCATGATTTTCGGCGGCATTTCGGGTTCTTCGGTTTCCGATGCGGCGTCGATCGGCCAGGTAATGATTCCGGCGATGCGCAACAAGGGCTATCCGCCGCAAATGGCGGCCGGCCTGGTCGCCGCGTCGTCGACCATGGGAATGATCATCCCGCCGAGCATCCCGATGGTAATCTATGCCTTTGTCGCTTCGGAATCGGTCGGCAAGCTCTTTCTGGGCAGCCTGATCGCCGGAACGATGGTCGGCGTCTTCATGATGATGATCACGCTGTTCCTGGCGCACAAGAACAATTACCCCTGCGAAGACGTCGATCTTTCGTTGAAGGAAATCAAACGCTGTTCGCTGGAAGGCATTCCGGCGCTGATCATGCCGCTGATCGTCGTCGGATCGGTCGTCTCCGGAATCACCACGGCGACCGAATCGGCGGCGGCCGGGACGGTCTATGCACTGCTGGTCGGGATGTTCGTCTACAAGGGGCTCAAGCTGCGCGATCTGCCCGGGCTCTTCAAGGACGCCATCCTGAGCAGCGCCAACGTGATGATCATCATCGCATTTTGCGGAATCTTTACCTGGATCCTGGCGCTCGAACACATCACCGAAGCCGTCGGACTGCTCTTTGCGCAGATGCAGTTCTCGTCAGTCGTCGCGCTGCTGGTCGTCGATGTGATCATTCTGGCGATCGGCTTCTTCGTCGACGTGAGCCCGGCCATTTTGCTGCTCACGCCGATCTTCCTGCCGGCGCTCAAGCTGCTGGGCGTTTCGCCAATCCAGTTCGGCTCGGTGCTGATCACCGGGCTGGCGGTCGGCTTGGTGACGCCACCGGTCGGCATGTGCCTCAATGTCTGCTCGGCGATCTCGGGAAAAAGCATCATCGACGTCTTCCGCGGTGCGGCGCCTTTTCTCGTCGCCAACCTGTTGGTGTTGCTGCTGATCTCGGTCTTTCCGGCGCTCAGCACCTGGCTGCCCAGCGTGTTGATGGGTTAAGCGGATCCTCCGCAAACGTCGAACCCGGCGCAGCCCAGCCCTTGTGCGAAGGACTGGGCTGCTGGCTTTTCGCGCTAGAATCGGCCGATGGAATCGAACGACACGCCAGCCGAAAAATGTCATCAATGCGCTCACTATTTCATTACGCACCACGTCTCGTTCCGCTACGGCTGTCGCGCGATGGGCTTCAAGAGCAAGGGACAGCCGTGTCGTGAGGTCATCGCGGCCTCTGGCGAGCCATGCCGGTATTTTCAACTCAAGCCGGCGAAAATCGCCGGCCGTGCGCCGTAAGGCCGACCCGTCGGCGATCGGTCCTGCCCGAGTTGAGGCAACTTAGCGCGCCGGGCAAGGTCGTACAAGCTGCTCAATCAGCCCGATCGTTGCTCCAGGACCCCTATGGCTCGAATACTCGTGATCGATGAATCGCAACAACGCGCGGTCGAAATCTGCAGCGGCCTGATCAAGGCCGGGCACCAAGTCGCCGCGGTTCTGCCTTCGGCGCTCGAACTCGTCGAACGCATCGAGGAGATCAGGCCCGACATCATCCTGATCGAAACCGAATCACCTTCGCGCGACACGCTCGAGCATCTGGCGGTGATGCACCGCGACATGCCGCGGCCGGTGGTGATGTTCTCGCACGACGGCGAACGCCGGACGATCCGCTCGGCGATCCAGGCCGGCGTCGCCGCTTACGTGGTCGATGGCTTCGACAGCGAGCGGCTCTCGGCGGTGGTCGAAGTCGCGGTGATCCACTTCGAGGAGCACCAGCTCGTCAAGCGCGAACTCGCCGAGACCAGCCGCAAGCTCTCCGAGCGCAAGATCATCGAAAAGGCCAAGGGCGTGCTGATGAAGACGCGCGGCATCGACGAGGAAAGCGCCTATCGGGCGCTGCGCACGCTGGCGATGGAACGCTCGCAACCGCTCGCCAGCGTCGCCGCCAACCTCGTCGACATGGCCAAGCTGCTGCTCTGAGAATCGCCCCAGTCAGGGGCGCCGGCCGACGCCGGGCACGCTTGCGGTGCGTCGTGAGCGATATTCAGGTCACTCACTGCGATCGCCAAAATAAAGCCAACCCATTGTTTTAAATTGACTTGTTGCGCTCGATCAAGGCATGGCACGGCGATTGCTAACTGATCGTTGAGTGTCGAGCCAACGGCGGTTCGACCGAAAAGACAACGGCGTCTGATTTCTGCCCTGACCGGCAGAGATCAGGCGCCTTTTTTTGTTGTTGCCTGAGGAGATCGAGATGGCCGACGAACCGAATATCCAATTCCCCGCTGCCGATGAATCGAAGCGGCGCGATTTCCTGCGTCGCAGCCTGCAACTTGCCACCGGAGCCGCGCTGATGAGTACTTCTATCGTTCCCGGACTCGCTTCGGGCGCCTGGGCCGCCGGCTCAGACAAGCCGGAAAAAGACGAGGTGCGCATCGGTTTCATTCCGCTGACCGACTGCGCGTCGGTGGTCATGGCGTCGGTGATGGGCTTCGACAAGAAGTACGGCATCAGGATCACGCCGACCAAGGAAGCCTCGTGGGCCGGCGTTCGCGACAAGCTGGTCAACGGCGAACTCGACGCCGCGCACGTGCTCTACGGGCTGATCTACGGCGTCGAACTCGGCATCGGCGGCCCCAAGAAGGACATGGCCGCGCTCATGACGCTCAACCACAACGGCCAGGGAATCACGCTCTCCAGCCAACTCAGAGACAAGGGCGTCGCCGACGGTCCGACGCTCGCCGCGCTGGTCGCCAAAAAGGAACGCGACTACACCTTCGCCCAGACCTTCCCCACCGGCACCCACGCCATGTGGCTCTACTACTGGCTGGCGACCTACGGCATCAACCCCATCAAGGACGTCAAGAGCATCGTCGTTCCGCCGCCGCAGATGGTCGCCAATATGCGCATCGGCAACATGGACGGCTGCTGCGTCGGCGAGCCATGGAACCAGCGCGCGATCATCGACAAGGTCGGTTTTTCGGCGGCGACCTCGCAGGACGTCTGGGTCGATCACCCGGAAAAGGTGCTCGGTACCACCGCCGAGTTCGTTCAGAAGTACCCGAACACGGCGCGCGCGATGATCATGGCGGTGCTCGAGGCGTCGAAGTGGATCGACGCCTCGCCGGCCAACCGCAGCAAGGCCGCCGAGGTCATCGCCGCCAAGGCCTACGTCAATACCGACGTCGACGTGATCCGCAGCCGCATGATCGGCCAGTACGAGAATGGTCTGGGCAAGAGCTGGTCGGAGAAGAACTTCATGAAGTTCTACAACGACGGCGCGGTCAACTTCCCCTACCTCTCCGACGGCATGTGGTTCATGACCCAGCACAAGCGCTGGGGTCTGCTCAAGGCGCACCCGGACTACCTCGCCGTGGCGAAAAAAGTCAACCAGATCGCCCTCTACAAGGAAGCCGCCGCCCAGGTCAAGGTGCCGGTCCCGAAGAACGAGCTGCGCGAATCGAAGCTGATCGACGGCGTGGTCTGGAACGGCAAGGACCCGAAGGCCTACGCCGACGGTTTCAAGATCAAGGCCTAAGCCACGACATCCCCATGCACGAGGAGAGACACATGACAGCCATCACCATCGACGAACTGGCGCCAACGAAACGCTCCAGCGAACTCGACGCCGCGCCGCAGGCAAAGCAGTTCGTCGCGTCAAGCGTCCCAAGCGTTCCAATCGCCGCTGCGGCGCCGAACAGCGCCACCGAGAGCGCGGCGACGCTGCGCGCCTTCTTCGCCGCGGTGCTGCCGCCGCTCTTCGGCCTCATGCTGCTGATCGGCGCCTGGCATCTGGCGACGCGTGGCGGCGGCGCAATTCCTTCGCCGGCCAAGACCTGGGACGCCGCGACGATCCTCTTTGCCGACCCGTTCTACCGCAACGGTCCCAACGACCAGGGCATCGGCTGGAACATCCTGGCCTCCTTGCAGCGCGTCGGCATCGGCTTCGGCTTTGCGGCGCTGGTCGGTATCCCGGCGGGCTTCCTGCTCGGTCGCTTCGCGCTGCTCGCGCGCATCGTCAATCCGCTGATCAGCCTGCTGCGCCCGGTTTCGCCGCTGGCCTGGCTGCCGATCGGCCTGCTGGTTTTCAAGCGCGCCGACCCGGCGGCGACCTGGACGATCTTCATCTGCTCGATCTGGCCGATGATCATGAACACCGCGCAGGGCGTACAGCGCGTTCCGCAGGATTACCTTAACGTCGCGCGCGTGCTCGACCTCTCCGAATGGAAGGTGATCACCAGGATTCTCTTCCCCAGCGTGCTGCCGTACATGCTCACCGGAATCCGCCTGTCGATCGGTACCGCCTGGCTGGTCATCGTCGCCGCCGAAATGCTCACCGGCGGCGTCGGCATCGGCTTCTGGGTCTGGGACGAGTGGAACAACCTCAAGGTCGAGCACATCATCATCGCCATCTTCGTCATCGGCATCGTCGGATTGCTGCTCGAACAACTGCTGCTGCTGCTCGCCAAGCGCCTGCACACGGAGGTCTGATCATGAATCACAAGGACAGGAAATACGTCAGCGTCGAAAACGTCGGCATGAGCTTCGCGACCAAGCAGGGCAAGTTCATCGCGCTGCGCGACATCAACCTCACCATCGGCCAGGGCGAATTCGTCTCGCTGATCGGCCACTCGGGCTGCGGCAAATCGACGCTGCTCAACCTGATCGCCGGGCTGACGCTGCCGACCTCGGGCGTGCTGATCTGCGCCGGGCGCGAGATCCCCGGCCCCGGTCCGGAGCGCGCCGTCGTTTTTCAGAACCACTCGCTGCTGCCCTGGCTGACCTGCTTCGAGAACATCTACCTGGCGGTCGAACGGGTCTTTGCCCGCACCGAGCTCAAGGTCGAGCTCAAGGCGCGCACCGAGCGCGCGCTCGAGCTCGTCGGCCTGACGCACGCCATGCACAAGTACCCCGGCGAAGTTTCCGGCGGAATGAAGCAGCGCGTCGGCATCGCGCGTGCTTTGGCGATGGAACCCAAGGTGCTGCTCATGGACGAGCCGTTCGGCGCGCTCGACGCGCTGACCCGCGCGCGCTTGCAGGACGAGTTGATGGCGATCTGCGCGGCGACGCAGGCGACGGTGGTGATGGTCACCCACGACGTCGACGAAGCGGTGTTGCTGTCCGACCGCATCGTGATGCTGACCAACGGTCCGCAGGCGACCATCGGCGAAGTGCTGCGCGTCGATCTGCCGCGCCCGCGCGAGCGTCTGCATCTCGCGCACGACGCGGGCTACATGGAATATCGGTCGCAGGTGATCGAATTCCTCTACGCCAAACAGCAGCACCCGCTGGCGGCGTAAAAGGCAAAATCAGATGAGAAACAGATCAGCCACAGCGTTCACGGCGAACACGGCGAGAAGCCTTGTTCTTTGGTTTTTCGCCGTGACCGCTGTGTTCGCCGTGGTTAATGTACTGCAGGAAGGACTCCACCAATGACCAAGCAAAAGCTGGTGATGGTCGGCAACGGCATGGCCGGTTGCCGCACCCTGGAAGAGTTGCTCAAGCTCGAACCCGATCTCTATGAGATCACGGTGTTCGGCGCCGAGCCGCATCCCAACTACAACCGCATCCTGCTCTCGCCGGTGCTGGCCGGCGAGATGAGCCTGCCCGACATCGTGCTCAACGATCACGACTGGTACCGCGACAACGCCATCACGCTGCACGCCGGCAAGACGGTGACGAAAATCGACCGCAAGGCGCAGCGTGTCTTCGCCGCCGACGGCACGGTCGCCGACTACGACCGCCTGCTGCTGGCGACCGGCTCGTCGCCGTTCATCCTGCCGGTTCCCGGCAAGGACCTGCCGGGCGTCATCGCCTACCGCGACATCGCCGACACCGAAGCGATGATCGCCGCCGCCCAGGCGCATCGCCACGCGGTCGTCATCGGCGCCGGCCTGCTCGGACTCGAAGCGGCCAACGGCCTGCGCCTGCGCGGCATGGACGTGACCGTCGTGCATCTGGCCGAGTGGATCATGGAACGCCAGCTCGATCGGAGCGCCGCCGACCTGCTCAAGCAATCGCTCGAAGCCAAGGGCCTCAAGTTCCTGCTCGGCAAACAGACCGCCGAACTCGTCGCCGGCCCAGAAAACGAAGGGGGCCGGGTCGCCGCGATCCGCTTCAAGGACGGCGAGATTATCCCAGCCGAGCTGGTGGTGATGGCGGTCGGCATCCGCCCCAACACGACGCTCGCCGAGTCGGCGGGAATCCATACCGTTCGCGGCGTCGTCGTCAACGACACGCTGCAGACCTACGACCCGAAGATCTACGCCGTCGGCGAATGCGCCGCGCATCGCGGCACCGCCTACGGGCTGGTGGCGCCGCTCTTCGAACAGGCCAAGGTCTGCGCCAACCATCTGGCGCAATTCGGCATCGGCCGCTATACGGGTTCGGTGACCTCGACCAAGCTCAAGGTCACCGGCATCGACGTCTTTTCGGCCGGCAACTTCACCGGCGACGAGACGACCGAAGAGATCGTCCTCTCCGACCCGGCCGGCGGCGTCTACAAGAAGCTGGTGATCCGCGGCGAGACGCTGGTCGGCGCCGTGCTCTACGGCGACACCGCCGACGGCGCGTGGTACTTCCAGCTGCTGCGCGATCAGCAGAACATCGGCGAAATCCGCGACCATCTGATGTTCGGCGCGGCGCACGCCGGCAGCATCGGCGACGTCGGCCACGCTGGCCAGAGCCAGGCGGCGACGATGGCCGACAGCGCCGAGGTGTGCGGCTGCAACGGCGTGTGCAAGGGAACGATCGTCAAGGCGATCAAGGAGAAAGGACTGTTTACCGTCGACGAGGTGCGCAGGCACACCAAGGCGTCTTCGTCGTGCGGCTCGTGCACCGGCCTCGTCGAGCAAATCCTGGCGTCGACCGTCGGCGGCGCCTACCAGCCCGTCGAAAGCCGCGACAAGGCGGTCTGCGGCTGCACCGAGCACTCGCACGGCGAGGTGCGCGCGGCGATCCGCGACCAGCACCTGCTGTCCATCCCGCAAGTCATGCAGGCGCTCGGCTGGACAACGCCGAACGGCTGCGCCGCGTGCCGCCCGGCGCTCAACTACTACCTGATCTCGAGCTGGCCGCACGAAGCGCACGACGATCCGCAATCGCGCTTCATCAACGAGCGCGCCCACGCCAACATCCAGAAAGACGGCACCTTCTCGGTGGTGCCGCGGATGTGGGGCGGACTGACGACGCCCAAGGAGTTGCGCGCGATCGCCGACGTCGCCGAGAAGTACCAGGTGCCGACGGTCAAGATGACCGGCGGCGCGCGAATCGACCTGCTCGGCATCAAGAAGACCGACCTGCCCAAGGTCTGGGCCGATCTCGGCCAGGCCGGGATGGTCTCCGGCCACGCCTACGGCAAGTCGATCCGCACCGTCAAGACCTGCGTCGGCGCCGAGCATTGCCGCTTCGGCACGCAACTGGCGATGAGCATGGGCGTCAAGCTCGAGAAAATGCTGTTCGGCATGTGGTCGCCGCACAAGGTCAAGCTCGCCGTCTCGGGCTGCCCGCGCAACTGCGCCGAGGCCGGAATCAAGGACGTCGGCGTGATCGGCGTCGATTCCGGCTACGAGCTCTACGTCGCCGGCAACGGCGGCATCAAGACCGAGGTCGCGCAGTTCTTCTGCAAGGTCACCAGCGACGAAGAGGTGCTCGAATACGCCGCGGCCTTCCTGCAGCTCTACCGCGAGCAAGGCTTCTACCTTGAACGCACCTGCCATTACGTCGCGCGCGTCGGCCTCGACGCGATCAAGAAGATCGTCGTCGACGACGCGCCCCGGCGCCGCGAACTCTACGAGCGCCTGCTCTTCGCGCTGCAGAACTACGAGGACCCGTGGAACGCGGCGGTGCAAAAACCCGCGCTGCGCCGCGAATTCGAAACACTCGAGATCCTGGAAATTTGATCGTGAAAAGGCGAATTCAACCACGGCGACACAGCGTGCACGGCGAAAACCTGATTTCTGGTTTTTGCCTCTCGCTGTGTTCGCTGTGTCGCCGTGGTTAACCATTTTTTGAAAGGACTGTGCATGAGCGACTGGAAAAAACTCTGCCAACTCGACGACATCCCGCGCCAGGGCAGCCGCGTCGTCGCCTCGGCGAGCGGCGACATCGCGCTCTTCCGCACCGACGACGACGAGGTCTTCGCCGTGCATGATCAGTGCCCGCACAAGGGCGGGCCGCTGTCGCAGGGAATCCTTACCGGCAGGGTGGTGACCTGTCCGCTGCACGGCTGGAAGATCGCTCTGGAGAACGGCGAGGCGGTCGCGCCCGACGCCGGTTGCGCGCGCACCTTCTCGGTCAAGCGCGTCGGCGACGACGTGTGGATCGCCACCTGATGAAACAAGTGATGTCCCTGACGCAAACGCGCAGCACCTGCTGCTACTGCGGCACCGGCTGCGGCGTGATCGTGCATTCGGCGGGCGGAAAGATCGTCAACGTCGAGGGCGACGCGCAGCATCCGGCCAACTTCGGAAAGCTGTGCACCAAGGGCAACACCCTGCATCTGGCGGCGGTGAAGACCGGCCGCGCGCTGCGGCCGATGCTGCGCCGTTCGCGCAGCGAAGAACGTTCGCCGACGAACTGGGACGACGCGATCGACTCCGCGGCGCAGCGCTTTTCCGAAATCATCGCCGAACACGGCCCCGACGCCGTCGCCTTCTACGTCTCGGGACAGCTCTTGACCGAGGACTATTACGTCTTCAACAAGCTCGCGCGCGCTCTCATCGGCACCAACAACATCGATTCGAACTCGCGCCTGTGCATGTCGTCGGCGGTCGCCGCGTACAAGGCGACGCTCGGCGCGGACGCAGTGCCGTGCAGCTACGAGGACATCGACCTGGCCGATCTATTGCTGATCGCCGGCGCCAACCCGGCGTACGCGCACCCGGTGCTCTTTCGCCGCGTCGAGGCGGCGCGCGCCGCCAACCCGCAGCTCAGGCTGATCGTCGTCGATCCGCGCCGCACCGACACCGCCGCCGAGGCCGATCTGCACCTGGCGATCACGCCCGGCAGCGACGTGCTGCTCTACTCGGCGATGCTGCACGTGCTGCTCTGGGAAGGGCTGACCGCCCCCACCTTCATCGCCGAACACACCAGCGGTTTCGACGAGCTGCGCCGCCAGGTCGCCGAGCTGACGCCCGGCGCGGTGGCCGCCGCCTGCGGCTTAGGGGTACGCGGGGCCGAAGACATCGTCACCGCCGCGCGCTGGTTCGGGCAGGCCAAGGCGCCGCTCTCGTTCTGGTGCCAGGGGCTCAACCAGTCGATCCACGGCACGCACAACGGCGCGGCGCTGATCCACCTGCACCTGGCCACCGGGACCATCGGCCGGCCCGGCATGGGGCCCTTCTCGCTCACCGGCCAGCCCAACGCCATGGGCGGACGCGAGGCCGGCGCGATGGCCAATCTGCTGCCAGGACATCGCTCGCTGGCGAGCGCCGACGACCGCGCCGAGCTCGCGGCGCAGTGGGGAATCCCGACGCTCCCCGAGCAGCCAGGGAAAACGGCGGTCGAACTCTTCGACGCGATCGCCGACGGGGCTATCAAGGCGGTCTGGATCGCCTGCACCAACCCGGCGCACTCGCTGCCCGACGTCAATCGCGTGCGCGCGGCCTTGAATAAAGCGCAGTTCGTCGTCGTCCAGGACGCCTGGGGCGACACCGAGACGGCCGCCTTCGCCGATCTGCTGCTGCCCGCCGCGACCTGGGGCGAAAAGGACGGCACCGTCACCAACTCCGAGCGGCGAATCTCGCGCGTTCGCGCCGCCGTCGCGCCGCCGGGCGAGGCGCGCGCCGACTGGCGAATCGCGCGCGATTTCGCGCGATCTCTTGGCGACAAGCTCGGCGTCGGCGAGTCAGCCCGGGCGCTCTTCGCCTTCGAATCGGCCGCCGAAGTCTATGACGAGCACGTCGCCACGACGCTCGGCCGCGATCTTGACATCGGCGGCCTGTCGCACGCCGTTCTCGACCGGATCGGCCCGCAGCAGTGGCCTTTCCCGTCCGGCGCGAGCGCCGGCACCGCGCGTCTTTACACCGACTCGCGTTTCGCCGGCAAAGACGGCAAGGCGAATTTCATCGCGCTCGAGACGACGCTGACCGCCGATACGCCCGACGCGCGTCATCCCTTCCGGCTGCTCACCGGTCGCCTGCGCGACCAGTGGCACGGCATGAGCCGCACCGGCCGCATCGCGCGGCTCTACGCCCACGACCCCGAGCCGAGCGTGCAGCTCAATCCGGCCGATCTGGCGCGGCGCGGTTGGGCCGCCGGCACCCTGCTGACGATCAAGAACAAGCGCGGCGCCATCGTGCTGCCGGTCGCCGCCTGCGACGACGTGCGCCCCGGCCAAACCTTCGTCGCCATGCACTGGGGGCGGCGCTCGCTCGCGCACGACGGCGTCAATGTGCTGATGCCGGCGGCCTTCGACCCGCACTCGAAGCAGCCCGAACTCAAGCACGCGGCGGTACGCCTCGAGGCGGCCGAGCTGCCCTGGCGACTGACCGTCCTGCGTTCGTCGGGCGCGTCGTGCGACTCGCCGGGCGGCGACGAACAGGTGCAGATTTGGCGCGCGCGGCTGCAGCCGCTACTCGCCGATTTCGGCTACGCCGCGCTGACGCTCGACGGGCGCGACCGGCCGCTGGTCGCGCTGCGCCTGGCCGTCAGAGAGCCGCTCGCCGCCGAACAAATCGAAGCGATCGCCGCCGCGCTCGACATGCCGCAGGCCGTCTGCCTCAACTACCGCGACGGCGCGCGCCACATCGTCAAGCGAGCGATCGTCGAAGAGCGCCGCCTGACCGGCATCCTGCTCGCCGGCGAAGACGCCGCCAGCGGCTGGCTGCGCGCCGCGCTGCGCGACGGCATCGCCATCGACGCGCTGCGCCGCTGGCTGTTCGCGCCGCGTTCGACCGCTCCGGTCGCCGGCGCAGCGCCACGCCGCGTCGTCTGCAACTGCTTCGACGTCAGCGAAGACGAGATCGAGCGCGAAGCACGCAGCGGCAAGTCGCTGCCCGAGCTGCAGCAAAGCCTCAAATGCGGCACCTCGTGCGGTTCGTGTCTCACTGAAGTCAGGCGGATGCTGGCTCAGCACAAGGCCGGCTAAAAATCCCGCCGCCTGCAGCGCGGGCGGCTTAGCGCAGCAGGACGCCCATCGCGCTGGCATCGAGAATGCGCAGGCCTTGCTGCTCTAGATCGAACGCACAGCAGGCGGTCAGCGGCCCGGTGATCACCGACGCCTGGTAGGTCATCAGCACCAGCTCGCTAATCGTAAATTGGGCACTGATCGGGTCCGGGCAAGAGCGCATGCGCTGTAGTACTTCAGCGACGCGAAAGCGCCCACGATAAAGACCAAAGGTCACGTGCGGGACATACGGAAAATCCTTCTCGCCGGGCCCATCACCGACTAGCGCTTGCTGGATCCGCGCGATACCGCCTTCGTCGTCGCGAACCGAGAAGTAGGCGGCTGAAGGAAATGTTGCCGGGCCGCCGACGGCAATCGAAAAAGGTCGCAGCAAGGCACGCTCAAGAAATTCGATCTGCGCACCGAAGGTCGCCGGCGTGTAGTCATCGCCGAGCCCCTGGTCGGGTCCGGGGAATCCGCAAATGCGCAGGGTGATATGCGGCTGACGGTCATAGCGCGGCAGTAGATAGTCGGCGAGATGACGACGCATCCGCGCGCTCGCCGCGCACAGGCTTGGCAGATCGAGGCGAATGGCCCAGACCGCGTAGCGGCTGCGCCCCTGGCGCCAATCGACGAAGTCCTGGCGAACGCTGGCCACCGTCCACGCAGTATCCGACTCGGCCGGCGCCGAGGATTCAGTCGCTTTTCTGGAAATCATTGCGATCCACCGGACAGTCTACGGCTTTGGGAGCGCTATTTCTGCTGGCTCTCGGCTTCCTGGCAGACGAACGATTCGCCGGTGAAAAAGAACGAGCCGCCGGCCTGGTAGTGGATCGTCGTGCGACCAGCGTCGGGAAAATGCCAGCGATCTTCGGAAAACACCTGCGGGTCGGCCCACGCGGCAAGCACTTGGGCGATGAAAAGATCGTGAGCTTGCTGATTGGCCGGATCGGAGATCACCCGGCACTCGAGCCAGGCGACGCAGCCGCTGATCAGCGGCGCGGCGATTTTCGTCGCGGCGAAGGGGACGAGTCCGGTGCGCGCGAACTTGTCGCCGTCGCGTCCGGAAACGCTGCCGGCGGCGAGTACCTGGTCGGCGATGGCGCGCCCGGGGATGTTGAGCGCGAACTCGCCGGAGGCCTCGACCAGCTCGCGCGTCAGCGTCTGGCGGTCGATGACCAGCAGCACCTTGGGCGGATCGAAGTCGAGCGGCATCGCCCACGACGCCGCCATGACGTTGCTCCGTCGGCCAGCGGCGCTGGTGACCAGCGTCACCGGGCCGTGATTGAGCAAGAGATAGCTCTTGGCCAGCGCGACTGATTGAAACTGCTTATCCACGTTCGCAATGCTCCAGGCAAAAGCACAAGCTTAGCCGGTCTTGGCCTGCGCCGCCCGCAAAGCGCGCAAATCGGCTAGCATTGAGCCCGTTGATCATTTGGCGAGGAGACAAGAATGCATATTCTGGGAATCGATGTCGGGGGGACGGGAATCAAAGCCGCCATCGTCGACACGCAGACCGGGGAACTCGCCAGCGAACGGATCCGCATCCTGACGCCGCAGCCGGCGACGCCGGCGGCGATCGGCGCGACGCTCAAGGAACTGGTCGCGCAGCAGCAGTGGTCGGGGCCGATCGGCATCGGTTTTCCGGCAGCAATCCAGCGCGGCGTCGTTCGCACCGCGGCCAACATCGACAAATCGTTCATCGGCCTGCCGATTGCCGAGTATTTTTCGCAGCAGACGGACAACCCCGTCTACATCGCCAACGACGCCGACGTCGCCGGACTCACCGAAATGCGCTTCGGCGCCGGCAAGGCAACCCGCGGCGTGGTGCTGATCGTCACCATCGGCACCGGACTCGGCACCGCGCTGTTCATCGACGGCCATTTGCTGCCCAACACCGAACTTGGCCATCTGCTGCTCGAAAACGGCATCGAGGCGGAAAAATACGCGTCGGAGACCGTTCGCGTCACCAAGGAACTCAAATGGAAGGACTGGGGCGCGCGCTTCAACCTTTATCTGACGACCATGGAAAAGCTGCTGTGGCCCGATCTGATCGTTCTCGGCGGCGGCGCCAGCGCCAAGCTGCACAAGTTCTCGCCGCAGATCACCACGCAGGTGCCGGTGGTCGCCGCCAGCTTCCTCAACCAGGCCGGGATCGTCGGCGCCGCGCTGTTCGCCGAACAGGAACTGCGCCGCGCCAGTTGATCTAGCGTTTCAGGCGCGCCGCGCGCCGACCACGCCGTCGACGTCGTGCAACAACGCCAAGGTTCGATTGAGTTGATTGACGTTGCTGATCTCGGCGGTGAAGCGCATGTGCGCCTCGCCCTGCTTCGACTGGGTATTGACCGCGATGACGTTGATCTTCTCGCGCGTCAGCACTTCCGAGACGTCGCGCAGCAGGCCCTGGCGGTCGTTGGCATCGACCACGATATCGACCGCGAAGATGCCGTCGGCCTGACCACCCCACGCGGTTTCGATCACGCGCTCGGGCTGCATCGCCTCCATATTGGAGAAGTTGGAACAATCGGCGCGGTGGATCGACACGCCCTTGCCGCGCGTCACGAAACCGACGATGGGATCGGGCGGCGCCGGTTTGCAGCAGCCGGCGAGCTGGGTCAAGAGTTTATCGACGCCGACGATCAGGATGCCTTTCTCGGCTTCGTCGCTGGCCTTGTGCTTGCGCACCGGCGCTTCGTTGATGGCGCGCTCGTCGGGCAGCGCATCGGCGCCGCGCACCGCGATCTGCAGCTGGCGCAGGTTGATGTCGGCGCGCGCAATGGCGATGAACAGGTCGTCGCTCTTGGCAAAGCCGAGCTTGACCGCGAGTTCGTCGAGCTTGACCCCGGTCTCGCCCATGCGCTGCAATTCTCGGTTGACGATGGCGCGACCTTCGGCCAGCGTTTCCTCGAGCTGGCGCGTCGAGAACCACTGCCGCGCCTTGGCGCGCGCGCGGTGCGTAAAGAGGTAGCCGAGCGTCGGGTTGAGCCAGTCGCGCGACGGTCCGCCCTGCTTGGCGACGACGATCTCGACGCGCTGCCCGGTTTCGAGCTGGGTATTGAGCGTCACCAACGCGCCGTTGACCTTGGCGCCGCGGCAACGGTGGCCAAGATCGGTATGCACGCGGTAGGCGAAATCGACCGGCGTCGCGCCGCGCGGCAGGTCGACGACGCGGCCCTGCGGCGTCATCACGTAGATCGTCTCGTCGAGCGCCGCTTCCTTGTAATTCTTGACCCAGTCGGACGAATCGGAAACCTCGTCCTTCCAGGTGATGAGCTGGCGCAACCAGGCGATCTTCTCGTCGTAATTGCCTTCGGACGAGTGCTTGGAACCTTCCTTGTAGCGCCAGTGCGCGGCGACGCCGAGCTCGGCATGCTGGTGCATGTCGCGGGTGCGGATCTGCACTTCGAGCGCGCGCCCGTCGGGACAATGCACCGCGGTATGCAGCGAGCGATAGTCGTTGCCCTTGGGATTCGAAATATAGTCGTCGAATTCCTTGGAGATCGGCGACCACATGTTGTGCACGATGCCGAGCACCGTGTAGCAGTCCTTGACCTCATCGACGATCACGCGCAGCGCGCGAACGTCGTAGACTTCGGAGAACTCGACGTCCTTCTTGCGCATCTTGTTCCAGATGCTGTAGATGTGCTTGGGCCGGCCGTAGATTTCGGCGCCGGTGATGCCGATACCCGCCAGTTCGCGCTTGAGGCGATCGACTGCATCGACGATGAACTGTTCGCGCTCGGCGCGCTTCTCGTCGAGCTGCTTGGCGATCTTCTTGTAAAGATCGGGATGCAGGAAGCGGAACGAGAGATCCTCGAGTTCCCACTTGAGCTCCCAGACGCCGAGCCGGTTGGCCAGCGGCGAGTAGAGTTCGAGCGTCTCGCGCGCCACCTGGACGCGCAGCTCGTCGGCCTCGACCGCATAATGGCGCAGCGTCTGCGTGCGCGACGCGAGACGCAGCAGAACGACGCGGATGTCCTCGACGACGGCCAGGAACATCTTGCGCAGGATCTCGATCTGCGCCTTCATCTCGACCGGATTGCGCTCGCCGCTGTCGGCCGAATGGGCGACGAAACCGCGCGAAATCGGACGCATGCGATTAAGCCGCGAGATGCCGCCGACCAGGTCTGCACAGGCCGCGCCGAAGCGCGATTCGATCTGCGCCAGGCCCTGCTCGTCGTAGGTCGGCACGGCAAAGAGCAGCGCTGCCAGACGGCAGTCGGCGTCGAGCTTGAGCCCGACCAGAATCAGCGCCATGCCCAGGCCGTGGTGCCAGACGCCCTCGCCGCTGCCGAGCTTCTGGTCGCCATAGACCGACAGCGCAAACTGCGCGGCCAGGCGGATCTTGGCCGCCTCGTCAGCGTTGAGTCCTTCGCTCAAGGTGTGCAGGGAATGCTCGAAGTCGCTCTGCGCGGCGACGGAATGGACGACGGAAACCATGGCGCGATTATACCTGCGCACGGCGAACGTTGGGTTTGCCGTGCGAATGCATGGCCAACGCCGATCGACGGCCCGCACCGCCACGGCATCGGCCGGCGCGCGCCGGGCCACAAAAATGCCTTTGTCCTATTTACATCGGCAAAGGCTTGCGCTAGTGTCGCCGCTGAAAAGTCATTCGCCAGGAGGGTAAAAGCATGTTCAGCGGCAATCTCGACGACGCGCAATCGAGTGCATTGACGCCGCAACAGCTGGAAAAGATCCTGTCCTCGATCGACATTCCGGTCTGTCCGGTGGTGGTCACCAAAGCATTGCTCGAGGCGCAAAGCGACGATCCGGATCTGCCGCGCCTGGCCAGGCTGATCGCCGAAGACCCGAGCATGTCGGCGACTGCGCTCAAACTCGCCAATTCGGTCATTTACCGATCGGCCAACCCCGTCGCAAGCGTTCGCCATGCGGTCGAGCGGCTGGGCACCCAAGCGGTGGTCAGCATCATCGTTGCCGTGGCTTTGCACTCGACCGTCAAGGGGCTTTCCGAGGCCTGGCTCAACCAATTCTGGCGTCGCATCACGCAAGTGGCGGTGATCGCCGCGCTGGTCGCTCGTCATCAGTTCGGCATTGCGCAGGATACCGCCTACACCTATGCGCTTTTCCACCATGCGGCGATTCCGATGATGATGAAACGCTTTGATGGCTACGAAGCGATGCTGAAGAAGGCCAAGACCGACGGCGAGTTGCTGATCGACAGCGAAACAGCGCTGTTTCCCTGTACGCATACCATCGTCGGATCGCTGATGGTCAGGAACTGGGGCTTGCCGGCGATCATCGGGCTGGCGATCCGCTTCCACCACGATCCCGAGGCCTATGAATTGCCCGACCAGACCTTGCCGGGCAGTGCGCTGTCGCTGATCGCGGTGACCCACATCGCGCAGCGGCTCATTTCCGAAATGTTCGGCGAGCGCGATTGCGAGGTCGGCGCTGAGCTCTTCGCCAAGGCGTTGGCGTTCATCGGTCTTTCGGACAACGAACTCGACGATTTGCGGCCGCAGGTCGAGGCGACACTGGCCGCGCCGTGAAAGCGCCGCGTTAGAACGGGCAAGGCAGCGCGGATCGATCGTTCCGTTGTCGCCAGTCAATTCGCTCTTTTGCGCGTGCGCAAAAATGCGCAACCAACGGTTCGCCGACCCGCGTTCCCCTATAATGCGCGCTCGACTCCCCTCCTGACGCGCCCGCATGTTCGCCCGACTCAAGCACCCCTACCTGCTGCTGACGCTCGCCTCGCTGTTCTGGGCCGGCAACTTCGTCGTCGGTCGCGCCATCCGCGCCGACGTGCCGCCGCTCTCGCTCGCCTTCTGGCGCTGGATGATCGCACTGCTGCTCACCCTGCCGCTGGCGCTGCCGCACCTGCGCGAGCAATGGCCGCAACTTAAGCGCGGCTGGCGGCAGGTCGTCGCGCTCGGCCTGCTCGGCATCGGCGGCTTCAACACCTTCGCCTACATCGGGCTGCAATACACCGGCGCGACCAATGCGCTGCTGCTCAACTCGTTCATCCCGGTCGCGACCATCGCGCTGTCGTGGGCCTTCCTCAAGAAACGCTTGCACGGCGTCGAATGGATCGGCGTCGCCACCTCGCTGATCGGCGTCGTCACCATCGTCGCGCGCGGCGAACTCGCCACGCTCGCCGGCCTCACCCCCAATATCGGCGATCTGTGGGTACTCGCCGCCGTCTTCGTCTGGGCGCTTTACACCATCGGCCTACAATGGCGGCCGACCGGCGTCGATCCGATGCTGATGCTCGCCGCCTTCACCGCCGTCGGCCTGCTTGCGCTGGCGCCGGCGTACGCCTGGGAAATCTCGAGCGGGCGCGCGATCCACCTGACGCCGACGTCGCTGTGCGGAATCGCCTATACGGGAATCGTCGCGGGCTTTCTCGGTTACATTTTCTACAACCGCGCGGTCGCCGAAGTCGGCGCCAGCAAAGGCAGCCTGTTCATCCACCTGATGCCGGTGTTCGGCACGCTGCTCTCGGCGATCTTCCTCGGCGAAGTGCCGCAGGCTTATCACTTCGTCGGCATTGCGCTGATTTTCGTCGGCATCTACCTGACCACCGCGTTCAGGCGACGCTAGCATGGGCCTTGGCAAACTGATCGGCTGGCTGCGCGGAACGCGACAGCCCAACCCGCTACCCGACGCGTTGTGGGACGAAACGCTGGCGACGCTGCCGTTCATCGACGCGCTGAGCGACGAAGAAAAGACCCGCCTGCGCGCGCTGTGCCAGGATTTCCTGGCGCAAAAGGAATTCACCAGCGCCGGCGGCCTCGAACTCACCGATGCGATGTGCGTTTCGATCGCCGTCCAGGGCTGCCTGCCGATCTTGAACCTCGGACTCGAATCCTATCGCGACTGGGTCGGCATCGTCGTCTACCCGGACGAATTCATCATCCCGCGCAGCGTCGAGGACGAGTTCGGCGTCGTCCACGAATACGACGATATCGCCTCGGGCGAAGCCTGGGCCGGCGGCCCGCTGCTCATCTCCTGGCGCGACGCGCAAATGGCCGGCGACGGCTACAATGTCGTGATTCACGAGTTCGCGCACAAACTCGACATGATCAACGGCGAAGCCGACGGCATTCCGCCGCTGCCGGCGTCGATCCCGCGCCGCGCGTGGGAGGCGACGCTGCTCGCCGCCTACGACGATTTTTGCGACCGTGTCGACGCGGCCGAGGCGCACGGCGACGATTCTGGCGAAGCGTTCTTTGATGCGACCGGACTCGACGATTACGGCGCCGAGAGTCCCGGAGAATTCTTCGCGGTGATGAGCGAGACCTTCTTCGAAGCGCCCGACGTGCTGCTTCAAACCTATCCCGCGCTCTACGCGCAGATGCGCCTTTTTTACCGCCAGGATCCGGCGACTCGTCTTGCACCATCAGGCTGCGAGCCCCTCGACGATCCGGCCCAAGACTGACGGCGAGCGTTGGCGCAACGCGCGTACCCAAAACCAGCCGCGAGGCTTATGATGCCGATATAAACCGGAGTCTGGTCCCGATGCGTTTTGTCGCCCCTGATCGTTACGCCGCGTTGAAGGCAACCGGCAAGCTGCTCTCGCCCAAGGGCGTCGCGCTGGCGATCATCCATCTGTTGCAGCGCGATGATTACCGCGTCGCCGATCTGGTGCAACTGGTCCAGTCCGATCCGGCGATCGCCGGGCGCGTTCTCTATTTCGCCAATGCCGCGATTTTTGGTCGCTCGCGCCCGATCGTCTCCTTGCACGGGGCGATCATCGCGCTCGGAACCTTTCGCCTGCGCGATCTGGTGATCGGCCTCTCGGTGATGAACGAGCACCGCCAGGGCCGCTGCGCTGCCTTCGATTACGAGGGGTTCTGGGCACACTCGCTGGCCACCGCAATCGCCTGCCAGCAACTGGCCCATTTTGCCCAAATCGCCAGCGAGGAGCTGTTCACCATCGGGTTGTTGTCGAGAATCGGCGAACTGGCGCTGGCGTCGATCTTTCCGCAGGAGTATTCGGAACTGCTGGTCGCCGCGCGCGAAAGCAAGCTCGACCTGACGCCGATCGAGCAGCAACGTTTCGGCATGGATCACCTCGATCTGGCCGCCAGCATGCTCGCCGAATGGGGGCTGCCCGAGGTGCTGATCCAGGCCGCCTTCCACCACGACAACCCGGACGATGCCGGCTTCGCCGACGGTTCGCGGGGACAGACGCTGACCCACTGCCTGTCTTTTGCCAGCGCGCTGGCTCGGCTGTGCATGGTCGACGAGGAATCGCGCTGGAGCCTGCTGCCGGCGCTGCTGGCGCGTGCCGCGCGCCTCGGTATCGACAGCGACGAGCTCAACGCGCTGGTCGACGGCATGGTGCGGCGCTGGCGCGAATGGGGCGCCAAGTTGCAGCTGCGCACGCAAGACCTGCCGCCCTTTGCCGAGATGCTTGCCGCCAGCCCGCCGATGCGACGCATGGGGACTGCCGGCGACAGCGAACGCAGCCGCGCGCCGAGCCTGCTCGTCCAGTTGATCGGTATCGCACCGGACGAACGCTCGCCGCTCGAGCAGCAGATCGAAGACCTCGGCCACCGGACAGAACTGCTCGCGGCGACCGATCAAGGCTTGGCGCAGGCGCTTGCGCGTCCGGGGCAGATCATCATCGTCGAAATGGCGGCAGCTGACCTTAAGGCGGTCGAGTTCTGTCGTCAGCTGCGCCGCAGCGCGCTGGGCAAGGACAGCTACGCGCTGCTACTCGCCTCGCCCGAAATGGAGAGCCGCGCGCTGCAAGCGGTCGACGCGGGCGCCGACGACGTGCTGATCAAACCGCTCAACGCGCAAACGCTGCGCGTGCACCTTAACGCCGCGGCGCGAATGCTGATCGTCAAGGAAGAAATCCAGCGCGAACGCATCGGCGTCATGCGCTCGACCGACGAGTTTGCCGTCGCGCAAAAAAGGCTGTTGCAGGATGCCTTGACCGACCCCTTGACGCAGCTTCCCAATCGCCGCAACGGGCTCGATTTTCTGGCCTCGGAGTGGATCTTCGCGCAAGCGAGCGGCGCGCCGCTCGCCTGCCTGATGCTCGACATCGATCACTTCAAGCGCGTCAACGACGACTACGGTCATGCTGCGGGCGATTCAGTCTTGCGCCAACTGGCCGAGATCCTCAAGAGTTCTTCGCGTTCGGTCGACCTGGTTTTCCGCTACGGCGGCGAGGAATTCGCCGCCATCCTGACCAACGCCGACCTGCGTGCGGCGCTGCAGATTGGCGAACGAATCCGCGTGCTGGTCGAGCACAACGAATTTCTGTGGGAGAGGCAGCGCATTCCACTGACGCTGAGCGTCGGTGTCGCCGTCGCGCTCGGCGCGAAAAGCGATAGCCTGACGCTGATCCAGGCCGCCGACGCGGCGCTCTACCAGGCCAAGGCGGCTGGGCGCAACCGCGTGGTCGCGGCCAAGTGACGCCTACTCGTCGAGCCGGTGCCGCTCATCGACGACGCGAACCGCTTCGCCCTCGATGATGTCGCCGGCCGCTGACGGCGGGCTGGCCGAACCGCGCGCGCCCGCATCGAGCTGTTCGCGCATCTGCCGGCGCAAAGCGCGCGTCTTCCACATGAAATAGAGCCAGAAGATCAGCCCGGCGATCGCCAGCACGGCGAAGAAGACCAGCGAGAACATGAACGCTGCGCCGAGCACCAGCGCGCCGCCGATCACCGTCAGCACTTGGGCGACCAGGCCCTGGGGCTGCCGCCCGCGCGAATTAAAGTTGATACTCATCGGCGGCTCCCGGACCGGCCATCGCCATATCGACGGCCTTTTTCGACAATTGTGAGGCAAACAGTTCGATGAAATCGTACTCGTATTGGCGCAGGTAAGTGCCGCGCCGCAAGCCGATCCGCGTCGTATTCGAGCCGAACAGATGGCCGACATCGACCGCCTGCAGGCCGACGTCGCGCGCCGGGTCGTAAGCCATGCTGGCGATCAGCCCGAGACCAAGGCCGAGACCCACGTAGGTCTTGATCACGTCGGCGTCGAGCGCGGCAAGAACGACGTTGGGCGCAAGCTGCGCGCGCTCGAACGCGCTGCTGATTCGCGAGCGGCCGGCGAACGCCGGATCATAGGTGATCAGCGGCCATTTCGCCAGGCTCGCCAACGAAATCGATCGCTCGGCAAGAATCGGATGGCCGTCGGGTGCGATCACGCTGTGCCCCCATTGGTAGCACGGCAGCATCACCAGCTGCGGGTACTGGTCGAGCGCTTCGGTGGCGATCGCGATGTCGGCTTCGCCCTTGAGCGTCCACTCGGCGATCTGGATCGGGTTGCCCTGGTGCATCGACAGGCGGACCTTGGGATGGCGCTCGATGAAACGCTTGACCACCAGCGGCAAGGCGTAGCGTGCCTGGGTATGGGTGGTCGCGATCACCAGGCTGCCCGAATCGCCGCCGGCGTATTCGTCGCCGACGCGCTTGATGTTTTCGGTCTCGCGCAGGATGCGTTCGGCGATCTCGAGCACCCGTTTGCCGGGCTCGGTGATCGCCGTCAGGCGCTTGCCGCTGCGTTCGAAAACGACCACGCCAAGCTCGTCCTCGAGCAGCTTGATCTGCTTCGAAACACCCGGCTGCGACGTATAGAGCACCTCGGCGGCCTCGGAGACGTTGAGCCCGCAGCGCGACACTTCAACGAGATAACGCAGTTGCTGTAATTTCATTTCGACCAGTAATAACAAATAGTTCTAACAATCTAACTGAATATTCTTTTTCTATCAAGTCGCGCACTGCTACCATCGGCTCATTCTGATTTCAACGGTGCCTCATGGACTGGCTCTATACCCTCTCAGGCTTTGTCGTCGGCGCCATCGTCGGACTCACCGGCGTCGGTGGCGGATCGCTGATGACGCCGCTCTTGGTGCTCATTTTCGGCGTCCATCCGGCGACCGCGGTCGGCACCGACCTGCTCTACGCTGCGCTGACCAAGGCCGGCGGCACCACCGTCCATGCCCGTAGAGGCCACGTCGATTGGCGAATCACCGGCCTCTTGGCCTGCGGCAGCATCCCCGCTGCACTGCTGACGATCTGGGCACTGTCGCACCTGCCGGCGCGCAGCGAAGCGGTGACCCACATCATTTCGTTCTCGCTGGGAATCGCCCTGCTGCTCACTGCGCTGGCCATCGTCTTGCGTCAGAAACTTCAGCGCTACGCGCTATCGCACGCCGACGATGCCGCGCATACGCGCTTTCAGGCGCCGATCACGCTCGCCACCGGCGTTGTGCTCGGTATACTGGTCACCGTTTCGTCGGTCGGCGCGGGCGCCCTCGGCGTCGCCGTGCTCTTCTTCCTCTATCCGAAATTTCCCGCGATCCGCATCGTCGGCAGCGACCTCGCGCACGCCGTTCCGCTGACGCTGATCGCCGGACTCGGCCACTGGGCGATCGGCAGCGTCGACTGGTCGCTGCTCGGAAGCCTGCTGCTCGGTTCGCTACCCGGAATCTGGCTCGGCAGCCACGCCAGCGCGCGCGTCCCAGAACGCATTTTACGTCCGCTGCTGGCCAGCATGCTGATCGTGGTCGGCGGCAAACTGATTACGCTTTAGAGGAAAAGCCCATTGACCACGGCGAACATGCCGCGAAGCAAATCCCTGCGGGACAGCGACCACAGCGAGAGCGAATGAACCACCAAAATACGCTGCTGGTAGAAGTTAAAAACCGAGGGTTTTCGCCGTGTCCGCCGTGCCGCCGTGGTTTGAAATTTGATTTTTAGATTGAGGAAACACCATGTATCGCTACGACAGTATCGACCAACGAATGATAGACGAGCGTGTCGCACAGTATCGCGGCCAGATAGAGCGCAACCTCGCCGGAACGCTTTCCGACGACGAGCTGCGCCCGCTGCGCCTGCAGAACGGCCTCTACATCCAGCGCCACGGCCCGATGCTGCGCATCGCGATTCCCTACGGCCAACTGGCTGCCACCCAGCTGCGCAAGCTCGCCGAGGTCTCGCGCCGCTACGATCGCAGCGTCGGCCATTTCACGACGCGCCAGAACATGCAGCTCAACTGGCCGAAGCTCGAAGAGACGCCGGAGATTCTGGCTGAACTCGCAACGGTCGAAATGCACGCCATCCAGACCTCGGGCAACTGCATCCGCAACGTCACCACCGACCATTTCGCCGGCATCGCCCCCGACGAACTCACCGACCCGCGCCCGTATTGCGAAGTGCTGCGCCAGTGTTCGACCTTCCACCCCGAATTCGCCTTCCTGCCGCGCAAGTTCAAGATCGCCGTCAGCGCCGCCAAGGAAGACCGCGCGGTGATTCGCGCGCACGACGTCGGGCTCGAGGTGGTGCGCAACGAGTCGGGTGAATTCGGCGTCAAGGTCTTCGTCGGCGGCGGCCTCGGCCGCACGCCGGTGATCGGCAAGCTCATCCGCGAATTCCTGCCGCGCCGCCACCTGCTCTCCTACCTCGACGCCATCCTGCGCGTCTATAACCGCCACGGCCGGCGCGACAACCTCTACAAGGCGCGAATCAAGATCCTGGTCAATGCGCTCGGGATCGAAGAATTCGCGCGCCAGGTCGAAGAGGAATGGTCGTATTCAAAGGACGGGCCGACGACGCTGCCCGACGACGAATTCGATCGCATCGCCGCGCACTTCGCACCGCCCGCTTACGCCGCGCTGCCCGCCGAAGACACCACCTTCGCCGCCCGGCTCAAGGACGACAAGCCCTTCGCCGCCTGGGCCAGGCGCAGCGTCCACGCGCACCGCGTCGCCGGCTACGCGGCGCTGACGCTGTCGCTCAAGGCGCCCGGCGTCGCCCCCGGCGACATCAGCGCCGAGCAGATGGAAGTCGTCGCCGACCTCGCCGAGCGTTTTTCCTTCGGCGAGCTGCGCGTCACGCACGAGCAGAACGTCGTTCTGCCCGACGTCAAACAGAGCGATCTCTACGAAGTCTGGCAGATCGCCCGCGCGAGCGGGCTGGCGACGCCAAATATCGGCCTCTTGACCGACATGATCTGCTGCCCCGGCGGTGACCTCTGCGCGCTCGCCAACGCGCGATCGGTGCCAGTCGCCGACGCGGTGCAGAAAAAATTCGACGACCTCGACTACCTCTACGACATCGGCGAGCTGTCGCTCAACATCTCGGGTTGCATGAACTCGTGCGGCCACCACCACGTCGCCAACATCGGCATCCTCGGCGTCGACAAGAACGGCGAGGAGTGGTACCAGATCACGGTCGGTGGCCGGCAGGGCAAGGACGCCACGATCGGCAAGGTGATCGGCCCGTCGTTTACCGCCGAAGAAGTGCCGCAGGTGATCGAAGCGCTGGTTGCCGTCTATCTCGAACAGCGCAGCGACAGCGAACGCTTCATCGACACCTTTCAACGGATTGGACTGCCGCCGTTCAAAACGCGCGCCTACGCCGGCCGCGACAAGGCTGCCGCCGAAAGCAGCGAAACCGACGCATTCACGAAAGCCCCCCATGCCTAAGCTCATCAAGAACGCACAGATCGTCGACGACCCGCGGTCAGTCGTCAAGCTCGCTGAAGACGAGAGCGCCGGGACCATCGCCCTGCCCGGAACGCCGGCGCTGCTGCCGCTTGCCGTATGGCTGGCGCGCCGCGACGAAATTATCAAAAGCGGCGTTCCGCACGGCGTCTGGCTCGACGCCAACGAAGGTCCGGAAGCGATCGCTGGCGACCTCGATCACCTTGCGGTAATCGGCGTCAACTTCCCTAAATTCACCGACGGGCGCAGCTATTCGACCGCGCGACTGCTGCGCGAACGCTACCGGTTCAAAGGCGAAATCCGCGCCGTCGGCGACGTCTTGCAGGACCAGCTCTACTTCATGAAGCGCTGCGGAATCGACGCCTACGCGTTGCGCGAGGACAAGGATTTCGCGGCCGCGCTCGCCAGCCTCGACGACTTTTCCGAGTCGTACCAGGCGGCTGCCGACCAGCCGCAGCCGCTCTTTCGCCGCCGCAGCGTGTAAGGAAAAGGGACAAGCATGGCCATCCACATCAAGCTCGAAGACCCGGCGCTGCTCGAATCGCTGGCGCAGAAGACGGCGGCGGCGCGCGCGCTTCTGCGCCAAATCGCGAGCGACTTCGCGCCGGCGGTCTTCGCCAACAGCCTGGGCGCCGAAGACATGGTGCTCACCGACCTGATCGTTCGCGACAAACTCGACATCGGGATCTTCTCGCTCGATACCGGCCGCCTGCCGCTCGAAACCTACGAGCTGATCGCCAAGGTCAAGGACCACTATGGACTCGCGCTCAAGCTCTACTACCCGCGCCACGACCTCGTCGAGACCTATACGCGCGAGCACGGCATCAATGCCTTCTACGAATCGGTCGAGCTGCGCAAGGGCTGCTGCTTTGCGCGCAAGGTCGAACCTCTGCAACGCGCGCTCGCCGGCAACAAGGCCTGGGTCACCGGGCTGCGCGCGCAGCAGTCGGCGACGCGCGAAGGTCTGCCGGCGCGTTCGTTCGACGACGGCAACGGGCTTGAGAAATTCAACCCGCTCGCCGATTGGAGCGAAAAAGAGGTGTGGGCCTACATCAAGCTCAACGAGGTGCCTTACAACGCGCTGCACGATGCGTTCTACCCGAGCATCGGCTGCGCCCCCTGCACCCGCCCAATCACCCCCGGCGAAGACATCCGCTCAGGCAGATGGTGGTGGGAGGCTCCTGAAAGCAAAGAATGTGGATTACACGTAAAAGCCAAGAACTAACCACAACGAGCACAACGGGCACGACGAAATCACTCGAAAAAAAATGCTCCATGATATTCAAGGAACTGCCCGGCTCTTTCCCTTAGCTCTTTTGCTTCTCGTCGCGTTCGTTGCGCCCGTTGTGGTTCAACTGCTTTTTCCAGGTACTAACTGATGACAACTCTGACCAAAAAAACCCTCTCCCACCTCGACTGGCTCGAATCCGAGGCGATCCACATCATGCGCGAGGTCGCCGGCCAGTGCGCCAACCCGGTGCTGCTGTTCTCCGGCGGCAAGGACTCGATCTGCATGCTGCGAATCGCCGAGAAGGCGTTCCGCCCGGGACGCTTCCCGTTCCCGCTGATGCACATCGACACCGGCCACAACTACCAGGAAGTTGTCGATTTTCGCGACCAGCGCGCCGCCGAGCTCGGCGAGCGATTGATCGTTCGTTCGGTCGAGGACTCGATGGCGCGCGGCACGGTGGTACTCAAGTCGGCAGACGAATCGCGCAACAAACACCAGTCAGTGACGCTGCTCGAGGCGATCGAGGAATTCGGTTTCGACGCGTGCATCGGCGGTGCGCGGCGCGACGAGGAAAAGGCGCGCGCCAAGGAGCGAATCTTCTCGTTCCGCGACGAGTTCGGCCAGTGGGACCCCAAGAACCAGCGCCCCGAACTGTGGGACCTCTACAACGCGCGCGCCTTCAAGGGCGAGAACATCCGCGTCTTCCCGATCTCGAACTGGACCGAATTCGACGTCTGGCAGTACATCGAGCGCGAAGCGCTCGAACTGCCCTCGATCTACTTCGCTCATCAGCGGAGAATCGTTCGCCGCCAGGGCGGCATGCTGCCGGTCACCGACGTGACACCGGCGCGGCCGGGAGAAACCGTCGAAACGGTTCAGGTGCGCTTTCGCACGGTCGGCGACATCACTTGCACGGCACCGGTCGAATCCGACGCCGACACCATCGCCAAGATCATCGCCGAGACGGCGACGACGACGATCACCGAACGCGGCGCCACCCGCCTCGACGACCAGACGTCCGACGCCTCAATGGAACAACGCAAGAAAGAAGGGTACTTCTAATGTCAGCCATCGAAAAACTCCCCGCCGTCGATAATGGCCTGTTGCGCTTTCTGACCTGCGGCAGCGTCGACGACGGCAAGAGCACGCTGATCGGCCGCCTGCTGTTCGACTCGAAGACGATCCTCGCCGACACGCTCTGCGCCATCGAACGCACGTCGAAGAAACGCGGCATGGACGCCATCGACTTGTCCTTGCTCACCGACGGTCTGCAAGCCGAGCGCGAACAGGGGATCACCATCGACGTCGCCTACCGCTACTTCACCACCGGCACGCGCAAGTACATCATCGCCGACGCGCCGGGGCACGAGCAGTACACGCGCAACATGGTCACCGCCGCGTCGACCGCCGACCTGGCGATCATCCTGATCGACGCGCGCAAGGGTGTTCTCACGCAGACGCGGCGCCACTCTTACCTCACCCACCTGGTCAACATCCCGCACCTGGTGGTGGCGATCAACAAGATGGACCTCGTCGACTACGCGCAGGACGTCTTCAACACGATCATGGCCGACTACCTCGAATTCGCCGCCAAGCTCGGCATCGAAGACGTTCGCTTCATCCCGCTGTCGGCGCTCAACGGCGACATGGTCGTCGACCGCGGCGAACGGCTCGACTGGTACCAGGGGCCGACGCTGATCGAAGTGCTCGAAGCGGCCGACACCGACCATACCGCGCACGCCGAGCCTTTGCGCTTCCCGGTGCAGTACGTCTGCCGCCCGCAGGATTCGGCCAACCCCGAGCTGCACGACTATCGTGGCTTCATGGGTCGCGTCGAGTCGGGCGTGATCGCCGTTGGCGACGCGGTGAGCGTGTTGCCGGCGGGGCGCGAGAGTCGGGTCAAGGCGGTCCAGATCAACGGCCAGTCGCTCGAACGCGCCTTCGCCGAACAGTCGATCACCGTCCTGCTCGACGATGAGATCGACATCTCGCGCGGCGACATGATCGTCAGGACCGGCGAACTGCCGAACGTCACCAAGCAGATCGACGCGATGCTCTGCTGGCTCGCCGAGTCGCCGCTCGACGCGCGCCGCACCTACCTGATCCGGCACACGACGCGCGAGACCAAGGCCAAGCTCGCCGCCATCGAGTTTCGCATGGACATCAACGCGATCGAGCACCAGGGCGCCGAAAGGCTGGCGATGAACGACATCGCCAAAGTGAGCTTCAAGCTCGCGCAGCCGATCTTCGCCGACCGCTACAGCGATAACCGCGCGACCGGCGCCTTCATCGTCATCGACGAGACGACCAACAACACCGTCGGCGCCGGGATGATCGTCTGACCGCTCAGCGCTGACGCCGAAACGCCCGGCGACGCCGGGCGTTTTCTATGGTCAAATAAACGATTCAAGCCAATATCGCCAAAGGAAGTCCGATCATGAACTTCGATTCACGCGCAAAAACCTGGGATGACGACCCGATGAAGACGGCGCGCGCCGAGGCCGTGGCGCGGGAAATCCGCGCCCAGGTGACGCTCACGCCGCAAATGAGCGCACTCGAGTACGGCTGCGGAACCGGGCTGCTCAGTTTCGCGCTGCGCGAGCAGTTCAAACACCTCACGCTGGCCGACAGTTCGAGCGGAATGCTCGCGGTGCTCGAAGGGAAGATCGCATCCGGCGCCATCGCCAACATGACAGCGCTCAAGCTCGACCTGGCGAGCGATCCGCTGCCGCGCGAGCGCTTCGACCTGATCCATAGCCTGATGACCTTGCACCACATCGACGACACCGACGCCTTGTTGCACGCGCTCTACGCGCTGCTCAAATCGCCGGGCTATCTCTGCCTGGCCGACCTCGACAGCGAAGACGGTTCGTTTCACGGCGCCGATTTTCACGGGCACCGAGGCTTCGATCGCGAGACGCTGCGGCGTCAAGCGAGCGACGCGGGATTTCGCAATATCCGCTTCACGACCGTCTTCACCATTCGCAAAGCGGTGGCGAGCGGCGGTGAAAAGGACTTCCCGGTCTTTCTACTGGTCGCCGAGAAGCCTTGACGCCGCTCAGCCGATTCGCAAGCCTTCAGCGTTTCTTCGCCGCGCCCTTGGCCAGACGCAGCAGGCGCGTGAGTTCCGAGCCTTCCATCAGCCGGATTCGATTCGCTGCGGCGAAGCGTCGGGCGTTGTCGGTGACCGTCCCGGCGGCGACGTAGATCGCTTCGTTGGCCTCCTGCGCGCGGCGTTCGGCATCGAGTTCACGCAAGGGCTCGAGGCCGTGGTTAGCCGCTTTCCAGCGCTTGGCGCAGAGCAGCATGGTGCGATTGCCCTTGACCAGCGTGAAATCGGCGGCGCCGTCGCGGCGCGTCACGGTGTGACCGTCACGCTGGTAAGCCTGCTCAAGCAGCGCCGAGAAATCGCGCCACGACATCGCACTGACCGCTTCGAGCGTCGATTCGACGCGCGCTTCGCTGGGCACGTCGCGCTGCTTCCAGGCGGCCATCACCGCGGTGATCATAAAGGGAACGGCAAAAGACAGCGCGTACTTGACGTACTCGTCGGGAACCACAAAGCGCGCCGCCAGCACGAGAACCAAGGCAACAGCCACACTGATCCACCACGGCGAGCGCAGCAAATAGGCGAACAGTGAATTTTCGGACATCTTGAATCGCACGGGATCTCTTTTCGTCAAAAAGCGGATGAGTTCAAACGGGGGAAAACGCGCAAGGATACAGCACGAGGCGCCCCGCTTCTACCGGCATCTTGCCGAGCCGCCAAGACATGCGCTGAGATCCGCATGGATATTGGCTTTCAGGGCATCGATTGAAAGCTGCGGCGAGGCCGGGGCGAACCCGAAATCAGCTCAAGCGGCCGCACGAAGGCCTCTTGCGGACACCGCGACTATCGCGTCGACCTTGGGCACGCCGAAAACACACCTTACTGCCCGCGCGGGCTGATGTCGATGAACGGGTCGGCGCCGCCAACCCCTTACTTCGTGAGCGCCGAGCTGATCTCGGCAAAGGTCTGCGCCACCGAGAAGATCGGGATCGCGATGCCGAGCTGGCGCGCGATCTGCGTCGCCGAGAAAATACCGCGTACCACTTCGCTGCCGCGCAACTTGTCGTACTCGACGACCAGCGCGTGCTACCGCCCGTGCGCCTTGAGCGTCGAGATGATGGCGCCGACCTGGGCGCGCAATACCTCCTCGATATCGAGCACGTCGATGGCCTGCCGCGGCACCATCAGGTCACCGACGACAAGATCGCTGAATTTGGCGCCGCGCCGCTCCTGCAGCAGCTTGACCGGCTTTTCGCCCATCGTGTCGCGCGCCGAAATCAGGCCTTCGATCAGCCCG
Source organism: Pseudomonadota bacterium (assembly GCA_018262095.1). Classification (GTDB taxonomy): domain Bacteria; phylum Pseudomonadota; class Gammaproteobacteria; order Burkholderiales; family Rhodocyclaceae; genus Propionivibrio. Next base: position 78,031 of record JAGTRW010000010.1, read on the forward strand.
TCGTCGCCGACCACCAGCAGCAGCCGAACGCGGCGCGCAATCATCTTCTGACTGGCATCGGCAATGCTTTCGCTCGCCGCAACCGTCGCCGCCGGCACTTGCCGCAGATCGGTCATCACTTCGATCGCCGGCGAATCGACCTTGATCGGCTTGGGCGCATTCACCTCGGCCGACAACCAGACTACCCCAGGATTCATCTTGGACATCGGTAGCGGCTTATGCATAGCACTCTCCATTGCGTCAACTTCATCCCATCGGGCAGGCCCGTTGGTCGCGCTCAATCATCAACAGCGCGAGTCTACGACCAGGACTGCGCCGCTCAGTTCCCGCGCCGGCGCCTCGCCTCGTAGAGACAAACGCCGGTGGCCACCGAGACGTTGAGGCTCTGCACCGAGCCGAGCATCGGAATGGTCACCAGCTGGTCGCAGTTTTCGCGCGTCAGGCGGCGCATGCCGTCGCCTTCGGCGCCGAGCACCCAGGCGGTGGCAACCGGCCACTGCGCCGTATAGAGGTCTTCCTTGGCGTCGGCGTCGGTGCCGATCACCCAGATTTCGCGCTCCTTGAGTTCGCGCAGCGTTCGCGCGAGGTTGGTCACGGTGATGTAGGGGATGCTCTCGGCGGCGCCGCTGGCGACCTTGATCGCCGTTTGCGTGAGTCCGACCGCCCGGTCCTTGGGCGCGATCACGGCGTGCGCGCCGACAGCGTCGGCGACGCGCAGACAGGCGCCCAGGTTGTGCGGGTCCTGGATACCGTCGAGCACCAGCAGAAAAGCCGGTTCCTCGAGCGTGTCGAGCACGTCGTCGAGGGTGATATGGCGCGTCTGCCCCGACACCTTGGCGACCACGCCCTGGTGCCGCGAACCGCCGCCGGCCATGCCTTCGAGGCGCTTGGCATCGACTGGAACGACCTTGATCGCGTGCAGTTCGGCGTGGCGCATCAGATCGCGAACGCGCGCATCGTGACGCTCGGCGTCGATATAGACTTCGAGGATGGCGTCGGGTTGATGACGCAGTTTGGCGATGATCGCGTGAAAACCGTGAATGAAGCTGAGTTGTGACATAAATTGATCCTGGGAAAAGCAGTTAACCACGGCGAGCACAACGAACACACAATAAGCTAAATCGCTTTTGTGAGTCACCCAGCGGGTGAGGCACAACATTCTCCAAAGCCGATGTTCTTCGTTGTGCCCGTGGTGTCGTTGTGGTTCGAATTGCGTTTTTTAGGTTGGTCTCTAGGGCGTGAAGGGGCGACAGTTTACTCGACGCAGGACAGCCGCAGCGCTGCCCTGCCGAATATCAGGAGATTGGCTGGCGCTTTTTGGCGTTGGGCTTTTTCTTGCTGACCGCGGCCGACCCCGCCGCTTTCTTGGGCATTCGCTCAGCATCCTTGACCGGCTTGGCAGACGGCGCCGCTTTCGCGGCCGACTTGGCTGGCGATTTGGTCGAGGCCAGCGCCTTGGCCAGCACCTTGGACGCCGACTTGAGCAAAGCGCCGGCGGCCGACTTGACGGTGGTCTTGGCAGCTAACTTGGCTTCTGCCTTGGCGGGCTTGACCGACTTGGCCGCCGCTTTGCCCGGCGCGCCGGCAAACGGCGTCACCGCGAGCTTGGGTGACGGCGCGCGCGAGGAAGCCGCAGGCGTCGCCAAAACGAAGTCGATGCGGCCGGTTTCGAGGTCGGCGCGAACCAGCTTGACCTGCAGCCGGTCGCCCAGACGATAGCGCTGACCGCTGCGTTCGCCGAGCATCTGATGCTTGACGTTGTCGAACTGGAAGTAATCCTCGCCGAGCTCGGAGACATGAACCAGGCCCTCGACATAGACCGAATCGAGCGCGACGAAGACGCCAAAAGGAACGACCGAGGCGATCGTCCCGGCGAACTCCTCGCCGATGCGGTCGCGCATGTAGTAGCACTTGAGCCAGTTATTGACGTCGCGCGTCGCCTCGTCGGCGCGTCGCTCGGTCATCGAGCAGTGCATGCCGATTTCGTCCCATTTTCCGGGCCGGTAATTGGTCCCGTCGAGCACCGACTTGATCGAGCGATGCACCAGCAAATCAGGATAACGCCTGATCGGCGAAGTGAAGTGCGTGTAATGCTCGTAAGAGAGGCCAAAGTGACCGACGTTGTCCGGACTGTACACCGCCTGGCGCAGCGAGCGCAGCATCACCGTCTGCAGCAGCTGGGCGTCGGGGCGCGGCTTGATCTTCTCGAGCAGCGTGCCGTAATCCTTGGCCGTCGGACTGTCGCCGCCGGGCAAGCCGAGGCCGAATTCCTTGAGGAAATCGCGCAGGCCTTCGAGCTTCTCGGGCGTCGGGCCTTCGTGCACGCGGTACAGGCAGGTCTGCTTGTATTCCTGCAGAAAAGCCGAGGCGCAGACGTTGGCCGCCAGCATGCATTCTTCGATCAGGCGGTGCGCGTCGTTGCGGTAGACGGGAACGATGTTGTCGATCTTGCCCTGTTCGTTGAACAGCATCATCGTCTCGATCGTCTCGAAATCGATCGCGCCGCGCTTGTGGCGCGCCTTGAGCAGCACGCCGAACAGCGCGTAGAGTGCCTGCAACTGCGGCTGCAAAGCACGGTGGATGTCGTTGTCCGGAACCGCTTCATTGGCCAGCCAGCTCCATACCTGATTGTAGGTAAGCCGCGCGCGCGAGCGGAAAACCGCCGGGTAGAAACTGTAGTCCTTGATCTCGCCGCTCATATTGATCTGCATGTCGCAGACCATCGCCAATCGCTCGACGTCGGGGTTGAGCGAACACAGCCCGTTGGACAGCTTCTCGGGCAGCATCGGGATCACCCGGCGCGGGAAATAGACCGAATTGCCGCGCTCCATCGCTTCGCGGTCGAGCGCCATTCCCGGACGAACGTAGTGGCTGACGTCGGCGATCGCGACCACCAGTCGCCAGCCACGGCCCTTCTTCTCGGCGAAGACGGCGTCGTCGAAATCGCGCGCCGTCTCACCGTCGATGGTCACCAGCGGCAGATCGCGGATGTCTTTGCGACCTTCCCATTCGGACTTCTTGACCTTGTCGGGCAGCGCCTTCGTTTCCTCGGCGACCTTGGGCGAAAACTCGAAAGGCAGATCGTGCTTGCGCAGCGCGATTTCGATTTCCATTCCCGGGTCGGCGTAATTGCCGAGCACTTCGACGATGCGCCCGATCGGCTGCGCATGGCGACTGGGCTGCTCGATGATTTCGACCATCACCACCTGGCCGGGCTTGGCCTTGGCCTTTTTTTCGGGCGGCACCAGGATGTCCTGGTTGATACGCCGGTTTTCGGGGACCACCACGGTGATCCCGTGCTCGACCAGTACGCGGCCGACGACCATGCGATTGGCGCGTTCGAGTACTTCGACGATGGCGCCTTCGCGCCGGCCCTTGCGATCGATCCCGACCACCCGCGCCAGCGCACGGTCGCGGTGCAGCACCCGCGACATCTGCTTGTTGTCGAGAAACAGGTCGTCGCCGCCGTCATCCGGAACCAGGAAGCCGTAACCGTCGGCATGCCCTTCGACGCGGCCGGCGATCAGGCTGGCGAGTTCGGGAACGATGTACGCGTCCTTGCGGTTGCGCATCAGTTGCGCCTCGCGCTCCATGGCGCGCAGACGGCGCTGGAACATCTCATGCTCGTCCTGATGAATGTCGAGCAAGGCGCACAGCTGCTCGAAGGAGACCGGCGTACCCTGCCCTTCGACGACTTGCAGGATGTACTCGCGCGACGGCAGCGGCTGTTCGTATTTGGCGACTTCGCGGTCGAAGTACGGATCGCTTTTTCTTGTTTTCGATAGTTTTTTGATTGACATTTTTTTATGATCCTTTAGAATTCGCGCTTCTCTGGAATTGCCCAGGTGGCGAAATTGGTAGACGCGCTAGGTTCAGGTCCTAGTGGTGGCAACACTGTGGGGGTTCGAGTCCCTTCCTGGGCACCAAGCAACATTCGATGCCGTTCCGAGAAAATAATGAAAGCCGCATGACCACATGGTTCTGCGGCTTTTTTTAATGCTGTTCAACACAATCCCACTTTATTCTGCATTCTTGGTTCAACTCAGGGTGTGACTCGTTGGCGCAACTGCCTTCAGCAAGCGCTCCTTGCGCAGATCCGCCATCATTTCGCCGTGCTGATGGCGATCGCCGCTGATTCTTTGACGCAGAAGCGCTACGCAAAAAAGCACGGGCGATGCTCGCAGGGGAAATGTTTTCCACCGAAGGAATCCAGACACCATCGACCGCCAACTCGAGCCAGACGCTATTCTACCCCGGCAGAGCGCACGGCCCTGGAAATACTGACGCAGATTCGACTAGACGCCCTGTCGCCCGTCTCATGGCTCTGGCGAAGCACGCTCAACAAGGGGCGATATCAACCTCAGGTTTGCGCCGGTCAGCGCTTAGGCGACGATCGAACACACCGGGAAAAGAAAGGCGATGCCAGCGGCGATCCTTTCCGCTTCTATTCTGTCGTTGTGTCATCTTCGGATGCTCCCCAGTAACCTTCCGACAGCACTCGGTTGTAGTCGGCCATCTTATCGGCAGCCATCCTCGGGTTGCGTCGCTCGGCGGTCATCCGACATTCGCCTGCCGGGGGAAATTCTAGACCGTAATCCCGCCGTTCCTTACCCGTCCTACCATCAAGATAGAGGTTCATGCACGCTCTCCTCTCGAAGAATTCAAGGTCAAAACCAACACGCTTGTTAAGACACGAAAGCTAAGGCCCCGGTTCCTTGGCAGCCCTGACTAAATCGTGAGCAGCCGGAAAAAACCCTTTGCGTCCATCGACTTCGCAGGCTTATCCAGAGGTTTTCCACAGACTTGCCCACGGCGTCTGTGGATTAAACGTCGTCGCCGGTGAAAACCATCGTGTGCATCGTGCACTTGACTGCAGGCCAACGACACGGCTTACTTCAAGTTTCGCGGCCGCTTGCAATCGACTCGAGAAGGCCGACAATCAAACCCTCTGCACGAGAGAACCAGAAAAACCATGATCAATAAATATGCCCTCGTCGCGCTGCTATTGCTGCTTGGCTGCGCCAGCTCTGACGATTTGATGCGCAACAAACCCGACCTGGTTTTTCGCAGCGCCAAAGAGGCACAGAGCGTTGCCACGTGTATCGCCGAGCACTGGAAAACCTACGCTCAACCGGGCGGCGAAACCGTTCCCGTGATGATGCGCGAAATGCTCGGAACCTACACGCTGACGGTCAGTTGCAACGGCGGAAAAAGCTGCAAGGTCGCCGAAGTCACGCCCGCGCTCGACAAGCAGTCGAAAACCACGATGTACACGATCGCCATCGGCGAAGGCAGCTACATCAGCGCGGTCGACTATTGTCAGTAGCTTCGCGCTGACGAGCGCAGCGACACTATCCACAGAAAATCGTCGCAAGCCTGTGGATAAGCACGGAATAACTCGCTTAGGTCGATGCTGGAACAGGACTTTTTTCGCTTGCTCAAGAAATGGGCGATGCGGATTCCGATGACTGCGTTCAAGCGTTCGCCGACAGTCGCTTGCCGGTCGCCGCGTCGAAGGTATGCAGGCGATCGGCGCGCGGCGTGACGTGGATGATGCTGTCCAGCTCGGGTACCGGCTGCGCTTCGTCGCTGCGGACAATCACCATTTCGTCGCCATCACCGTGCTGCCAGCGCCCGTAGATCAGGCGCTCGAAACCGAGCATTTCGAGCGCATCGACGCGTAGCGCCCAGCCGCCGGGAGTGATGTCCAGATGCTCGGGGCGGATGCCGACGACCGTCCCTGGCTCGGAATCGGGCGCGTTGCTGAGCAAGTTCATCGGCGGCGAGCCGATGAAGCTGGCGACGAAGGTCGTCGCCGGATGCGAGTACACCTCGTCGGGCGTCCCGAACTGTTCCATCACGCCGCCATTCATGACGATCATGCGCTGCGCCAGCGTCATCGCCTCGACCTGGTCGTGCGTCACGAACAGCGAGGTGATGCCCAGCTCGCGGTGCAGCTTCTGGATTTCGAGCCGCGTGTGCGCACGCAACTTGGCGTCGAGGTTCGAGAGCGGCTCGTCGAACAGGAAGACCTGCGGCTGGCGAACGATGGCGCGCCCCATCGCCACGCGCTGGCGCTGTCCGCCGGAAAGCTCGCGCGGCTTGCGCTTCATGAATTCGCCCAGTTCGAGAATTTTCGCCGCCTTGGCCACCCGCGCCTCGATCTCAGCCATCGGCACCTTGGCGATCTTGAGGCCATAAGCCATGTTGTCGAAGACGTTCATGTGCGGGTAAAGCGCGTAGTTCTGAAAGACCATCGCGATGTCGCGCTCGGACGGTTCGAGATCATTGACCACGCGATCGCCGATCATGATCTCGCCGCCGGTGATTTCTTCGAGCCCTGCAACCATGCGCAGCAGCGTCGATTTGCCGCACCCCGACGGGCCGACGACGACGACGAATTCGCCGTCGTCGATCTTGGCGTTCACGCCATGAATGACCTGGTTGGCGGTTTTTCCGCTGCCGTAGCGCTTGACGACGTTGTTCAGGGTAATTGATGCCATAGGAGACTCAGTAAATGTCGATTGAGGACGCAGCAGCGGCGGGCGATTGAATAAAAGAAGTCATTTCTCCACGTCCACCAGACCCTTGACGAACCATTTCTGCATCAGCATGACGACCAGCGCGGGCGGCAGCATCGCCAGGATGGCGGTGGCCATCACCACGTTCCATTCGGTGAATGACTCGCCGCCGATCAGGCGCTTGATTCCCATCACCACCGGGTACATCTCTTCGTTGGTGGTCATCAAGAGCGGCCACAGGTACTGGTTCCAGCCGTAAATGAACTGGATCACGAAGAGCGCGGCGATGCTGGTGGTCGACAGCGGCAGCAGGATGTCCTTGAAGAAGCGCATCGGTCCGGCGCCGTCGACGCGCGCCGCCTCGACCAGCTCGTCGGGGACCGTCAGGAAGAACTGGCGGAACAGGAAAGTCGCCGTCGCCGAGGCGATCAGCGGGACCGTCAGCCCGGCGTAACTGTTGAGCATGCCGAGCCCGGCGACGACCTCGTAGGTCGGTCCGATGCGCACTTCGACGGGCAGCATCAGCGTGACGAAGATCATCCAGAAAACGACGTTGCGAAAGGGAAAGCGGAAATAAACGAGAGCGAAAGCCGAGAGCATCGAAATCGCGATTTTCCCGATGGCGATGATCAGCGCGCTCACGAGGCTCACCCACATCATCGACGCCGCGCCGGGAATCTTGGTGCCGGCGCTGGTGGCACCGCCAAACAGTGCGGTGCGGTAGGTCTCCAGCGCATGGCCGCCGGGCCACAGCGACATCGGCGTCGACTGCGCAATCTGCTCGGCGCTCTGCGTCGAGGCGATCAGCGTCAGATACAGGGGAAAAGCGACAATGGCGACGCCGGTGAGCAGGATCGCGTGCGACAAGATCGTCAAACCGCGGCGACGTTCGATCATTGAAACCCCTCTGCCATCTCAGTACTGCACTTTCTTTTCGACGTAATGAAACTGGATCACCGTCAGCGTCACGACGATCACCATCAGCACCACCGACTGCGCCGCCGAACCGCCCATGTCCATCGCCTTGAAACCGTCGACGTAGACCTTGTAGACCAGAATCGCGGTGTCCTTGCCCGGGCCGCCGTGGGTCGTGGCATCGACGATGCCGAAGGTATCGAAGAACGCATAGACGACGTTGATCACCAGCAGAAAGAAAGTGGTCGGCGAAAGCAGCGGGAAGACGATGGTCCAAAAACGGTGCCAGGGCGACGCGCCGTCGATCGCCGCCGCTTCGATCAGCGATTTCGGGATCGACTGCAAGCCGGCGAGAAAGAACAGGAAATTGTACGAAAGCTGCTTCCAGACCGCGGCGACGACGATCAGCGTCATCGCATGGTTGGAATTGAGCAGGTGGTTCCAGTCGATGCCGAGCGCGCGCAGGACAAAGGAGACAATCCCCATCGGCGCGGCGAACATGAACAGCCAGAGCACGCCGGCGACCACCGGCGCGACGGCGTAGGGCCAGATCAACAGGGTTTTGTAGATTCCCGCGCCGCGCACCACGCGATTGGCCATCACCGCCAACAGCAGCGACAGCCCCATGCCGAAAAAGGCGACCAGCAGCGAAAAAACCGCCGTCGTCTTGAACGACTCGAGGTAGGACTCGTCGGCGAACAATCGCTCGAAGTTTTCAGCGCCGACGAACAGCGTGTCGCCGCCGAAGATGCCCTCGGACAGCACGCTCTGATAGAGCGCCTGGCCAGCTGGCCAGAAAAAAAACACCAGCACGACCGCCATCTGCGGTGCGATCAGCACCCAGGGCAGCCACGCTGAGACGAAGCGGACGCGTTTTTCCATTTTGGCGTACCCGGCCCGCAGGCCGGGCGGCGGCTACTTGCTGTTGGCCTTCTGGAAGCGCGCCAGCTGCTCGTCGCCGCGCTTGACGATGGCGTCGAGCCCCTCCTTGGCAGTTTTCTTGCCGGCCCACACCTGTTCGAGCTCTTCGTCCTCGATGGTGCGGATCTGCACATAGTTGCCCAGACGGATGGCACGCGACACATCGGTCGTCTTGCGGATCATCTGGTTGGGTGCGACGTCGGTTCCCGGGTTGTCCTTGTAGAAACCCGACTTCTCGGTCAGCGCAAAAGCGGCCATGGTGACCGGCAGGTAGCCGGTGCGCTGGTGGCTCGCCGATTGCACTTCTGGACTCGAGAGGTAACTAAAGAACTCGGCAACGCCCTTGTACTCGTCGGCCTTCTTGCCGGCCATCACCCACAGGCTGGCGCCGCCGATCACCGTGTTTTGCGGCGCACCGGGAACATCCGGATAGTAGGGCAGCGTCGACAGCCCGAAGGCGAACTTGGCGTTCTTCTTGACGTTGCCGTAGAAACCCGACGACGTGGTGATCATCGCGCACTCGCCGGAGACGAAGGACGGCTCGGGAACGCTGGTCCGCCCCTTGTAGACGAACAGGCCCTGCTTGGCCATATTGGCGAGGTTTTCAATGTGACGAACGTGCAAGGGCGAATTGACCTTCAGGCGCGCATCGAGCCCCCCCATGCCGTTGCCCTTGCTGGCGAATTCGACGTTGTGCCACGATGAAAAGCTTTCGAGCTGGGTCCAGCTCTGCCAGGCGATGGTCAGCGGGCACTGGTGACCGTTGGCCTTGAGCTTGGCCGCGGCCTGCGCGACTTCGATCCAGGTCGCCGGCGGGACGTCGGGGTTCAAGCCGGCGGCCTTGAAGGCGTCCTTGTTGTAGTAGAAAACGGTCGTCGAGCTGTTGAACGGATAGCTCAGCATCTGGCCATCGGACGCCGTGTAGTAGCCTGCCACCGCCGGGATATACGCAGCGGGATCAAATTTCTGTCCGCCATCCTTCATCACCTTGGTCACCGGAACGATCGCCTGCTTGTTGGCCATCATCGTCGCCGTACCGACTTCAAAAACCTGCAGGATATGCGGCGCGTTGCCGGCGCGGTAGGCGGCCACCGCCGCCGTCATCGACTCGTCATAATTACCCTTGAAGGTCGGTACGATCTTGTAGCGGCTTTGCTTGGCGTTGAAGTCGCGGGCCAGGTCGTTGACCCATTCGTTATTGACCGAAGCCATCGAGTGCCACCACTGGATCTCGGTCTGCGCCTGCGCCGACAGCGAAACAGCGAATGCTAGTACAAGGAATTTCAGTCGCATGTGATCTCCTGAAGTAAAACCGGTTGTCTAGACAACCGGCGGATGGAGTAGCGAAGCGGGGGGCTGACATTTTTTTACTGCCCCGCATCGACGCACGATGATTCTACGCCAGCCAGATGACGGACGGGTTACATGGTGCACGATACTGAACGGCAACACAACTCAGAGATAACGTTGCGCCTCGGCGAAGTTAATTCTCGCCGCAGGCAAATCTGAACGCGCCAGGCGCGCCATCACGAAGGCGCGCTGCAGCGCAGGCGTTCCCGACAGCTCGGCGAGTGAAAAGACCACATCGGAAGCGACGTCGGTGCTGGTCTTGTCGAGAACGACGTTCATCGTACTGAGGCGCAATTGCTTTTTCTCGACGCTCAGATAGCGCTGCGGATTGGCCAGCACCTCGCGCAAAATTTCCAACTCGGCATCGAGCACCGATTGCAGGCTGCCGATCGTTTCCAGCTGGCGCTCGTTTTCCAGAAGCTGGGCTTCGAGCTTGAGCCGCTCGCTCGAACCGACTGGTGCCGAGCCAAAGACCGAACCCAGACCGGGCCCCTGTTGCTGCAGCAAGCGCAAGCGCGAGCGAATCAGCGCGCGGTTGTCTTCGAGTTCGCGACGCTCGGATCGATCCTCGCCGATTTGAGACAAGGCCTGCGCCACCAGGTATTCGTAACCCTGGGTACCGAGCAGCAGGCGGACCTCGGTGTCGCGCTGCCCGCAGATCCGTGCCTCGGGATCGGAAAAGCCGACGACGGTCTGCGCCACCTCGCGCTGAACGACCTCGCCCTGCAACGCCACCCCGAGCACGCGCTGTTCGTTGTAGCGCAGAGCCAGGATGAAATAGGCCTCGTCAAGATCAGGATATTTGTCAAACAGCGTGCGCAGGTTGGAAGAGCGCGAGAGCGCGTTGGGAATATCGGCGGCGGCAACAAAGAAAGCACGCAGCACCGGGTCGGAAGACCAGTTTGCGGTACAAACCTTGATCGCTGGCGGCAAAGCCAGAACCGTCTGGCGCAGATAACGGACGCTGGTCTCGACCGCCGGCGCCAAGCGTTCCTGATACGCGCGCACCAGCTTGAGCCGTGGATTGGTCAGCGTGACCGCCTTATCGATCGCCCACTGCGTCATCTGATTGGACTGACGATCGCCATCGAATTGTGTTGGCCGGTTCTTGAACCAGTCGATAATGCCCATTTACTGCCCCGTAACGTGCTTTGATCAAAGAAGCGCCATCATAGCGCCGGCAACTCGATAGTCTTTCGCCAGACCGAAAAAAGCCGGCAGCAAGCCGGCTTTTCTGCTCGTCAGATCGTGCGTATCAGCCGAACGGATGGCGGCGCAAAATCGTCTCGTTGCGCTCCGGGCCGGTCGATACGATATCGATCGGGATTTCGCACAGCGCTTCGATTCGCGCGAGGTAGGCGCGCGCCGCTGCCGGCAGCGCTTCGAGCTCGGTCGCGCCGACAGTGGACTCGGTCCAACCCGGCATCGTTTCGAGGATCGGCTGGCAATCGGCGACTTCGTCGGAACCCATCGGCAGCAGTTCGACGACCTTGCCGTTGAGCGTGTAACCGGTGCAGATCTTGAGTTCGGGCATGCCGTCGAGCACGTCGAGCTTGGTGATGCACAGCCCGGTGACGCCATTGATCTGGATCGAGCGCTTGAGCGCAGGAACGTCGAACCATCCGCAGCGACGCTTGCGCCCGGTCACTACGCCGAACTCGCGACCGACTTGCGACATTTGATGGCCGGGAAGACCGGCGGTTTCGATGTCGAGTTCGCTCGGGAAAGGTCCGCCGCCGACGCGCGTGCAATAGGCCTTGGTGATTCCCAGCACGTAGTGCAGCATTCCGGCGCCGACGCCGGCGCCGGCCGACGCCGCACCCGCCACGCAGTTCGACGAGGTGACGAAGGGATAGGTGCCGTGGTCGATGTCGAGCAAGGCGCCCTGCGCGCCCTCGAACAGCAGGTTGCCGCCGGCTTTGTTGACGGCATAGAGCGCCGCCGAGACATCGACGACCATCGGCTTGATGATTTCGGCGTCGGCCATCGCCTGCGCGAGGACCGTTTCATAGTCGACGGCCTCGGCGCCCAGATACTTGGTCAGCACGAAATTGTGGTAGTCGAGGTTTTCCTTGAGCTTTTCGGCAAAACGCTCGGGATAGAAGAGGTCATAAACGCGCAGCGCGCGGCGCGCCACCTTGTCTTCATACGTTGGCCCGATGCCCTTGCCGGTGGTGCCGATCTTGGTCGCCGCGCACTTGGCCGCTTCGCGCGCACGGTCGAGCGCCGAGTGATAGGCAAGGATCAGCGGGCAGCCCGGGCTGATCTTGAGGCGCGAACTGACCTCGATGCCGCCGGCTTCGAGTTCGTTGATTTCGGAAATCAGGTGATGGATATCGAGAACGACGCCATTGCCGATATAGCAGGTGACGCCGGCGTGAACAATTCCCGACGGAACCAGGTTGAGCTTGTACACCTTGTCGCCGACGACCAGCGTATGCCCGGCGTTGTGGCCGCCCTGAAAACGCACGACGCCCTGTGCATGATCGGTCAACCAATCGACGATCTTGCCCTTGCCCTCGTCGCCCCACTGCGTACCGACTACTACGACATTCTTAGCCATTTTTGCTATCAGTCCTTGTTGATTGCTTGAGTAATCCATTGTCCCGCGCTCTCGACCAGACGGCGGTCGCACAGCGGACCTTCGCTGCCCGAGGTTCCCGGCAGCTGTTCGACGACAACCTCGCCCTGCGCGCGCAAGGCGGCGACGTATTCGGTCAAAACCCGGTCGCCCGCCGCATAGGGCGCCAGAATCGCTGCCGCTGGCGCGCAACCGGATGCCAAGCGCGCGACTTCGCGCAGGTCCATCGAGAACCCGGTCGCCGGCCGGTCGCGGCCAAAGTCCTTGCCGACGCCGTCATAGCGCCCGCCTTGTGCGATCGCACTGGGGAAACCGGGGTAGTAGGCGGCGAAAACGATGCCGTTATGATAGTGATAACCGCGCAGGTCGGCGAGGTCGAACGACAGCGGCAGGTCGGGCATGGCGGCCTGCAGGTGTCGCATGGTGGCCAGTGCCGAGGCGATTTCGGGCAGCGCCGGCAACTCGCGCGCGGCGACGTCGAGGATGTCGCCGCCGCCATAGAGTTCGGGAAGACGCTGGAAAGCTGCGCGGTAGGGCTCGGCGAGCTTGGCGCAGCAGTCTACGAGGCCGGGAATGTCCTTGACCTGCAGCAGTTGCAATATTTTCGCCTCGGTTTGCTCATCGAGTCCGGCAGCCAGCGCCAGCGCATGGAAGACCCCGACATGGCTGATATCGATGCGCGAGGCGGGCGTTCCCGCCGCCTTGAGCGATGCTGCCAGCAAGCGAATCGCTTCCAGATCGGCCTCGACGCCGGCGTAGCCGTAGAGCTCGGCACCGAGCTGGATCGGCTCGCGGCTCGCGCCCAGCGAGGCCGGCAGCGTATGCAGCACGCTATCGCAATAGCACAGGCGCGTAACGCCCTGGCGGTTGAGCAGATGCGCGTCGATGCGCGCGACCTGCGGCGTCATGTCGGCGCGCAGGCCGAGCGTGCGGCCCGAAAGCTGGTCGACCAGCTTGAAGGTGCGCAGCGTCAGGTCGGAACCCGACCCAGTGAGCAGCGAGTCGAGATTCTGCAGCATCGGCGGCATCACCAGCTCATAGCCATGGAGGCGGAAGAGATCGAGCACCGCGCGGCGCAAGCGCTCGATCTGCGCCGCCTCGTTGGGCAGCGCGTCAGCGATATATTCGGGTAATAACCAGTTCATCAAAAAACCATCAACAAAAATAATCCGATCAACATCGACGTCAAACCGACGAAACGAATCTGTCCGTCGGAAAGCGCCACCAGGCGACGAAAAGTCTCGCGCCAGACCCCGGGCGCGAGAAAAGGCAGCAGTCCCTCGAGCACCAGCATCAACGCCAGGGCGATGAGCAGGCTGGAGGTCATTTACCCGATTTTTCGCTACCTCGCCCGACACTCTTCATGTACTTGAAGAAGTCCGAATTGGGCTCGACGACGATCACGTCGTTCTTGCTCTTGAAGCTCGCGCGATACGCTTCGAGGCTGCGATAGAAGGAATAGAACTCGGGGTTCTGATTGAACGCCTGAGCATAGGTCGCTGCCGCCTTGGCATCGCCCTCGCCCTTCATCTTCTGCGCGTCGCGGTAGGCTTCGGCGACGATCACCTCGCGCTGCTTGTCGGCATCGGCGCGGATTTTCTCGGCCTCGGCAGAACCTTCCGAACGCAGTTCGTTGGCGACGCGCTTGCGCTCGGCTTCCATTCGTCGGTAGACCGATTCGGAAACTTCGGTCGGAAAATCGACGCGCTTGACGCGCACATCGACGATCTGGACGCCGATCTTGCGTGCGTCGAGATCGGCCTTGGCGCGCATCTGCTCCATGATCTTGTCGCGCTCGCCCGAAACCACGTCATGAACGGTGCGCTTGCCGAATTCTTCGCGCAAACCGGCGTTGACCGTCTGCGACAGGCGCGTCTTGGCGCGCGTCTCGTCGCCGGCGACCGAGACGTAGTAAAGCCTGGGGTCGACGATCTTCCATTTGACGTAGGAATCGACCAGCACGTTCTTCTTTTCCGAGGTGATGAAGCGCTCGGGTTCGGCGCTGTCGAGCGTCAGGATCCGCTTGTCGAAGTAACGTACGTTCTGGATCAGCGGCCACTTGAAGTAAAGGCCCGGCTCGGCGATCACGTCACGCACTTCGCCGAGTTGGAAGACGATCGCGTACTGCCGCTGATCGACGGTAAAGATCGTCGCGCCCAGCGCCACAATAACGACCGCGACGATGGCGGCAACTGCATTCAATCCGGCTTTCATTAGCGAGCCTCCCGATCACGTGAACGCAAGGCATCACGCGAACGCGCATCAGTTTTATCGACCACCTGCGGTGGCGTCTCGTTGGAAATCGGCGCGCTCTGGCGAACTTGCGCCGGCATTTCGGCGCTGCTGCCGACGCTGTCGGCAGAGAGCGAAGCACCGCTCGCGGCATGCATCAGCTTGTCGAGCGGCAGATAGAGCAGATTGCCCTGCCCCTTAGCGTCGACCATCACCTTGCTGGTGCTCGAATAGACCTGCTGCATCGTTTCCAGATACATCCGGCTACGCGTCACTTCCGGCGCCTTGGCGTACTCGGTGTTGATCTGCTTGAAGCGGCTGGCGTCGCCCTCGGCGGTGGCGATCAGACGCTGCTTGTAACCGTCGGCCTCCTGCAGCAGGCGGGCGGCGGTACCACGCGCTTTCGGAATCACGTCGTTGGCGTAAGCCTGACCTTCATTTTTCTGGCGCTCGCGATCCTGACCGGATTTGACGGCATCGTCGAAAGCGGCCTGGACCTGCTCGGGCGGTTGCGCGTTCTGCATCGTCACCTTGGAAATCAGGATGCCGGTCTGATAGCGGTCGAGGATTTCCTGCATCAGCGCCGACGCCTTGACCGCGATCTGCTCGCGCCCCTCGTAGAGAACAAAGTCCATCTTGTTCTTGCCGACGATCTCGCGAATCGCCGTTTCGGCGACCTGCATCACGGCGTCGTCAGGCGTCCGGTTGTTGAAGATGTACTCGACCGGATCCTTGAGGATGTACTGGACGGCAAACTGGATGTTGATGATGTTTTCGTCATCGGTGAGCATCAGCGCTTCCTTGAGCACCTTGTTCTTTTCGCTGCCGCGGTAACCGACTTCGATGGTCCGCACGCCGGAAATATTGACCAGTTCGTGCGACTGGATCGGATACGGCAAACGCCAGCGCAGACCCGACTCGGTGCTCTCCTTGTACTTGCCGAACTGCAGCACCAGCCCACGCTGAGAAGCATCGACGATATAGAAGCCACTGGCCAGCCAGGCCAGCACGACGACGCCGACCAGCAGACTGATGCCGCCGCCGAGGAATTTGGGGTTGAACTCGAGCGGCGGGCGATTGCCACCACCATTGCCGCTACCGCCGCCCTTCTTGTCGAACAAGCCGGACAGGCGACGATTCAAATCGCGCCACAATTCCTCGAGGTCAGGAGGCCCCTGATTCGGCCGCTTGCCGCCGTTGTTGCCACCACCACTATCATTACCGCGATTGCCCCACTGCGGATCGTTGAGCGACATGAGTAATCCAATGCTTGAAATCATAGGGAGAAACCTGAGTCCAGAATAATATCAGGGTTGAGCGATGCATCACCGGCTATCGGCCGCGTGTGCGCTGTGCGAAGTTTCTCGAGAGCAATTTCGGTCAGCGCCTCGCGCAACAGGGGCAGACCATCGCCAGATTTCGCGCTGACTCGAACGCGAACGATTCTATCATACTCGTCGCGCTCGACGGCCGGCGGCAGCCCGGTCAGGTCCTGTTTGTTGAGCACGATCAGCTGCCGTACGTCGGCCGCGCCGATCGCCACCAGCACCTTGTCGACCTCGGCAACCTGGGCCTCGCGCGCCGGACTCGCCGAATCGACGACATGGAGCAGCAGATCGGCTTGCGCGGTCGCTTCCAGCGTCGCATGAAAAGCGGCGACCAGTTCGTGCGGCAGATCGCGGATGAAACCGACGGTGTCGGAGATCACGATATTCCCGGCGTCGCCCAACCACAGCTTGCGCGACGTGGTATCGAGGGTGGCGAACAGCTGGTCGGCGGCGTAGGCACCGGCGTGCGTCAGCGCATTGAACAGCGTCGACTTTCCGGCATTGGTGTAGCCGACCAAGGATACGCTGAGGACCTCGCCGCGCCCGCGCGATTTGCGCTGCACGCCGCGCTGCCTTTCGAGGCGAATGAGCCTTTCCTTGAGCAGCTTGACGCGCTTGCCGAGCAGGCGGCGATCGGTTTCTAGCTGGGTCTCGCCGGGGCCGCGCAGCCCGATGCCGCCCTTCTGCCGCTCGAGGTGAGTCCAACCGCGAACCAGGCGCGTCGCCAGATGGTCGAGTTGAGCCAGTTCGACTTGCAGCTTGCCTTCTGCGCTTTGCGCACGCTGTGCAAAGATGTCGAGGATCAGGCTGGTGCGGTCGATGACGCGGCACTGCAGCGCGCGCTCGAGATTGCGCTGCTGGGCAGGCGACAACTCGTGATTGAAGACGACCAGATTGGCCTGGTGCGCGGCGACCTCGGCAGCGACTTCCTGCACCTTTCCCTTGCCGGCATAGGTCGCCGCATCCGGACTCTGCCGCCGGCCATGGACCACGGCACAGACCACCGCACCGGCAGACTCGGTGAGCAGACGGACTTCTTCGAGTTGTTCGGCGACGTCGCTGTCGCCGAAATCAAGCTGAACGACCACAGCGCGTTCGGCAGCGGCGGGTCGTTCGGTCATTGAGGCGTTTTACGGCGGAAAGGAAGGCCGGCTCGTTGCTGCGCTATGGAAACAGCCCTCGATTGGAATAACAGGCTTGCAGAACGGCGAAGAATTTCAGGCTTCGTCAATGTCATCCTGCGCAACGCTGACCGGGCGTGAAGGCACCACGGTCGAGATCGCATGTTTATAGACCATCTGGGTCACGGTGTTCTTGAGCAGCACGACGTACTGGTCAAACGACTCGACCTGCCCCTGCAATTTGATGCCATTGACCAGGTAGATGGAGACCGGAACGTGCTCACGGCGCAGCACATTGAGAAACGGGTCTTGTAAGAGTTGCCCTTTATTGCTCATGGTTAGAACTCCATGTTTCGTTGTTGGTATGAGGTCGGTTAGCTTAATTGATTTTGCTTATATTTGCCATACAAACCCAGAACCGTCAGCCCCTGGCGGGGCCATACTTGGCCTTGGGCCGCGGCCGGGGTTTTGGCTTCGCAACTACCCCGGCAACCAGTTTGACCGCCGTTTTGGCAGTTGGTTTCGGCTTTTCTTCAGCGCGCGGTCGACGCCGGCTTTTTTCGGCGGGTTTGCGGTCGGCAAAGGGGTTGGTCGACACGTTGAACTGGATGCGCAGCGGCGTTCCCTGCAACTTGAACACCTCGCGGAAAGTATGTTCAAGGTAGCGCGTATACGAGTCCGGCACCTTGTCGAGCGCGTTGCCGTGAATGACGATGACCGGCGGATTGCGCCCGCCCTGGTGGGCGTAGCGCAGCTTGGGGCGGAAAATTCCGCCGCGCGGCGGTGCCTGTTTGGCCACCGCGTCGATCAGCGTGCGCGTCAGTTGCGGCGTCGACAGGTCGGCGGTCGCCGCCTTGTAGGCGGCATCGACCGAACGGAAGACCGGGTCCAGGCCCTGGCCCTTGAGCGCCGAGACATAGTGGAAGTTGGCGAAGTCGAGGAACTTGAGCTTGGCTTCAAGATCGTTCTTGATCTGCTCGCGGACGTAGGAATCGAGGCCATCCCACTTGTTGATCGCGACCACCAGCGCACGCCCCGATTCGACGACGAAGCCGGCGATATGGGCATCCTGGTCGGAAATATCCTGCTGCGCGTCGAGCACCAGAATCACCACGTGGGCATCCTCGATCGACTGCAGCGTCTTGATCACCGAAAACTTCTCGACGGTTTCGAAAACCTTGCCCTTGCGCCGCAACCCGGCCGTATCGATCAGCGTGTAGTGCTTTCCGGCGCGCTCGAAGTCGATAAAGATCGCGTCGCGCGTCGTTCCCGGCTGATCGAAGGCGATCACCCGCTCTTCGCCGAGGATGGCGTTGATCATCGTGCTCTTGCCGACGTTCGGGCGGCCGACGATCGCTACCTTGAGGACGTCGCTCTCGGCCTCGTTTTCCTGGGGCTCGGGATAAGGTTCGAGCGCCAGTTCGATCAACGGGCGCACGCCCTCGCCATGCGTCGCCGAGATGGCGTAGGGCTCGCCCAGGCCAAGCTCGTGGAAATCGGCAATGACGATTCCCTGGTTCATCCCCTCGGCCTTGTTGACCGCGACGAACACCGGCCGCTGCGCGCGGCGCAGCTTGTTGGCAATCTCCTTGTCGAGCGCGGTGATGCCGGTGCGCGCATCGACGACGAAGATCACCGCGTCGGCTTCGGCGATCGCCTGCTCGGCCTGCCGCGCCATCTCGTGCATGATGCCGTCTTTGGCGAGCGGCTCGAAGCCACCGGTATCGACGACCAGATAGGGCTTGCTGCCGACCTTGCCGTGGCCATAATGACGATCGCGGGTCAAACCCGGGATATCGGCGACCAGCGCGTCGCGCGTCTTGGTCAGACGGTTGAAGAGCGTCGATTTTCCGACATTCGGACGGCCGACAATAACGATAGTTGGTTTCATTGCGCCTCGATGGCGTAGACACCGCCGTTACTTGTTTGCAGCAGCAAACTGCGGCCCAGCGCCTGCAAGGGCGCGACCACAGGACTGCCGTCGGTCGGCTGGCGAGCGACGAAGGATCCGTCGTCACGACTCAGAAAATGGACGAAGCCCTGAGCGTCGGCAACGGCGATCAGCCCACGCAGCGGCAAGGGCGCGCTGACGCGGCGGTTCAACAACTTGTCCTGCTTCCAGATGCTGGCGCCACTGGCCATGTCGAGCGCATGCACTGAGCCCTTGTCGTCGGTCACGTACAGATAGCGCGCATCGATCGCCAGCCCCGCGGAACTCGACATGTCGCGCGCCCAGATCAGGTTGCCGGTGCTCAAATCGAAACACGCGACCCGCCCCTGGAAAGCGACCGAGCAGATGGTTCGCCCGGAAATCACCGGCGTGCTGGTAATGTCAGCGACCCGGTCGAGTTCGGTAGTCCCCTTGGGCAAGGCGACCGCGCCGTCCCACAGCGCGGCACCGTTGGCGGCGCTGACGGCGATCAGCTTGCCGCCGGGAAAGCCGACGAAAACGAGCTTTCCGTCCACCACCGGAGCGGCGGTCACGCGCAGCGCCAGCGCCGGCATCGGACGCTGGTAAATCCATTTGCGCCTGCCGTCCTGCGCGTCGTAGGCAGCCAGACGGTTATCGCCGCTACGCACGACGACCAGCCCTTCACCCAGCGCGGGGGGCGAGAGAATTTCGCTGGTTGCTTTGGCTTTCCAGAGCAGCGTGCCGTCGGCGCTCGAAAAAGCCAGCAGATCGCCTTTCGGCGAGCCGACGACGACCATCTGCGCATCGGCACCGACGCCGCCCGAGAGCGGCTGTCCGGCATTGATTTTCCAGGCCAGCGCGCCATCATCGATGCGCATCACCGTGCCATTCGCGCTGGCGGCGTAGACCGAGGTACCGACGACCGCCGGTGTAAAGGCGTAAAGATCGCTCTTGCCGACGCTTTCACGCCAGATCACCCGCGCCTGCGCGCTCACCGTGATCGGCTTCAGTTCGGCCATTTTCGGCCCGTGGCTGACGAACGGGTTGATCGATTCGATCGTCGAGCAACCGGCCAGAACGAAGGCCAAACAGACAGCAGCCAGGCACTTGCTCATTACTTTCCCCCACCGACCGCGTCGAGTTTTTGCTGCAGCAGTTCGCGATAGACGGCAGTCGACTGCCCCTGCCAGCCCTGCCCGCCATTCTTCTCCTTGCTCTCGGCCTCGTCGAGTTTGGCCAGCGCGCTTTGATAGGCGGCTTGCGCCTCGGCAGTCTTGCCCTGCGCGACGAGCACGTCGCCGCGGTTGTCGGCAAAGCGCGCTTCAAACCCCGCACCGACCTTGCCGTCGAGTTGCTTCAAGGCCTCAGCGTAAGATTTCTCATCGAGCAACACAGCAGCCAGGCGCAGGCGCGCCAGATCGCGCAGTTCGTCCGATCCGTGGTCGACGACCCACTGCAACTGCAGCTTGGCGGTCTTGGCATCCCCGGCGTCGACCAGCACCTTGGCCGTCGTCAGCGCGCCCAGCGACGCATAACTCGAACCGCTGAATTTTTCGATCAGTTCGCCGCTGGCTGCTTTGATGCGTTGCGAATCCTTGTCGGCCACCGCCCTTTGCAACACGTTATAGACGAGCGACGCCTGAGCGGTCTGGTTGCGCTGATACCAGTTCCAGCCCTGCCACGCGATGACGATCAGCGCGGCTGCCGTCAGTACGTTGATCAGCAGATTGCCGTACTGCTTCCACCACGTTTTGATTTCGGCGAGTTGTTCTTGTTCTTCGAGGTCGTAGGTAGCCATTACTCGTCTTCCCAATCCAAAAATGATTTCATGATTTCGTCGGCGACCGCATCGACGCTGACTCTTTTCTGTTCACGCTGCTGTTCGTTCGGCTGATCGCCCGTGGCACGCAAAGGCTTGAGCGTCACTTCACCGGCTTTGGCCTCATCGTCGCCGATGATAACGGCAAACTCGGCGCCCGAGGTATCGGCCTTCTTCATTTGCGATTTGAAGCTGCCGCCACCGCAGTGGAACAACACGTCGATCCCCTGATCGCGCAGCCCTTCGGCGACGCGCGGCGCCAAGCGCGACGCCGCTTCGCCCTGATGCACCAGATAGACGTCGATGCCGCCCAACGTCGGCTCGCCGCCCGATTCGCGAATCAGCGCCAGCAGACGCTCGACGCCCATCGCGAAACCGCAGGCCGGCGTCGGTTTGCCACCGAGCTGCTCAACTAGGCCATCGTAGCGCCCACCGGCGCAGACCGTGCCTTGCGCGCCGAGACGGTCGGTGACCCACTCGAAGACGGTGAGATTGTAATAATCGAGTCCGCGCACCAGCCGCGGATTGATCTCGAAAGGTAGACCGGCGTCGCGCAGCACCTGCTGCACGCCTTCGAAATGCGCCAGCGACTCGGCGCCGAGGTGATCGATCAGCCTGGGCGCAGCGACGATGATGTCCTGCATCGCCGGATTCTTGCTATCGAGGATGCGCAGCGGGTTGGTATAAAGACGCCGCTTGGCCTCGTCGTCGAGCAGATCCATGTGCTGCTCGAAATAGCCGATCAATTCGGTGCGGTGTTTGGCGCGTTCATCGGCCTGCCCCAAGGAGTTGAGCTGCAGCTTGATGCCGTCGAGTCCGAGGTCATCCCACAAGCGCGCGCCCATCAGGATCTGCTCGGCATCGATATCCGGACCGGCAAAACCGAAAGACTCGACGCCGACCTGATTGAACTGGCGGTAACGTCCTTTCTGCGGCCGTTCGTGGCGGAACATCTGCCCCATGTAATAAAGGCGTTGCGGATGCTGGATCGCCAGCTTGTGCTGGATCAACGCGCGCACGCAACCGGCCGTGCCTTCGGGGCGCAGCGTCAGCGGTTCGCCGTTGAGGCTGTCGACGAAGGAATACATCTCCTTCTCGACGATGTCGGTGACTTCGCCGATGGCGCGTTTGAAGAGCGGTGTCGGCTCGACGATGGGCAGGCGGATCGGTTTGTAGCCGTAGCTCTTGAGCCACGAGCGCACGGTTTCCTCGAAGACTTCCCAGAACTCGGATTCGCCCGGCAGGATGTCGTTCATCCCGCGGACGGACTGGATATTTTGACTCACTTGGCAAACTTTCTCGGGTAGGTTCGCGCCACGTAGCGATCGACGATGGCGGTAAATTCTTCGGCGATGTGCTCGCCGCGCAGCGTCACGGTCTTGGCGCCATCCTCGAAGACCGGTGCCGCCGGCACTTCGCCGGTGCCGGGCAGGCTGATGCCGATATTGGCGTGCTTGCTCTCGCCCGGACCATTGACGATGCAGCCCATCACCGCCAGCGTCATGTTCTCGACGCCGTCGTACTCAGTGCGCCACTGCGGCATGTGGCTGCGCACATGTTCCTGAATCGACTGCGCCAGTTCCTGGAAGAAGGTGCTGGTGGTGCGACCGCAGCCCGGGCAAGCCGCGACCATCGGGGTGAACGCGCGCAGCCCCATGGTCTGCAGCATTTCCTGCGCGACGATCACTTCCTGCGTGCGCGATCCGCCGGGTTCGGGCGTCAGCGAAACGCGGATGGTGTCGCCGATGCCGTCCTGCAGCAGCACCGACATCGCCGCCGTCGACGCGACAATTCCCTTCGAGCCCATGCCGGCCTCGGTCAGTCCCAGATGCAGCGGGTAGTCCGAGCGGCGCGACAACTCGCGGTAAATGGCGATCAGATCCTGCACTCCGGAGACCTTGCACGAGAGGATGATGTGATCACCGGGCAAGCCCATCTCCTCGGCCTTGGCTGCCGATTCGAGCGCCGAACTGACCATCGCCTCGCGCATGATCTCGATGGCGCCCCTCGGCGCGGCGCGGCGCGCGTTCTCGTCCATGATTCGCGCCAGCAGGTCCTGGTCGAGGCTGCCCCAGTTGACGCCGATACGCACCGGTTTGTCGTAGCGGCAGGCGATTTCGATCATTTGCGCGAACTGTTCGTCGCGCTTCTTGCCGTGGCCAACGTTGCCCGGATTGATGCGGTATTTGGCGAGCCCCCGCGCGCAGTCGGGATGGTCGGCGAGCAGGCGATGACCGTTGTAATGAAAGTCGCCGATCAGCGGCACGGCGACGCCCATCTTGGCCAGATGCTCGATGATCTTGGGCACCGCGGCGGCCGCTTCGGGCGTATTGACCGTGATGCGCACCAGTTCCGACCCGGCACGCGCGAGTTCGGCACACTGGATCGCGGTCTTGAGCACATCGACGGTATCGGTGTTGGTCATCGACTGGACGACCACCGGAAAATCGCCGCCGACCGTCAGCGCACCGATACGCACGGCGCGCGTCAGCCTGCGCGGGGAGCTGGAGTTCAATTCGTTGTTCATCTCATTCAAGCGTCAGGCGAGCGACGTCTTCCTTGCTGCGCTTGGACAAATCGACCGATTTGCCCTTGTACTGCAAGGTCACGAACCCGGCATTGCCGATAATTACCGAGAACGGCGGTTGGCCTTCAACCTCGCGCTCGGTGCCGGCGTCGTTTTTCTTCGAGAAGATGATCTGGCCGCTGCGATCACGCACCTCGACCCATGACGGCTGAGCAAAGCTGAATTTCAAAACGTTGGCTGACGCATTGGTCGCCGCATTGCCGCTGGCCGGCGCGTTGGCGGTAGCGGGTGCCGCCACCGCTGGCGGCGTGCTTGCCGACACCGCCGGCAAAGCTGCTTCGGGAGCCTTGACAGGCTCCGGCGCGCCAGCCGGTTCCGGTTCGGCGACCGGCGCTTTCTCAACGGCGACTTCAGCCGATTGCCCCACTGACTTCAATGCCGACAGCGTCGACAGCCAGAGTTCCTGCGGGAAGAAGAAATAGGCCGAAACGGCCAGCACCAGGATCAGCAGACCGGAAAGGACTCGCGCAAAGTCCCGCCGGTCGACCTTGCCCTCCTGCGGAATATTGACCGGGGTACCGACCGACATTTCAAGTTCTGGCCCCTGCGGCATCGCCAGCTGGTCAAGCGCGCCCATCAGCAGATTCGCATTGACGCCAAGCAGACGCGCATAATTTCGCACAAAACCGCGGATGATCGTCTTGCACGGCAGGCTCGGCCAGTCGTCGGCTTCCAGCGCCACCACTTGGCGCGGGCTCAGCTTGAGCGCCTTGGCCACATCGTCGGCGGTCAGCCCCTTGGCCAAGCGCGCCGTACGCAGTTGCTGACCAACGCTTTGCAGCGGCATCACCGGAGATTCTGCGCAAGCATCCACCGCCGGTGTCACATCCGATCCGACGCGCGCCTCTTCATCCGCGAGGCGCGGAGGAACTATTGACCCACTCATTCGAAATTACCCTTTAGAAACTCCTGATACTCGGGTGAATCAGGATATTTGCGCCGCAACTGGGCGAGAAGACTGCTCTCCGCCAAGCGATCGCCGAGGCGGCGCTCGACGCGCAACGACAACCACAGCGTCTCGGCATCGGGATCGATCTGACGAACCACTTTTTTCAGATGTTCCCGCGCTGCATCGTAGTTGCCACGCAGGTAGCTGATCTTGGCCAACTGAAACAGTGCTTGCGGATTATCGCGCGAAAACCGCAGATTCTTGCGCACATACTCCTCGGCCGAAGCCAGGTCACCGAGCTTGATATAACAGGCGCCGGCGTTGAGATACGCCGTTTCGGGCGTCTGATAGAGCGGGTTTCTGATCGCCCGTTCGAAGTAGGCAATCGACTCCTTCTCTTTGCCCGTCTGACAAAGAAACCAGCCGTAGTTGTTGCTGATCTCCGGGTCCTTGGCATCGAGGTCCAAGGCGCGCTGAAAATCTTTCTCGGCCGAGGCGAGTTCCTTGATGTAATAGAGCACCAGACCTCGCGTGCTATAGGCCTGCGCGTAATTCGGATTGATCGAGATGGCAATCGTCAGCTCTTCGAGCGCAACGATCAGGTTGCCATTCTGGAAATACATAGAACCGAGTTCGGTATGCAGCTTGGCGCGCGTATAGACATCCTTGGGGACCGCCGAGGACAGCATCTCAGGCACCGGCGGCTCGGATTTCTGCGCCCGTGCAGGCGCTACGGCGAGGACCAGCGCGGCCGCCAGAGCAAAGCCTGTTAGCATTTTTCGCAGCGCATTCATCGGTTACGCACCTCGTGCACGTCAATAACCCGGCGTGGCGTACGCTCGCTTCGCCGCGTTTTGTCGAGCACCTGTCCGGCAAGCTGGCCACACGCGGCGTCGATGTCGTCGCCGCGCGTCTTGCGCGTCGTGGTGACGACGCCGGCGTCCATCAGTATCTGCGCAAAACGCTTGATGCGCGGCGAGGCCGAACGCAGATACGGCGACCCCGGGAACGGATTGAATGGAATCAGGTTGAACTTGCACGAGACGTTGCGCGTCAGCGCGAGCAACTCGCGCGCCTGTTCATCGGAGTCATTGACGCCGGCCAGCATCACGTATTCGAAGGTCACGAAGTCGCGCGGCGCCTTTTGCAGATAGCGGTTGCACGCGGCCATCAGCTCATGCAGCGGATACTTGCGGTTGATCGGCACCAGTTCGTCACGCAGCTTGTCGTTGGGTGCATGCAGCGAAACGGCGAGAGCCACCGCACATTCGTCGGCCAACCGATCCATCACCGGAACCAGTCCCGAGGTCGACACCGTGACGCGGCGACGCGACAAGCCGTAGGCATTGTCGTCGAGCATCAAGCGCAGCGCCTTGACGGTGTTCTCGAAGTTGGCGAGCGGCTCGCCCATGCCCATCAACACCACGTTGCTGATGATTCGATCGCCCGCCGGATCGGCACCCAGCGCGCGATTGGCCTGCCACAGCTGACCGATGATTTCGCCGACCGAGAGGTTTCGGTTAAAACCCTGCTTGCCGGTCGAACAGAACGAGCAATCGAGCGCGCAACCGGCCTGCGTCGAAACGCACAGCGTGCCGCGATCGTCCTCGGGAATGAAGACCGTCTCGACGGCGTTGCCGCCGCCGACGTCGAACAGGAACTTACGCGTCCCGTCGTCGGAAAGCTTGTCCGAAACAATCGTTGGCGGCGTCACCGACGCCAGGATTCTGAGCTTTTCGCGCAGCGTCTTGGCGATGTCGGTCATCGCGTCGAAGTCGCTCTGCCCGAAACGATGCATCCAGCGCAGCACCTGCTTTGCACGAAACGGTTTCTCGCCGTGTTCGGCGAAGAAGGCGGTCAAATCGGCCGCGTCGAAATCGAGCAGGTTGATGGTCATCAGAGGGGTGAGCCCGGCTTGCCGCTAGGCCTAGCGGCCCGAGTAAACGTTCATTTCGGGGAAGAAAAATCCGATCTCGACCTTGGCCGTCTCGGGACCGTCCGAACCATGCACCGCGTTGGCGTCGATCGACTCGGCGAAGTCGGCGCGAATGGTTCCCGGCGCGGCCTTTTTCGGATCGGTCGCGCCCATCAATTCGCGGTTCTTGGCAATCGCGTCTTCACCTTCAAGCGCCTGAATCATCACCGGACCGGAGGTCATGAACTCGACCAGCTCGCCATAGAAAGGGCGCGCCTTGTGCACGGCATAGAACTCGCCGGCTTGCTGCGGCGACAGCCAGACCATTTTGGCGGCGATGATCTTCAGACCGTTGGTCTCGAAACGCGAATAGATCTTGCCGATCACATTCTTGGCGACCGCATCGGGTTTGATGATGGAAAGAGTGCGTTCGATAGCCATGAGTCAATTCTCCACAAAGGACAGGAAATACGCCAATAAAAATCTGATGGTACGACCAACCTGGCATTGTACCAACACTCTGGCGCGAATGCCGAAATTGCTTGCTGCGCACGCCAAAATCAACGTCCCGCCTAGAGTCTGGCCGGATCGAAACCGGTCTCCCGGTAGATCGCTTCGATTGTTTCCTTGCCGATGCGTGAGGCCATTTCACTGTGCGTTTTGATCATCACTTTCTTGAGCTCGGCGCGCTCGGCGACGGTCGGCGTGTGCACTTGCGTCTTGCCCATTTCCTTGATTCTCGCCAGCGCACTGTCGTTTTCCTCCTGCGCAATCTTGTTGGCGAAAACCGTCGCTTCTTTCATTGCCTGCTCAAGCTGACTGCGAACGACCGACGGCAAACTTTCCCAAAACCGCTTGTTGGTAATCACCGCATAGCCGAGGTAGCCGTGATCGGTCAGCGTCATATACTTCTGAACTTCATACATTTTTTGCGTATAGAGATTGGAATGCGGGTTTTCTGTGCCATCGACAACCCCGGTGAGCAGCGCCTGATAGACATCAGAAAAGGCCATGACCTGCGGCAACGCCCCCAGAACGCGCATCTGCGATTCGAGCACCTTGGACGATTGGATGCGCATCCTCAGCCCCTTGAAGTCGAGCGCAGTACGTAACGGCCGATTGGCGGAAAACGACTTGAAGCCGTTGTCCCAGAACGCCAACCCCTTGATTCCTTTCGGTTCAAGTTTTGACAACAGCGAGACACCCAGCGCGCCCTGCGTCACCTTATGCAACACCTCGGTGTTATCGAAGATGTAAGGCAGGTCAAAAACCTCGAACTCCTTGACGCCCAGCGGTCCGAGTTTGGCCAGCGACGGCGCGAGCATCTCTACCGCCCCCAGTTGCAGCGCCTCCATTTCGTCCTTGTCGCGGTAGAGCGTCGAGTTGGCGTAGACCTCGACCTTGACCGCGCCACGCGTCAGCTCGGCAGCACGTTTGGCGAAAAACTCGGCGCCTTTGCCCTTGGGGGTATCGAGCGCAACGACGTGGCTGAACTTGATCACGATCGGCTGCTCTGCCCAGGCAACGGGCGGAACAGCGCAGAGAGCGCTGACCAGCATGGCGATCAGCGGTAGCAAGAATTTCATTTTTTGACGTTTTCCCGGCAAAGATGGCGACGAAAATTGGACGGCTGCGCCTAGGCAAGCATGGCCCAACATCGTCGTCGATTGCGCCGGATTTGTGAAGAGGGACGAGCGGTCGGCGCCACGCCCGACCGCTAACCGACAATCAAGTCGCGAACCCGTACCTGTGGTTTTCCACAATTGCCAGCCCGGTTTCACGCCGCAATACTCGAACCGTGCATTGGATTTCAAGAGATTCTGTCGATGAATAAATGCCGCTCGATTCTTGGCATTGCCATCGGGACGATAAAAATTCACCAGGAGGGGAACTCAATGTTAGAAATATCTACCGCCGCCATTGCATCGCTGGTCGGTGTCATCATCGTCGTTGGCATCTCGATGTACAACGAAGACCTCAACGTCGGCATCGTCGCCATCGCCTTTGCCGTCGGCATCGGCTCGATATTTGCCGACCTGTCGGCAGTCAAGATCATGCAGGCTTGGCCGCTTGACCTGTTCATGATACTGACCGGAGTCTGTTTTCTTTTTGGCATTGCCACCACCAACGGAACGATGGAAAAGTTCACCAGTAACGCAATACGACTAGCCGGCGGCAATACCGCATTGATTCCACTGATTCTTTTCATTCTGATCACGGCCATCACCACGATTGGCCCGGGCAACATCGCGACCGTCACGCTGATGGCGCCGGTCGCGATGGCGATTGCCGACCGGATTGGCATGAAGGCCTTCCTGATGACTTTGCTGGTGGTCGGTGCGGCGAACGGTGCCGCCTTCTCGCCGATTGCGCCGACCGGGATCATTTCCAATTTCTTCCTGGCCAAGATGGCGCCACAACTCGACGTGATGGGTCAGAGCCTCGGCAATCTGGATGCGCTGGGCTGGAAGATCCATATGAATTCCGAAATTGCCCAGATGGCCGGCAATATCGGCGGATTTTTCGCGCTCGGTGGCTGGGCCTGGGTGGTCAGTCAGCGCGACTCGACCTTGAGCATCGACAGCATCGCGCCGAAACCCGAGCCGTTCAACCAGCATCAATGGATGACGCTTGGCTGCATCGGCCTGCTGGTTCTGTTGGTCATTCTGCCCAGCCTGGCGATTACCAAGGAGCTGTTCAGCCCGATGTTCCTGCGGGCGATCGGCAACGGCAAATCGGCCAACGTCGGCGCCATCGCCTTCCTGCTATCGACCGTCCTGCTGGTCTCCAACGCTGGCGACAGCAAGGCCGCCGTCAAGTCGATTCCCTGGTCGGTGATCATCATGGTCGGCGGCATGGGAATCCTGATCGACGTCATGGACAAGGCTGGCGGCCTCAATGCGCTGGTCAGCATCATCTCGGCGATCTCCAACCCGGTGAGCGTCAACGGCGTTCTGGCGCTGGTGACCGGCGTCATTTCGGCCTACTCGAGTTCGTCCGGCGTCGTCATGCCGATGTTCCTGCCGCTGGTTCCCGGCCTGATCGAGCAACTCGGCGGCGGTAATGCCATCTCGATGATTTCGTCGATCGACGTCGGTTCGCACATGGTCGACACGTCACCGCTTTCACTTTTCGGCGCAATCTGCATCGCCTGTGCCGCAGAGAAGGAAGACAAGGGGAAATTGTTCCGCCAGTTGTTGATCTGGGGATTCTCGATGTCGGTCGTCGGTGCCGCCATCTGTTACCTGTTTTTCGGCGTACTTGGCCTGTAGCTGGTGGCCGGCTTGGATGTCTTACTTAACGCAGCAGTGAGGAGTCACGATGGACGGAAAGACGAAGAAGCACTTGGAGGTATTGCGCGAGATGCGCGGCCGTGCGGTACTCGGCGGTGGTCAGAAGCGGATTGACCAGCAGCATGCACGGGG